>NZ_BAABDD010000037.1:0-36053 GCF_039539445.1 Salinactinospora qingdaonensis
GTGTTGGAGGGGGCGTTGTTCGCTCGTGTCTCGATCGCTTCGCGATCTCGACAGCCCAGGGGAGGCCGAGGGGTGAGGAGGGGCGAGCCGAGGCCGGGGTGGCAGGTAGTGCTGTGGTTCGACGGTGGTCAGGCGTGGTAGGTCCGGTGGATGAACCATGCTGAAACCCCTCCAGGCACAACAGTTCCCCGCCCGCCTCCTGGCCCCTCGGGGGAGGGTGCCTGAAGGGAGCCCCCTCCCTGGCACCCCCGGGAAGATTTCCTCAAGAGAGCACCCCTCCCTGGTGTTCTTTCCGGACAGGTTTCCTGAAGGGAGCTTCCTGGCTGCCGAGATCGTGAGCATGGGCGCCACGGGATCGCGCCAGATACCTAAGTCCCTCCCTGGCTGCTGAGATCGTGAGTTTGGGCGCCACGGGATTGCGTCAGATGTCTAAGTGCCCTCTGGCTGCTGAGGTCGTGAGTTTGGGCGCCACGGGATTGCGTCAGATGTCTAAGTGCCCTCTGGCTGCTGAGGTCGTGAGTTTGGGCGCCACGGGATTGCGTCAGATGTCTAAGTCCCCCCTGGCTGCTGAGATCGCGAAGCGATCGAGGCACGAGCGGCGGGTGAGGGGCTTTGATCTCCTTGCTTCGAAAGTTCCTTTTTCGCCTCCTCAACCCCGGTGGTGGGGAGGAGCCAACCTGACCAGCGGGTCTGTCCTTTTTATCCCGGTGCGACATATGGGGGTGCCCCATCCCCTCCGCGACGGGGCACCCCCCTGTGGGGCGGGCCGCGCTGGCCGGGGGTGTTCCAGTGCGGCCCTGAGGGATTGTGCTCTTTGCTCGGCCCGGTTAGGAGGGGGCGGGGGTGCGGCGCCGGCGGTGCCGCGGCTGGATCGGCCGCCGCCCGGCGGGAACCGCGGCCATGGGCGCGGTTGTTGCGGTGGCGGTGCCTCTGGCCGGTGGCTCGCCGGGGCGAGGTGGCCGGGTGGGCTTGCGCGGTCGCCGGCTGCGCAGGTCGTCGCGGCGGCGCGCACCCAGCACGGCGGCGATGAGCCCTTCCAGGGCTTGCGGCGTGGCGGCTTCCAGCAGGCGTGGGTGGCCGGGCAGGAGTGCCCACCATTGGCGGGTGTGGCTGCCGTGCCAGATGGTGGCGCCGGGGAAGCGGTGGTGCAGGTGGGCCAGGGCCGCATCCACCGGGCTCACCGCTCCTCTCCCGTCTGGCCGGGGGGCCAGGCGTGGCCGGTGGCATCCACATGGATACCGGTGTGGCCCGCCGGACGGATACACGGCCACGCCCTGGTGCGGCGTCGGGGCGTACCGGGCCACTGTCGGATGTGGGCCGAGCCGGGGCGGGGTTGGGTGCAGGCGTTGCCGTACTGATCGGCCAGATGGGTCAACAACGCCAACGAGGTCTGGCGCACCTGGCCCAACCACAAGGCCCGCTCCTGGGTACCCACCACCAACGCATCGGCCACCCGACGCAGGTGACACACCTGATCGCCCTCCCGAGGATCGCGCATCACCGGTCCACCTCCCGGGCGGGTTGAATCGTGAAGCGCGCCACCGGTTCTTCCCCGCTGTGGGCGTGGATCGGGGCGGTGAACTCCTCCAACGCGAACGCCAACTCGTCCAGGGTGTCGGCGGCCACCACGAGACCGTCTTCCACCCGGTGGTACGCGCGATAGGGCACCACCTGCCCCGGCTCATAGGTCAACCGCCACACGAGACGGTGACGCGCATGCAGCCCACAAAACCGGGCGTAATCCGGCGGCACCACCCCCAGACCAACCGCATACGAGCGCACCCGCGACGCACGCGCCGAAGGGGCAGAGCAGAACGCGGGGTCAGCCGATTCGGCGCCACTCCGGGACGGGGTCGTGCGATTATGGCCGCGCCCGGTGCCAACTGTCGGCAACATATGTAAAACAGAAAGTAGTGGTACGAGTGTCATGAGTTCCCCTCTCGGGGGTTGAGCCGGCTGGAGAGGCCGGCAGGGATTTCGAGCTACCACCATCATGGAACCTGAATTTCAGGATTTCAAGAGTACACTGAAATCCCGTTCTTGAAATCCAGGAATGTCTGATTCATCCTGTTGGCTCTACGATCAAGAGAAACGTCGCTCTTGGGAGACACATGAGTACCCGCTACAGCCCAACAGTTCGCCGACGACGCCTCTCCCACGAGATCAAGCGCCGCCGCCTACAGGCCCGCATGACTTTGGATGAAGCAGCCAAGACCGCGGAGATCGCACGCACCACTGTTAGCAACATCGAGTCCGGTGAGAAGAAACGCCCGCAGGTCAACGAGATCAAAGCGCTCCTCGACGCTTACCAAATCGAGGATGAGCGCGAGCGAGAAGAGATTTTGACGCTGTGTCGGCAGTCGCGTGAACGTGGCTGGTGGGCGCGGTACAAGGATGTGCTGCGCGGTAGTAAGTACATCGGGTTCGAGACTGAAGCGTCGATGATCAGCAATTGGGAACCGCTGGTCGTACCCGGTCTACTCCAGATCCCGGAGTACGTTGAGCTGTTGGCCAAGACAGCTCTAGTTCGCGACCCCACCGAGATTCAGCGCATGGTGGACGCTCGTATGGAGCGGCAGAAGATCCTCCGCGAGGAACCACCTGAACTCTGTGCCGTATTCGGAGAAGCAGCGCTATTGGCGTTGACCGAGCACCCGGATGTGCTGCATCGCCAGGTCGAACACCTGATCCAGATGGCCGAGGGAACTTCCCCGACCACGTTGCAGATGGCTCCTGCCACCCGCCTGAATCCTGGCAGTGCGGGTGGGTTTGCCATCATGGATTTCCCTACCACGGTAGATCCGCCGGTGGTGTTTTTGGAGACCGACACTGATGGTCTCTACTTGGAGCACCCCGAGGAGGTAGCCCGGTACCGCACACTGCTTGGGCATTTGCGCGTCATAGCCCTCACTCCTGAGGAGACTGTGGAACGTCTACACAAGATGATCAGCTAGGAAGCCACATGAACTCGATGATCCCCGACGACCTATTCCGTACATCCAGCTACAGTCAGCCGAAATCACACAACTGCGTTGAGGTCGCCGACCTGCCAGGCGTGTCTGCCGTGCGCGACACGCAGAACCGCGAAGCTGGCCATCTCTCATTCGCGTCTGCGGAGTGGGCCGCCCTGGTAGGTGCAGTGAAAAGCGACGAGCTCGCCTGAGCTTGAACAACGAGAAGGCTCCCAACCAAGGCCGGTTGGGAGCCTTCTCACACTCGAAATCCCACGGATATCTTATCCGCATGCGAGCGGATTCGTGCTCTCTTGGCATCCCGCGTTTAGGAGAAGCTGGTGTCCATGTCTGAAACATCCCACTGGCTCTTCCGCAAGTCCAGCTCCACCGGCAGCAGGGACAACTGCGTCGAGGTGGCCGATACCCCCGGCGTAACCGCCCTTCGCGACACCAAAAACCGGCAGGAGAGCACCCTGTCCTTCTCTTCTGGTGAGTGGCGTGCCTTCATCGACGCTGCCAAACGAGACGCTTTCTAGCACGACAAGCGGGAGCCCCTGGCAGCTAAGGCTGCCAGGGGCTCCCGTGTACTCGTTCCGTAAGCATGATATCGCAGCAGGCCAAGACCAACCACATATGCCTCTTTTGGGCCTACCAACTTCCGTATTAGCCACTCAGGGCTGCTTGTCGGTGCTGTTGCAGCCGATGCAGTTGATTCGGACTTCCTGGTTGTCCTTGTTGTAGGTCTGGTATCCCGTGCCGTCGCACATCGAGCACTTCACCGGCTCTGTCCGGTGCTTGCCGCCCATCAATTCTCCAGTTCGGGTATTCGGTTGTCGGGGGTGTCGAGCCACGCGTGTTGGCCCTGGGGAGCCACGGTCAGGCCGAAGCGCTCCACGCCCGGCTCGCCCCAGCCCACCCAGGTGAGGTAGGCCGTTTCCGCCTGGTCCCACAGGTTGCGTGGCCCTTGCTGTTCAACCGCGGCTTCGCCGCCTTCGACGGGCCGGGTGGCGATGGCGTGGGAGGGACCGGACAGCTCGCGCAGCACCACCGCGTGCGAACCGTCCGACCGGTCACCGCCACCGACATAGACCCCCGGCAACATCCCCGCCAGCGCCACGCTCAGCCCCCGCCCGGCGCGGGTGAGGCGCCGCGGGTCCACCCGCGCGGTAGATTCGCGCACCTGCCCGCGGATCGGCGGGCGACGGGGGCGTTGGGCGCGCAGCAGCATGTAGGCGGCCTCACCACCGGGGAAACGGCCCACGGCTCGATCGCCGGTCACGGTGAGCCGGGCCTTGGGGCCGTTACCGATCCCGTTGGGGGTCCACGGCAGCACGATCACTCCGCCGGGGCGGGTCTGTTCCACCCAGGCGTAGGGCACCTCGCGCACCCCGCACGTGACATGCACCCGGTCATAGGGGGCGCTTGCGGGCCAACCAGCCGCACCCTCGCCCACCACCAGACGGGGGGCCAACCCGGCACGCTCCAGGTTGGCCCGAGCCTGCGCGGCCACCCGCTCATCCACCTCGACCGAGGTCACCCGATCCGCGCCCAACCGCGCCGACAGCACCCCCGCCGTCCACCCCGTGCCCGTGCCGATCTCCAACACCTGGTCACCGTCGTAAGGATCGAGCAGATTGAGGAAGTCCAACACCATCGCCGGCGCGGAACACGAGCTGGTCCAGTCGCGGGCGGTCCATGGCGAGGTCGCGGTCAGTGTGGTCTCGCCGTCGTCGATCTGGGTGAGGATGGCGCCGTCCCCATCGACCGCCGCCTGCCAGGTTTGGGGATCGGCGTTGCGATCAAGCAGCCCGTCATCGACGGTCCACGCGATGTCGGGTACGAACAACCGCCGAGGCGCCGCCCGCAGCGCCTCGGCCCACTCGGGCGTGGGGGCAAGAGCGGCCAGGTCACCAGGGCCGGGAGGAGTCATATGGTAAAAGTAATCCCACGATGGCGTTGTGTCACCGCTTTGGCCACTCTCGGTCACCGGCCGCAATGGCGCGCCAGCGCGCTCAGGGCGACAACCCGCTTAGGTTGTTGTTTTTGACAAGGGCGGCGAGGGCGGGTGGTGGGCGCGCGCGGGTGAGCGCCCCCTCAGGCTGCTGAGGTCGCGCAGCGAGCGAGGCACGAGTGAACGGAGAACACTCCCCGCGCCCCACACCCCAGCCGTTCAAAAAACAACAACCTAGTCGACAAAGAGACCACACACCTCGCCCGCCCAGCGGCGTGCCCTTTCAAAATCACTGCTCGCTGCCACGGAAACGAGAATGCTCCACGCCCATGGCCGCGGTGGCGGCCATGGCGACGCCGAGCCACGCTCCCGCGGAGTTGACGATCAGGTCACCGATTTCCGCGCTGCGTCCGGCGGCCAGCACCCACTGGGCGAACTCGATCGTCAGCGACAGGGCGGGACCGGCCAGCAGGCGCGCCCACCAGGGGGAGAAAGCGGCGAAGGCCACGATGCCGATCGGGACGAACAGCAAAGCGTTGACCACCTTCTCCTCCACGATCAGGGCCGCAGAGTCGGAAGACTCTTCGAGCGGGGGAGCCCGAAGCGCCTCCAGTTCGGCGCGTTGGGAAGGGGCCAGGTCATCGCCGTGGGCGTCGAACCACACCGCGCCGCCGTCGACGGTGGGGTAGCGGTAGAAGGCGGCGTCACCGGGGTGCGCCTCGCGGCGAGCCTGTGCCACCTCCGCCGCCGACAACTCCTGGGCACCGTAGTAGATCCGCTCGTCGGGCTCCTGGCCCACGTAGGCGCCCTCCGGCTCGTCGGTCACGTGCTCATAGGCCAGCAGCGGGTCCCAATGCACGTGCCTATCGATGGTGCCGATCTGGTCCAAGCCCAGCAGCGGTGCGGCCAGCACCAGCAGGTACACCGCGCTCGCCGCCGCCAACAGTCAGCGGGCCTCACGGGCGAACGCCCGCGGCGCCCGGCGGCGCCACCGGGCCACCACCACGGCCGCGCCCGCCAGCACCACCAGGGCGATGCTCACCGTCAGCGGGTTCGTGTAGAGCAACACTGTCCACATCGCGCTCTCTTTCGAAAACGGTTCGTTCGTGACGTCGGGCAGGTGTCCCGATCGCTTCACCGACGAGCGCCTACGGGCGCTGCTGGAGGCTGTCGGTGAATCCGGCGTCGAGGTAGAGGGTGTAGGAGATCACTGAGGGGACGGGGACGTTGAGTTCGCCGGCGTCTTCGGTGAGGACGGCCTCGTGAGCGAGTAAGCGTCCGGACTCAGGGGCGAAGATCAGGATCTCCTGCATCGGAAGGCCGCTGCTGTCGGTTTCCAGAGAGACGGCGACACCGGGGCGCCCGTGGCGGTCGGTGACGGTTCCCTCATAGGTCAGCTCGTCGATCTCGGCCAGGCCCCGCAACGCAGCCGCGCCGACCTCGGGGCGCACGGGCAGGTCCCGGTAAAGGTGGGTGACGCCTTCGACCACGGCGACCTGGCCTCTGTCGGGGAAATTGTGTTCCTTTCTCAGTTGGCGGGTGAGGACGGTGGGATCGGTGGAGGGCTCTCCCGGAGTCCAGTACAGGGGGATTTCCTGGCGGCGTTCGTCGGTGGGTTCGCGGTCGGGCATGGGGTGGCCGCTGTCGCGCCACTCGGCTTCAGCCTCGGCAGACCTCCACTGCGGTGGCTGGGGCTCGGTGCGGATACGGCCCTGTCCGGTCTCGGGCGACACCCACTTTTCCCGAGTGGAGGGGACGATCACGGAGGTCACGGTCTCCCCGCCCACGGCGGTGGTCAGGTACCAGCCTTGGGTTTTCACATAGACGTAGCGGCCTGAGGAGGCGGGGGTGCTGCGCTGTTCGGCTGCGCGGCTCAGCTCCAGCAGCACCTCGCGGGCCGAGCGCGAGCCCGCCTCGGTGTCGTCGAACTCCAGCAGCGGCGGGGTCGCCGCGTAGGCGGGCGAGGCAGACCCGCCGGAGTCGGGCCAGCCGAGCACGCCGGCCACCACCGCGGCTGTAGCGGCACTGGCGGCGGCTCCCGCCACGAGCACGGTTCTGCGCGTAAGCCGCCTATTTCGGCGAGCGGGGGCGTCTGGGACGTGTTCGTCGGCGACGATGGCGGCGTAGGTGGCGGCGCGCCGCTGCGGGTCGCTGGAAAACGCGGTGGCCGGGTCCAGGTCGCCGAGCAGATCATGGACGGCGTCGCGGTCTGTTCTCATCGGTTCACCTCCACGCCCGTGTGCACGTTTTCCATCAGTCGTTCCAGCCGTTTACGCGCCCGGTGCAACCGGATGTAGGCAGCGGCCGCGCTACAATCCAGGACTTTTGCGACGGAAGGCATGTCCAGGCCCTCCCAGGCGATGAGCATCACCAGCTCTTTTTCGTCTTCTCGCAGACCTTGGAAGGCATGAAGTGTGGCTTGGCGCCGGATCACCGATTCAGCGTGGTCGGGATGGGATGAGCGTGGAGCGGCGGGGCCATCCATCGGTGTCAGGACCTCGCCGCGGCGCTGATCGCGACGTGCGACGTTGGAGACCATGTTTCTCGCCACGGCATATAACCAGGGCAACGGCTGCTGGAGGGGAACCTTCTCAAGTCGGCGCCACGCCACCGCGAACGTTTCCGCCGCTATATCGGCCACTTGGTCCGGACCGACTCTTCGCACCGCATAGCGCAACACATCCTCGTAGTGACTCGCGTAGACGGCAGTGAATTCCTGCTCGTCACGGTCCATCCCAGTCGACACACCCTCTATATGTCGCGAAACGGGTAGATCTTTCCGGATGTGACATGAGTCATAGCTACTCGGATAAACGCAGGAAAGGAGGATTCAATCGCACGTTAAAGCGAGATCTTTGATCTTGAGATCTCCATATCTATCTCTCATTGCGAAAAAGCCGACAAGCGATCTGTAGACATGCCCAAAGAGAGAAGCCGAGGCAGGCGGATAGGGGCGGCCAATTGTCGGGGGCGGCTCGTAGGGTCCTTGGGTCGCGCGCTACCGACATGTTGGAGATGCATATGACCCGCCACACCCCGCCCCGGCCGGTGGACGTCGAGAAACTCTTTCCCGAGCTGATGCCGTGGCGCCGGGAGACGCTGCGGCTGCACCCGCGTACGGGCGAGCCGTCGTGCTACGACAACTCGGTGGGTGGGCCGCTGCTGTGGCCGGCCGAGGAGCCCTGGCCGGTGTGCACCGAGGAGCATTACACATTCGACGACGGTACGCCCTCCGAGGCCGAGGTTTCGCTGGTGCCGATCGTGCAACTCCACCAGGCCGATGCGCCCGGGGTCGCGTTCCCGCCGGGATGTGACCTGTTGCAGGTGCTGTGGTGCCCCTTCAACCATGGTGAGCTTTTTTGTCCCCTGCCTCGGGTCTATTGGCGCGCTGCCGGTGACGTTGGGGCGGTGCACCCCACGCCCGCCGCGCCTGCCGACGCTGAGGAGAACCACGTGGCCGACCCGTGTGTGGTCCACCCCGAGCAGGTGACAGAGTACCCCAGCCATGACCTGCCCAATGAGCTTGCCACCTCCCTTGAGCAGCGCTTCGACCGGCTTGAGGAGGAGACCGGCTGGTTCTACTACCACCACCTCGCCGACGCTCCCGGCATCAAGGTGGGCGGCTATCCGGGCTGGACCCAGGACCCGGTGTGGCCCGACTGCACATCGTGTGGCCAGGCCATGGAGCACCTGCTCACCGTCGCCAGCGGAGAGTTCGACGGAAGTTCCTGGTTCACCTGGTTGCCGGTGGAAGACCGACCTGCCGCTGAGAGTGATGCGCCACTGTTCGACTCCGAAACGGCCTCGGCAGCCGTGGACTCGCCCGGCCTGACGCTGGGCGACATGGGCGGGGTGTACATCTTCGAGTGCCGCTCGTGCCCCGAGCGCCCCATCGACCATTGGTTCGACTGCTCATGACGAGGTGACCGCCGCAACAACCGCCCACCGCCAGAAGCAGCCCTTCCGTCGAGTGCCCCTCCTGCGACGGCGAGGGGCACGCCGGTGGCACCGCCCCGGAGCCGTCATTGCCCCCGGTGGCCACCCCTACGCCGCCATCAAGCTCCACATCCGCGAAGGCGTCATCGCCGCTATCGACATCACCGCCTACACGCCCGGCGCCACAAGCGCTGTCGACTCCGGCTGACAAGGGGCATCGGCGCTGCGGCGCCGCGGCACTAGGTTGTTGTTTTTCGAAAAGGGCGGCGAGGGCGGGCGGAGGGCGCGCAGGTGAGCGCCCCCTCAGGCTGCCGAGATCGCGCAGCGATCGAGGCACGAGCCAACGGAGAACACTTCCCGCGGCCCCCACCCCAGCCGTTCAAAAACAGAACCTAAGGGGGCGCCGTGGGTCAGTGGGGCGCAGGTCATGGGTGAGTGAGGACGCGCTGGAGGGTGTGGGCGGCCAGGGCGGCCATGCGTGGGGTGTCGTCGGAGCTCGCGGCGATGGCGACGCCCAGGTTGAGCGCCCAGCCGCGGGCGCGGCCCCAGGTGGTGGCGTCGATGTCGTCACGCTGGTCGAGGTGCGCGCGAAACCTCGCATGGGCCTCAGCGTCGAAGACGAGCCAGGCGGCGGCCAGGTCGGTGGCCGGGTCACCGCTGGTGAGATCGCCGAAGTCGATGACGGCGGCCAGCCGTGGCGCGGTGGTGTCGCCACGGTGGGTGAGGATGAGGTTGGCCGGGTGGAGGTCGCCGTGCAGCCACAACGGCGGACCGGCCCACAACGGCAGGGCCGCGAGCTCGTCCCAGAGCCGCCGCAGCTCGTCGGCGCGGGGGATACGGCCACTGTCCAGACGCTCGTGTACTGCTGGAGCGCGGCTGGCCAGGGCCACCCCCCGCACCGGGTTACGGGGAGCGGCTGCGGGAGCGGGAATGTGCAGCGCCGTGAGGAAGCGGGCCAGGTCGGCGGCGATGGCGCCACGCTGGGCGGGTGCGATGTCCAGGGCTGCCTGGCCCGGGAACCACGGGGTGATGCTCCACGCCCAGGGGTAGTCGGGGCTCGGTTCTCCCCTGCGCAGCGGCGCGGGGATGGCGACCTCCAAGCGCGAGGCCAGACCGGGGAGCCAGCGCTGCTCGTTGTCGACCAGGTCGGCGGCGAGCTGACGGCGGGGCAACCGTATACACATGTCCTCGCCCAGCCGATAGATCGCGTTGTCCCACCCGTTGGCGACCGGAGTCAGCCGCCGATCGGCCAGGTCAGGGTGCTGAGTACGCAGCAGCTTCGCCACGAGTTCAGGGGTGATCGCTATCTCCGCGGCCGGGATGTCCATGTCTAGAGCATCCACCAGACAGCGATACGCGCCAAACCCGTCGTGCCCCACAGGCGATCCCGGCGCCCCCCGGCACGAACACCACTGCCGGGCGCGACTTCCCCTGAGGCGACCCTCCCCGCCGGCACAAACGTTCAAGACCAGGGCCCCTCCCCGTCGCTAGAACGATCCCACCCACGTTCGTTAAGGAGTGCAATGGACACGGATACGGTGCGGCTCGGCTTCGCGGGGCTGGGCCTGATGGGGCTACCGATGGCGGTCAACCTGGCCCGCGCCGGCACACCGCTGGTGGTGTGGAACCGAACCCCGGACCGCTGCGCCCCGGCGGTCGACGCGGGCGCCTGCCAGGCCGCCAGCGCGGAGGACCTGTTCGAGCGGGCCAACGTGGTGATCCTCATGCTCGCCGACGAGACCGCGGTGGACGCGGTGCTCGCGCGCGGCACACCGGAGTTCGCGCCGCGGGTGCGCGGGACCACGATCGTGCACATGGGCACCGTGTCCGCCGCGTACTCGCGCACGCTCGACGCCGAGATCACCGCGGCTGGCGGTGCCTACGTCGAGGCGCCGGTCTCGGGCTCACGCGGCCCCGCCGAGGCCGGGGAACTCGTGGCGATGCTCGCCGGCCGCGACACCGACCGGCAGCGGGTGCGCCCGCTCCTGGCCCCGATGTGCTCGGCCGTGTTCGACTGCGGCCCCGCCCCGGGCGCGCTGCTGATGAAGTTCGCCGTCAACACGTTCCTGATCACCATGGTCACCGGGCTCACCGAGGCGTTCCACTTCGCCGATGGGCACGGGCTCGACACGGCCGTGCTGGAGCGCGTCCTCGACACCGGACCCATGGCGTCGAAGGTCTCGCGTGCCAAGGCGGGCAAGCTCCTCACCGGCGACCACTCCGCGCAGGCCGCCATCACCGACGTGCTCAAGAACAACCGGCTCATCGTCGAAGCGGCGCGGGACGCGGGCATCGCCTCGCCCCTGCTGGACGTCTGCCACGGCCTCTACGGGGAGACGGCGCAACTCGGCTACGGCGGTGCGGACATGGCCGCCGTCATCCGGGCGATCCAAGCCCGCACCGGCGGGGACTGAGCTGTTCGAGGTTGTGGAAGGGCTGCGCGGGCGGGCAATAGGCCGCATGATCGCCACGAGAGGGGCTTCCGCGCGGGCGAGGATCGCCTGGCGGCCATCCTCGCCGCGAGCGTGGCGCCACTGGGTTGTGTTGTTTTTTGAATGGCTGAGGTGGGGGCTGTGGGGGTGTTCTTCGTTCGCTCGTGCCTCGATCGCTGCGCGATCTCAGCAGCCCGCAGGGGCGCTCACCCGCTTGGGCCCACAGCTCGCCCCCGCTGCCCGCCCAAAAACAAAACCTAGGCGAAGCGGAATCTAGGCCGGGCGGGTGGCCGCGGTCCACGCGGCAGGCGTCAACCCGTAGGTTCGCTTGAACATCCGCGTCAGGTGGCTCTGATCGGCGAAGCCCGCCAGCACCGCCACGTCGCTGAGCCGGTGCCCCGCCAGCATCAGCTCCCGCGCGCGGTCCACCTGGCGCATGGTGCGAAAGCGCGTGGGGCTGGTGCCGAACGCCGCCCGGAACTGTCGGGCGATCGTCCAACGGTCGAGGTCGGCGACCCGTTCGAGCGTCTCGATGGGGTGTCGGGTCGTCGGATCGTCGAGTAGGACCGCGCGCACCCGCCGCATGGCGGCCAGATCGAGCGTGGCACTGCGCGAGGTGCGGCTAGAGGCCTGCCGGGCGAGCAGCTCGGTGATCGCGGAGGTGACCTCGGCGGCTTCGAGCTCGTCGAGCGGCCCCTCGATGTCGGTCAGCATCTCGGTGAGGTGACCTGCCAACGCCAACCCCAGGTCGGTCGCGCGGACCACCGGGTCGGCCACGAACGGCAGGGTGCGCCCGCCGAGGGCCTCCTGCACCAGCGCCGGGTCAAGGTAGAAGATCCGGTACCCGAAGCCGTCCTCGGTTCCCGGCGCGCCGTCGTGTGGCTCGTCGGGGTGCAGCACGTGCCACTCGCCGGGCAGACAGTGCCGTTGCTGCCCGCGGTAGCGGAAGGTCTGCACGCCCCGCAGCGTCACGCCCACGGCGTAGGTGTCGTGGCGGTGAGTCGAGAATGCGTCGCCCCGCAGAGAGGCTTCGAGCCGTTCGATGCCGGGCGCGCCGCCGCCGAACCGGAACCGACGGCCCGCACTCGTCCCCGCCGGCGGTGACGGTAGGTGGTGGCACAACGCTTCAAGACCGTCGCCGCCGGGCCGGTTTACGTTCGCTCCCACTCCATAGAAATTACCCCAGGAGACGAGGACGGTAAGCGATGCAGGTCCCGCTCAGCGCATCCGTAGCGGCGGAGCCCTACCTATCCCTGGTGATCACCGCGCTGATCGTCATAGGCAGCCCCGGCCCCGCCACCATCGGCGCGAGCGCCACAGCCACCGCCTTCGGGCTGCGGCGCTCCCTGCCTTACCTGCTCGGGAGCATCGCGGGCACCACGACGGTGCTCCTCGTGGTCGCGGCCGGGCTGGCGACGGTCCTCATGGCCCAACCGCGCGTCGGCCCCGTGCTGCTCGCTCTTTCCGTGGCCTATCTGGCCTGGCTGGCCTGGAAGATCGCGACCGCGCCGCCGCCTGCCGTCGACGCCGCACGGTCGCGTACCCCGCCCACCTGGCTGCACGGCCTCGTGCTCGGCGTGGCCAACCCCAAAGCCTACGCCGCGCTCGGCGCCCTGTTCGCCTCCCAGCACCTCGGCCTGCCCACCGCGATTCTTGAGAGCGCGGTGAAAACCACAGTCCTCACCGGGCTGATCGTGCTCATCCACCTCGGCTGGGCGGTGATCGGCGCCTCGATGGCGGCAGCGCTACAACGTCCGCGCGTCGCACGTGTGGTCAACGTCGCCCTCGCCGCCGCGCTGCTGGCCTCGACCGTCCCGCTCGTCGCCGACGTTCTTTGACCCCGAATGCGCTCTTGGCGTCCTGGAAAGTCGTCTCGACCGGACCGCACCACGCGGTCGGGAACGCTCGTCCAGGATTGGGGCACGTAGAGCTCGAAGCCGGCCAGGCATCGCCGCTTCGGATGCGCCCAGGCGGCGTAGAGGGCGGGCGGCGCTCGGCTGTACAAGCGCCCGGGCACGGCGAACCGTGTCGCCGTGCCCGGCGGGTGGTTCAGCGTCCTCGCACGTTGATGTGCTCGAAGGGGGAGTACACCCACTCGGTGGTGGGGCTTCCCTGGTAGGCCAGGAACCACGAGCCGTCCTCTTCGGCTTCACCGGAGCCGAACGCCCAACCGTTGCTGTAGGTGGTCAGCTCGTCCACGTACTGGTAGTAGGGGCTGTCGTCGGGGGCGAACACCAGGTCCAGCGGCTGCCCGGCCCCGGGGGCGTAGCCGCCGGAGGTCCAGTCGGCGAACTCCAGTTCACCGATCACGCTGATCGTGCGCCCCGGGGAGGCCACATTCGGGGAGGCGTCGGAGCTGAGTTTCGAGTCGCGCTTGAACGTCACGGTGTCGAGGTTGTCCGCGGTGACGGTGCCCTCGGGCCGGGGGGTTCCGTCCCAGGCGGTGTCCTTGGGGAAGGCCATGGCCGAGAGCGACCAGGTGCCCGCATAGCCGTTGTCGATCTCGGCCTCGCCGGTGTCCACGGTGAGCAGGAATGAGCAGACCGCGGCCGTGTCGCTGATTTCCATGCAGGTCTTGATGCCAGGGTAGGTCGTGGTGGCCTCCAGGGTGCGCCCGCCGGGGCCGTGCAGGGTGGCGGTGGCGCCGGACACTCTCATGCCGGAGTCGTCGCGGACGGCGAAGTCGATGTGGAAGGTGGTCGATTCGTTGGGCCCCAGGACGATCTCGTCGGTTTGGATCGCGCCGTAGTAGATCTCGGCCGGATCGGAGAGTTCGGCGTGGGCGGTGGGGGTGGTGAGCAGTGAGGCACTCGCCGCGGCCGTGGTGGCCAGGGCGAGGCCGGCGGCGCGCGGCCGTCCTCGATGGAGGGACATCGGGGGGGATACTCCGTTGCATGTGTCGGTGATCGAGCGTGCGCTTTTCGCGCGGCACGACGACGGTTCTTCCGAGTGGGAATCGGCGCGTGATCAGGGGTAACGATTCCGGTGTCCGCGGTTGAGGCGGATCGGATCGGAAAAGAACCGGCCCGACGGGGGCAAGGACGGAGGTTCAGCGGCCGTCGAACAGCACCCGGAAAGGGTAAACGGCCCGAAAATCTCCGACAACCGTGCCAAGCCGACCGCTGTCCCTCAGGGCCGCCGAGAAGAGGGGCGAAACGAGCCGGAATACAAGCCCGCCACCTGTGCACCGAACCGGAGCAAGATCAGGCGAGCCCGGCCCCGGAGTCTCCCGTTATCACGGTTGACCTCGTTAAATGATCAAGAGGACAGCCCCGCGAATACGAACCGCACGTACTCGTTCACACCGGGCGCAGCAAGGTGTGACGCAGCACGACTCTATGTCACCACCGGAAACGAGACGAAACCGTTAGACGACGCATCCTCCGTCGGGTGGGGCGGGCTTCCTCGACGGCCGTTCAACCGTGCCGAGGAGCGGCCGATCGAGGGGCGGTGTCCCTTGGGGTGCGGCGATCGCCTCGCGCTGTCCACCAAGGTCTCCGCTCCTGCGCCGCTATGGCCGCTCGGCGTGCCCGTGGCGAACACGCTCTTCCGCGAGACGGCCGCTGTCGGACGCGAAGGTCTCAGAGTGGTAAATCACTCTTGACGCGATTTATGTCAGCGCTGACACTTGTGACACACGTCACCGTCTAGTCATATCGGTTCCGTGGGAATGCGCCAACAACTTGTTTCTTCCTTCCACCCGCCCTGTGTGGTGGTTTGTTTGTCCATTCATTGTTAGCGCTAACAATCGTTCGTTCGGCCAATGGCGGTATGAGGGGGTTTCCCGCGTGGACAAGACAGTTTCGATGGCCACAACGGCCCCCGCTCTGGCCATGGCTATGACCGCTCTTCTTTCCATCCGTCCCGTGGGGCGGTTTGTTTAGCTACGTGGTGTTAGCGCTAACAATCGTTCGTCCGGCCCAAAGCGACATGAGGGAGTACCCCGTATGAACAAGACAGTTTCGATGGCCGCGGCGGCCCTCGCACTGGTCACGACCATGACCGCCTGCGGAAGCGGAAGCGAAAGCGAAGGCGCCGGCGGAGGCGCGGAGGGCGGTGGTGGCGGCGACACCATCGTCCTGGGGTTCTCACAGGTGGGAGCCGAGAGCGGCTGGCGCACCGCCAACACCAAGTCCATCAAGCAGTCCGCCGAGGACGCCGGCTTCGAACTGCGCTTCTCCGACGCCCAACAGCAGCAGGAGAACCAGATCCAGGCCATTCGCAGCTTCATCCAGCAGGGTGTGGACGTCATCGCCTTCTCCCCCGTCGTGGAGTCGGGATGGGACACCGTGCTCGTGGAGGCCCGGGCCGCGGACATCCCCGTCGTCCTCACCGACCGGGCGGTCGAGACCGACGAAGACGACGTCTACGAGACCTTCCTGGGCTCGGACTTCGTCGAGGAGGGCCGCAAGGCCGGCCGATGGCTGGTCGACGAGTACGCGGACTCCGACGAGGAGGTCCGCATCGTGGAACTGCAAGGCACCACCGGCTCCGCTCCGGCCAACGACCGCCGGGACGGCTTCGCCGAGATCATCGGCGAGGACGACAAGTTCGAGGTCATCGCCTCCCAGGACGGCGACTTCACCCGCTCCGGAGGCCAGGAGGTCATGCAGGCGTTCCTCAGCTCCCACGACGACATCGACGTTCTCTACGCGCACAACGACGACATGGCGCTGGGGGCCATCGAGTCCATCGAAGCCGCCGGGCTCGAACCCGGCGAGGACATCAAGATCATCTCAGTGGACGGCATCAAGGACGCCTTCCAGGCGATGGCCGACGGGAAGATCAACGTGGTCGTCGAGTGCAACCCGCTGCTCGGCCCGCAACTGATGGACCTGGTCGAGAAGGTGCACGCGGGCGAGGAGGTCCCCGAGCGCGTCAAGGTGGAGGAAGGTGTCTTCACCCAGGACCAGGCCGAGGAGGAACTGCCGAACCGCAAGTACTGATCCGTCCAGCCACCGACACGAAGGAGGGGCCGTGGACATCGCGGCCGAACCCGCCGTGCACATGAGCGGGATCGTGAAGGAGTTCCCCGGTATCCGGGCCCTGGACGGCGCCGGCCTGCGACTCAACCCAGGCGAGGCCCACGCCCTCTTGGGGGAGAACGGGGCCGGCAAGTCCACTCTGATCAAGGTCCTGACCGGAGTGCACCGCCCCGATGCCGGACACATCAGCATCGCGGGCAACCCGACCGACATCGCCGGCCCGCTCGACGCCGAACGCAACGGGATCGCCACCGTCTACCAAGAGGTGAACCTGTGCCCGAACCTCTCGGTGGCGGAGAACGTGCTACTCGGCCGCGAGCCGCGCGGGCTGCTCGGGATCGCGTCGCGGCGCATGAACCGGCGGGCGGCGGAACTGGCCGCGGAGATGGAGCTGGACCTCGACGTCACCCGCGCCCTGGGCGAGTACCCCATCGCGGTCCAGCAGCTCGTCTCCATCCTGCGGGCGATCGACCTCGACGCCCGGGTGCTCGTGCTGGACGAACCCACCTCCAGCCTGGACCGCGGTGAGGTGCGCATGCTGTTCGACCTGGTCGAAAGGCTGCGCTCGCGCGGGGTGGCGATCCTGTTCGTCACCCACTTCCTCGACCAGGTCTACGAGCTGTGCCAGCGCATGACCGTGCTGCGCAACGGCCACCTGGTCGGGGAATTCACCACCGCCGAACTCGGTCAGCGCGAACTCATCGGCCACATGCTCGGTGAGCAGGCCGGCGAGCTGGAGCGGCTGGAGGAGAGCACGCACGTCGACGGGCCGCCCCAGGACACGGCCCCGCTACTGCGGGCACGCGAGCTGGGGCGGTCGGGCGCGATCGAACCCTACGACCTGGACGTGGCACAGGGCCAGACCGTGGGGCTGGCCGGGCTACTCGGTTCCGGCCGGACAGAGGCGGCGCGGCTGCTGTTCGGCGCGGACCGCCCCGAAACCGGAACCGTGGAGGTGGACGGGCGGCCGGTGACACCGCGCACACCCCGCGCGGCCATCGCGGCGGGCCTGGCCTACTGCTCGGAGGACCGCAAAGCCGAAGGGCTGGTGGCCGGTCTGTCCGTCGCCGACAACCTGCTGCTGGCCATGCAGGCCGCCCGCGGCTGGATGCGCCCGATCTCCGCGAAGGCGCGCTCAGAGCTGGTCGAGCACTACATCGCCGCGCTGCGAATCCGCCCCGCCGCACCCGAGACCCCGGTCGGCACGCTCAGCGGCGGCAACCAGCAGAAGGTGCTGCTAGGGCGGTGGCTGATCATGCAGCCCCGGCTGCTGATCCTCGACGAGCCCACCCGAGGGATCGACGTCGGCGCGAAGGCGGAGGTGCAGCGGCTGGTGGCCCTCCAGTCCCAGGAGGGCACAGCGGTGCTGTTCATCTCCTCCGAACTGGAGGAGGTGCTGCGACTGAGCCACACGGTCGTGGTGCTGCGGGACCGCAGGGTGGTCAACACACTGGACAACACAGCGAGCCTGGACGTCGACCGGGTGCTCGCCGAGATCGCGGAAGGGGGGCCGCGGTGAGGGCAGCGCAGTTGCGGCGGCTGGTGTGGCCGCTGCTCGTACTGGCCGGACTGCTGGTCGCCAACCTGGTCGCCACACCCGGATTCTTCGAGGTCAGAATCCAGGGTGGCCGGTTGTACGGCAGCCTGATCGACATCTTGCACTTCGGTGCGCCTTTGCTCCTCATCTCGCTGGGCATGACGCTGGTGATCGCGCTGCGCGGCATCGACCTCTCGGTGGGCGCGGTGGTGGCCGTCTCCGGAGCTCTCGCCTGCACGATCATCGCCTCCTCCGCGGACCCGGGCTCGGTTCAGACGGCGGCCATCGCGGTCGCCGTAGCGCTGGGAGCCTCGGCGCTGCTGGGGCTGTGGAACGGTTTCCTGGTCGCGGTACTACAGATCCAACCGATCGTGGCGACACTGATCCTCATGGTCGCCGGCCGGGGGGTTGCGCAGCTCATCACGGGAGGCCAGATCACCACGGTCAACAGCGAGCCCTACCGCCAGATCGCCGCCGGCAGCCTGGCCACGGTGCCGGTGACCGTGCTCCTGGCCGCAGCGACCGTGCTGCTGATGTGGCTCCTGGTGCGCCGCACCGCGCTGGGCCTGCTCATCGAGGCCATCGGCGGCAACGCCGAAGCCGGGCGCCTCGCCGGAATCCGCGCGACCGGCCTGACCGTGGCCGCCTACACCTTCTGCGGCCTGTGCGCCGGACTGGCCGGGATCATCATCAGCGCCAACACCGGCAGCGCCGACGGCAACAACGCGGGCCTGTGGATCGAGCTGGACGCCATCCTCGCCGTCGTCATCGGCGGAACCCTGCTCACCGGCGGACGGTTCTCGATCGTGGGGACCGTGCTGGGCGCGCTCATCGTGCAGACCCTCTCCACGACGGTCTACACCATGGGTGTGCCGCCCGAGAGCGCGCAGGTGTTCAAGGCGCTCGTGGTGTTCCTGGTGTGCCTGTTGCAGTCGCCGCGGTTCCGCGCGCAGCTCGTGGCACCGTTCCGGCGTGGCAAAACATCGCATGAACCGCCGGCGCCCTCCGAACCCCCACCGCAAGACGAGGAGTCCGACGTGAGTCCCACAGGAACGAGCGCCGGGGCGCCGGACCGGCGGGAGGTGCAGCGATGACACTGCCTTCGGCCCCTCCCGCCCTGTCGGCCGCCGCCTCGCGCACCCGGAAACTGCTGGAGGGCCAGCGCAGGTTCATCCCCGTGACCATGGCGGGGCTCGTCCTCGTGCTCGTCTTCGCGGCCGGCTCCCTGCGCTACACCGGGTTCCTGGAGCCGCAGGTGGCGCTGAACCTGCTGGTGAACAACTCATTCCTCATCGTGCTGGCGGTAGGGGTGACGTTCGTGATCCTGGCCGGGGGCATCGACCTGTCCACCGGATCGGTGCTGGCGCTGTCGACGATGATCTGCGCCTGGCTGCTGCGCGAGGGCTGGCCCCCGCTGCTGGTCATCCCCGCCGCGTTGGCCGCGGGAGCCGTCATCGGCCTGGCCCAGGGCTGCATCATCCACTTCTACGGGGTGCAACCCTTCATCGCCACGCTGGGCGGCATGTTCTTCGCCCGCGGACTGTGCTACCTCATCAGCACCGAGTCGATCCCGATCACCGATCCCCTGTTCACCGCGCTCGCGCAGGCCCGGATACCGCTGCCGGGCGGCACTTCCCTCACGCTGGGCGCGCTGCTCGCGCTGGTGGTCGCGGGAGTGGCGGCCTACGTCCTGCATCGCACCCGGTTCGGCCGCAGCGTCTACGCGGTCGGCGGCAGCGAGTCCTCGGCGATGCTCATGGGCTTGGCGGTCGGCCGAGTCAAGGTCGGAGTTTACACGATCAGCGGGTTCTGCGCGGCGCTGGGCGGCGTGCTTTACACCTTCTACATCGCCTCCGGAAACAGCCTGCACGGCTTGGGCATGGAACTCGACGCGATCGCCGCCGTGGTGATCGGGGGCACCCTGCTCACCGGCGGGTTCGGCTACGTCATGGGCAGCGTGATCGGTGTGCTGACCCTCGGTACGATCCAGACGATCCTGGTCTTCGAGGGAACCCTCAGCTCCTGGTGGACCAAGATCGTGGCCGGAGCCCTGCTGTTCGCCTTCATCCTCCTCCAACGCGCCCTGGCACCCCGAGCCGCCAAGTAGCCCCCGTTCCCGGCCGCGTCCGCTGCCGGCCGGGAACGGTGCGCGCGACCGGTGTACTCGGCACCGATCGCGCGGTCGCCCTTCGCGCTATGTCAGGGCCTCGACGGCGACCTCGGCGGATTTCGCGATGAGGGCGTTGTCGTACCCGGCGTCCTCCTCACCCTTGCGGGACATGATCGCGAGGACGAGGGGGGCGTCGTCGGGCGGCCAGACGATCGCGATGTCGTTGCGCGTACCGTAGCCGCCCGCCCCGCTCTTGTCGCCGACCTCCCAGCCTTCGACGACCCCGGCGCGGATCAGCTCCTCCCCGGTCGTGTTGCCCTTGAGCATGTCGGTGAGGATCGCGCGCTTCTCGGCGGGCAGGGCCTCGCCCAGCGTGAACGCGCGCAGGCTGGTGGCCATGGCGCGCGGCGTGCTCGTGTCGCGGATGTCTCCGGGCGTGGCCTCGTTCAGATCGGTCTCGACCCGGTCCACGTGGGTGACGTCGTCGCCGATCTCCTCCAACGCTGCCTCCAGACCGTCGGGTCCACCGAGTTCGCCGAAGAGGAGGTTGGCCGCCGTGTTGTCGCTGTAGCGGACGGCGGCCTCACTCACCTCGCGCAGCGTCATCCCGGGGCAGACCTCCCGCTCGGGGGTGCAGGCGTACCGCTCGGTGACGGGGGAGTAGGTGACCAGGTCGTCCTCGGTGAAGGTGATGACCTTCTCGTTGAACTCCTCGATCGAGTTCCGCCGCAGCACGGCGCCGACGGAGAGAACCTTGTGGGTGGAGGCGTAGGCGAACCGATCGTCGGCCCGGTAGGTGACGGCCCGGCCGGTACCGGTGTCGACCGCGTAGACGCCGAGCCGGGTGTCGAACTCCCTTTCGAGCTTCTTGAACTCCCGGTGGGTGCGGCCACCACGATCCGACGACGCCGCCTCGGCCGACACGGCCGCCGTGGGTGACGCCGTCGACGTCGCCGTCGCGGACCCGGAACCGGCGGGGGCACCGGCCGTCGCGCAGCCGGCGAGCGGCGCGAGCGCCAGCGCGGCCACGGCCACGAGTTTGGCGCGCCGGGTGAGTTCAGTGGGCATGGTTCGGTCTCCCCGTCGTGCGGTGTGCCTGTCGGCCAGGCGGCCCCCAAGGCACGCCAGTGGTACGGAGGGCGTCCGGACCGCCCGTTGTAGCCGCCGCCGGACAGCCCGCCACACGGTCACGGGCGCCCCTGTCGGGCGTGCGGTCCTGCGAAGCGGTCTCGCGGCGGATTCCCATGCTGTCCAAGACAAAAACGAGCAGTAAGAGATTCACCGCTCGGCTCGGGGGAAAAGCGCGAGACATCGGCGTGGAGCAGAGAGAGATAGACCCACGGAGGTCGTTCTTTCGTCCGTACTCGGATGACGACGGCGCTTCTCTCCGCACCGATGTCGGGAAAGTCTCGGTAATCGGCTCGTCCGCCCACTAGAGAGTCGATGTCGGTGCATCCACGGATGCACCGATGTTCTCGTGCCCGATGACCCGGGCCATGACCCCCTAGGGCTCGTGACCTGTAATCCTGATTCGCACAACATTATTCATGGAAAGGCAGAAGGCTCCTCCCGCTCGAAGACCTCACGAACGTCCTTCCCACGCCCCGTCTTCTCTAGGTTCTGTTTTTGGGAGGGGCGGCGAGGGCCGGCGGGGGCGCACGCGGGTGAGCACGTCCGCTGCCGCCCCGCGGGCTGCCGAGATCGCGAAGCGATCGAGGCACGAGCGGACGAAGAACACCCCTACGCACCCCACACCCCAGCCGTTCGAAAAACAGCAACCTAGCGCCAGGCCGAGGTTGTTCCGCACACGCCGCTACGGAAATCCTCCGCCGGCAGGAAATAGGTGGGGTTTTGGTGGTTACCGGCCCCCTATACGTCGACGGCGGCTCCCACCCTGACCTCATAGCAGTGTCCCACGCGGAATACATAGGGCACCGCATGTCGGCGGTGGCCGGCTCGATCTGTTCCTCACGCTCCGTGCCCTAACGAGACAGCGCGGGCGACCGGCTGTAGGCGGCGAGGGTAGCGATGAGGGGGACGGCCAGGGCCATGGGGATGAGTAGGTGCCAGGGCGGGGCGAGGGGCCAGGGCTAGGGCGGTGGGCAGCAGACCGCCGGCCAGCCCGAGCAGGGAGGCGAGGGTGGTCATGGTGGCGACCTGGGTAGCCAGCAGGCCCCGCAACGGCCGAGGTGCGGTACCCAGCGTGTGCAGCACGGTGCGGTCGGCGGTGCTCTCGGCGGCGAACAGGGTGCTGGCCACCAGGGTGGCGCCCAGCGCGGTGATGGTGGCCAGGCCGAGAACGGCCCAGAGGATGGAGGTGGCTGTCCGCTCCCGGTAGCCCTGTTCGACGTAGAGGGTGACGGTGTCGCCGAAGTGGCGCGCGGCAACTGCGTGAGCGGCCTGGATCTGCTCCTTCGTGGGGGCGGTGGTGGTGTCGATGAGGAGATCGTCGCTGGGGGTGACGGTGAGTCCGTGGTCTTGGGCGGTTGCGGCCGAGATGAAGGTATCCGGCAGTTCACCGGGGTTGTTCCCGGTCAGTTCCACGACGGTGGCGGGCACCTCGACAGGCGTTGCCGCATCGGAGCGCGCCGAGCGGGCGATTAGGCCGGCGCGGTCGGGCTCGGCCAGCAGAGCCGAGTCGGTGACCACGACCTTGCCGTCGTCGAGCGCCGTCTCGGCGCGCCGGGCCGCGTCTGAGTCGGAGAACACCGCTTGCAGCAGGGACGCATCGGCCACGGCAACGCGCTGGATCGTCGCGGCGCCGGAGGGCACCAGCTCGCCGCAACTACGGGCATTGGAGCTGTGCGCTCCCATTTCACAGTCGAAGCCGGGGTTGTCCAGCGTCATCGGGACCGGCTCCTCGCGATTGCTGTCGGCGGGGGGGCGGCGGTGGCGTAGGACAGGCGGATGGGGGAGGTGTTTTTGGTGGGCAGCGCGGCGGTGAGGGCATCGATTCCGGGAGCGTCGGCGGCGACCGCACCGTGCAGGCGTGCCTGGCCGGGGTGCAGTTTGGGGGTGTAGGTACGGATGGTATCGACGGTCGCGCTGTGGATGATCAGGCCCAGCACCGTGCCCACGGCCACGACGGCGCAGACGGCGGCCAGAGCGGGCACCGCGCGGGTCCGGTCGCGGCTGAGCTGGCGCACGGCGATGCGAGGCAGGGCCGGCAGCCGGGGGCCAGCCTTCCAGCCAGGCGCAGCAGCGGGCCGCAGCAACCCAACAGCCCGATGCCGTAGCACACTCCGGCGGCGGCGACAGCCGGTGCTCCTGCACCGGTGTGGGCGAAGACCACCATGAGCACCGTGCCCACTACGGCCAGGGCGGGCCACAGCGCCGTGCGCAGCCGGCCGGCACGCCCCTGGCTGCGGGGTCGGGGCTGGGGCGTCTCGCGCAGTGCCTCGGCGGGGCTGAGCCGGGCGATCTGGCGGGCGGGCCACCACGCACTGAGGGCGCCGGCCGCGATCGCCAGCGCCACCACGGCCAGCAGCGTGGGCAGGGAGAAGGCCAGGCTGCCCCAGGTGGTGCGGGTGATGGTCTGGCCGATGGCGCGCCCAGGGAGCACGAGCGCGATCCCGAGCGCGGTGCCGCTCAGGGCACCAACGGCACCCAGCAGGGCACCCTGGGCGAGGACGACACGGCCGGCATCGCGCGGACGCGCGCCGATGGCCAGCAGCAGGGCGAGGTCGCGACGCCGACGGCGCGCGGTGATGGCAAAGGCCGCCCCCGTCAACAGTGCCACCTCGGCCAACCCGAGCGCGGCGGCGATCAGCAGGGTCTGGTCTTCGGTGAGGTCGGTGTTCCTGGCCGCCTCAGGCTGGATGGGCGGCGGGTCCAGGAGCAGGGCGCGCGTCCGCACGGCAAAGCCCTGCGGGTTGACCGCGTGTGCCAGGTCGCGGTAGTCGGTGCCGGTGGGCAGCTCCACCAGCCAAGAGCCTCCGGTGGCGGCGTCGAACTCCGCGGCGGCCAGCGGGGAGTCTTGCGGCGGGGCCACCAGGAACTCCCGGTCGTGGTCGGCCGGGTCGCGCACCAGCCCACTCACCCGCAGCCGCTCGCCGCCGGCCAGCCGCGCCGTCTCGCCCACCGTGGTGTTCAGGCGTCGGGACAGGGCGGTGCTGACCGTCACCTCCCCCGGCTGGGTGGCTGGCCGGCCCCCGATGGTCTCGAAGAGCCCGCGGGCCAGCGGATCGCCCAGATCCACCAGGTAGGTGGACACGGCGATGGCCCCGTTGTCGGTCTCCAGTCGCGGCTGGTCGGTGCGGCGGGAGACGATGGCGCGGGCGCCCTCAGGCAGCACCTCTGTCAGCGCCCGAGGCTCGTCCAGTCGCTCTCCGGCGGTGGTGGGCTGCGGGTAGGCACTCTCGAACGCCTGTTCGATCGGGGTGTCACCGTGGCGATACACTCGCGCGTCGGCGGCGCCCATGGTGAGTCGGGCCTCCTCGGCCGGGCTGGTGACGGCAGTGGCGCGCAGCATCTGAGCACACACCACGATCAACGCCACCACCATCCCCGCCCGGCGGCGATCCCGCACCGTCCACCGCCAGGCCAGGCGAGCGGCGGTGGCCCAACTACACGTCCGCCTCACCGCCCCTCCCCGTCCCCGCTGAGGTGCCCGTCGCGCAGGGACAGCACCCGGTTGGCATGCGGCAGCCACGCGGGGTCGTGGGTGGCCACCACGACGCTGATGCCGCGCTCGCGGGTGCGCTCGACCAGCGCGGCCATCACCGCGGCCGAAGATTCCGAATCCAACGCCCCGGTGGGCTCATCAGCCAGGATCAGCCGCTTGTCGCCCACCAGCGCCCGGGCGATCGCCACCCGCTGGCGCTGCCCACCCGACGTCTGTTCGGGAAACCGGTCGGCCAACTCACCCACGCCGACCTCTTCCAAAGCCTGAACAGCCCGGCGCCGCGCAACGCGCGGCCGCGTCCCCTCCAACTCCAACGGCAGCGCCGTGTTCTCCGCCGCGGTCAGATCGGCGACGAGGTTGTACTCCTGGAACACGTATCCGATGATGCGGCGACGGTGCGCGGCAAGTTCAGTCGCGTCGGCGGCGCTGAGGTCGCGGCCTTGCAGCCACACCGTGCCACTGGAGGGCCGCTGTAAATACCCCGCCAACGCCAGCAGCGTGGACTTACCCGACCCGCTCACCCCCGTCAGCACCACGAACTCGCCGGCACCCACCCGCAGCGTCACACCGTCCACGGCCCGCACCGCAGCAGCACCCTGCCCGTAGTCGCGGCACACGCTCTCCAGCGCCAATACCGCACCCGCCGGCGCCTCGGTCTCTGTCACCTCAGGAGCCTGCATGATCTCCTCGAACTCCCCCATCGAGAAAACCGCTCTCACCGAGATGAAGGTAGCCAAACTGCGATACACAGAAATCCATATGAATACTTTTCGTTTTGGCTGGTGTGTCCCAGAAATATGAAAAAGGAGTTATTGGCCTCTTTTGTGCTCGACTTTATCCAGTTACCAGGCTATTTCGATAATGGCTTGATGGGCAGCAGCAAGGATGCACCTGTGGTCACGGTCGTGGAGCACCAGGGGATGGTGTCTTCCTGCCGTGAAGGGAGGAGACTCCGCCTGCCCCGGTTCACGCCGGGCTTAGGTCATGCGCCTTCTTCTGCTGCGGGATCGTCCTTGGCCGCGATTTCCCCGGCGAGCTGGTCGCGGTACCACAGCAGCGCGTTGCGCCATTTCGGGTGCGGGAACTTGTTGGCGAATTTGGAGCCGATATCGTGCCGGAACCACTTGTTCAGCTTCCGTTCCGGTACGTCGTCGGCGATGATGTCGTCGATCTCCGCCAGCGCCAGACTGGCGTTCTCTCGCGGTCCTTCCTGCACGAACGCGCGGATCACCTCCTCCCGGCTGGAGTAGTCGAGATCCCAATCCTGGTGGAAATACCCTTCGAAGAGCAGATCCAGGCCCTTGGCCACCGACACCGACGCTCTCACCTCCTCTTGTCAGCACTGGGCTTCACCGGATAGGCGGTGTGGATCCGGTAGCCGTCCGGTGCGTTCGGGTCCTTC
Organism: Salinactinospora qingdaonensis; assembly: GCF_039539445.1. NCBI lineage: Bacteria > Bacillati > Actinomycetota > Actinomycetes > Streptosporangiales > Nocardiopsidaceae > Salinactinospora > Salinactinospora qingdaonensis. The sequence continues at coordinate 25,932 of NZ_BAABDD010000037.1, forward strand.
CGCAAAATCACGGTGACGTGTCGCGCGTCGTACTTCCCTCCGTCCGCCCGCACATACCTACCGACCTTCCCACCGGCGGGCTGTCGCTTCAGGGGCAGAGAGTCCTGGTTGGAGCCGTCCGCGAGCCATTTCTGCACCGCTGCCTCGTTGTCTCCCAGGACTTTCCCAATGGCTCGTGCGGCGGTGCCGCGATCGGTGAAGCTCGACGCCCTGCCTCTGGCCCCAGCATCGTTCTTCGCACGGCGTTGCAGCCACTCATCGGTTTTCCCGACGTGGCGTTCGATGGTGTGGCCACCGAGATCCTCGTTGGCCCTAAGGCTTCCCCCGGGAATGTTGTCGCAGGGAGAGCCGGAGTTGTGGACCAGTACATCCACAGCGCCGACGGCGACGTGGTAGGTGTGTAGGTCGGCGATGGTGAGGTTGTGGACTCGCTGGTGGGCGAGGGTTGTTGTGTCTAGGGCGGTGATTTGGACCCAGGTGCCGGTGCTGGTGCGCAGCCACATGCCGGGGTCGAGGTCGCCTGCGGCGATCCAGGTTTGGTGTTTGGGTGCCCAGAAGGGGTGGTCTTGGGTGGCGGTGACGGTGCCGGCCTCAGCGTTGGCGCCCGGGGCGGTGACGGTGATGTTGACGAGGTGTTTGGTGCCGTTGCCGGTGATGGTGGCGGTGACTGTGCGTGGGCCGCTGTGGCCGGTGGCGGGGTCGGTGGCCAGCACCTGCTGGCCGGCCTCGACATCCTCGATGGGTAGAGCGGAGCCGTCGGCCATGCGCACCGCGGTGCCGGGCAGGAAGCTGTTGTTGGCACACGGGTTGCCGCCCGCGCGCTGCTCCTGCTGTTCCTGGGAGTCCTGCTCCTCGTCGTGGCCCCCGGTGTCGTCGTCGGCCCCGTCTTTGTTGTCACCCCCGTTGTTGCCGTGATCGTCGGGGGTGTCGCGGCGGCTGGCGTCGGCGGCGTCGGCGATGCGGTCGGCTTTCTTGTCCCAGCCGATGTAGGGGATGAGGCCGATGAGGTTCTCGCCCAGGACTTGGGCGCCGGCGTGCAGTTGGTCGCCGTTGTTCCAGTCCTGTTGAGCGTCGTCGCTGGCGAGTACGTCGAGGAGGAATCCTCCGGGGTCGGTGGTGAGTCCGTGCCAGGTGTCGGTGGCGGTTCCGGTAACGCTGTTCCAGGTGTCGCCGGCCCAATCCGCGGGGTCGGAGATCAGGTGCTGGACTCCGTCCACGGCCCCGGAGATGCCTTCGCCGACGTCGTCGACGGCGCCTCCCACGGCGTCCCACAGTCCGGTGCCCACGTCGCCGATCCCGTCGGTGACCGCACCCAACCAACCACCGTCGCCCTCGTCGCGGGTGCGCATGGACTCGTCCGCGCCGTGCTCGGTGAGGTCGACGGTGGTGTAGTCCAGCAGGGTCTCTGGGCTGTAGTGGCCGGTGGCGAGGAGCCTGTTCTACTCCGGAGTGCCGGGGTAGGGGCGGAACTCGAAGACCGAGGAGCGGAACCGTCCCGGCTGGCCTTCGGTGAGGTCCCACAGTTCGTGAACCAGGTCCACGGTCTGGGCCGTCTCGGTGCGGGTCTCGGTGGGGAAGCCGAGGATGAAGTAGCCCTTGACGTGGATGCTGCGCGAGACGAGGCGTCGCACCACCGAGCGGCTCATGTCTTTGGTGATGCGCTTGTCGACATGGGAGAGCACCCGTTCACTGCCGGAGTCGATGCCCTGGGCGACCTCGCGCAAACCGTTGGCTGCCAGCAGGTCCAGCGTCGCCTCGTCGGCGTGGTGCAGCCAAGCCGGTGGCGTCGAGGTCTTCTCCCGCATGGGGCCTGCCGGTAGGGCCGGTGGTGGGTCCTCTTCTCCACAGGCCGGTGAGCCGTGGGGGCGGTGTGTCGTTTTCGGGGCGTGGCCAGGGGGTTTGTGGGTCAATGTGCAACGCATCCAGCGCGCGCTCAGTACGACACAGCTGGATGTGCTCCAGGTCGCTGTGGTGGTAGGTGGGCGGGTCCGCAGGGGTGGTGTGGGACTCCCGGGAGTCCCACACCGGAGTTCAGAGGCCCGGCTTCGGGGCCGGTTCGGGGCCGGTTCGGGGGCCGCTCTGGAACTGCGGGGCTCCCGAGGGACTCCCATGGGGGGTCCTACACGCCGAAGGCGTCCTTCCCGAAGGAAGAACGCCTAGGTCAGAGCCTTATCGGCTGGCGCACTCGGGAGGATTCGAACCCCCAACCTTCTGATCCGTAGCATGCCTTGAATTGTCCGGCGGTATCCATATCTCCCTGCTGACCTGGCAGCAAGCCGTTTTGTCGACTCGCTGATTCCTCGTTTGTCCAGCCGTGTTCAGGGTCGTTGTTAGCGACTGTGTTAGCAGGGTCGGGCAGTTTCAAGAATCCAGCTTGGGAAGACGCTACCGGCCTTTTCTGCTGGCCTGGGATCGCGTTCACCTGGTCGTATGTCGGTGGTTTCGCCGTGAGTGCCCGTGGTTTCCTCTCAGGCGCGCTTGTGACGGGCACGTAGCGGGCACGGTGAGAAGGGAAGGTGACGGATGCTGGCGCGTGTGCGCAGAGTGGTCGTGTGCGGTGTCGTCCTCGGTGGTGGTCGTTGTGGCAGGATGGGGCTGGTTCGGTGCTGTGTACAGCCTCGCGTGGTTGGGGTCGAGAACCCATGATCGCGTGCAACGAGTTTTCGCAGCTCAGATACGGCGACCGGTCGGTTTGTGAGGTGGGTCTCCGCCACTTTGGCGGGTGTGGGCGTGATCGCGTGCAATCGGACATCGTCCGCGCAGGTCAGGCCACTCAAAAAACCGGAAGGGTTCCGAAGGACGTCCAAGCCCGAAGGGCATAGAAACCCGCCGAGCCCCATCCAGAGGGCTACCATCCCGGAGTTCCGAAGGATGTCCAAGTCCGAAGGGCGTGAGCGCTTTCGGAGGGGGCGTTTCTTCACCAGCCTCAGTGGCGAGTAACCACGGTTTCTGGTCCGTGGTGCTCGATCGCGCTGGGGTCGGTGACCATAGACAGGCAGGGTCGCGCGATCGTGTGCCACGGGACCCAGGACACGAGTAACCATAGGACCCGTGCGAGCGGACGGTGTGGCGCTGTTCGGGCCTGCTTGGCGCTATGGTGCGTCTCTCTGTCTCATGGGTGCTGTTGGCGAACCGGTGGCGCCTCTCGTCTTTGTCGGCCTGCGGGGGTGCGCTCGGGACCGGGCGGCAGCCCGCAGCCCGGGCGCACCCCCGCAGGGCGGGTGCGTCGGCGCGAAGCGCCGGCGCCTTGATTCCATATAGCTCAATTCGGCAAATAAGAAAGTAAGAGAAGCCATGTCTGAAGAGCAAAGGGAAGCTGAGTGTCGAGCTATAGATTCAATTCTTTCGGGTATTGGTGTATGGCATGAATTTTCTGTTTCGGTTAAAAATTCTGAATTGGATAGTGGGTCATTTTTTGTTCAGTCGACGGTCATGGCCTTTGATTATCATTTTCCCCATAAAGAAGATCCAGAGTCTCCTTTTTCTTCTATGTTGATGTTCGACGGGAAGCGCTACCCTCCGGATATCACTGCTGTTGATAATGAAATTATAGATAATTGGATATTTGCTTTTAATAATATAGATCATCCTTTGCTTGTTTCTCGGATTGGTGATTTGATATGGGTGAATGGGAGAACTCCTGGCTCTCATATTTATGCTCAACGTGCTTGCCGTGCTTATGCAGAACTCGCTAATGCTGATGGTTTTTCGATTTATCAGTCGGACTGCATTGTTCGTGCTATAGATATAGCTGTCAAACTAAATATGAAAGATATTACTGATTTGATAGATCAAGCAGTCTTTTATGTTAAAGAACACTTCCGCTTGTCGTCTGGAGCCCCTGGGATACCTCTTAGGGTTCTAGATAGACTTTCATCTCTTCCAAAGAAGATCAGCAAAAAGATGGGATTTTCTGTATATCCTCTTTTGGGGGAAGCGGAACGATTGTATGTTAATGATGCTTTTATATTGGAGCATATTCGTGATTTGATGATCTCCTCTTTGAGGGGGCAGGATGAAGAGATAAAAAAAGTGGCAAAATCGCAAATCCAGTCTTGGGTGGCTGAGGCAGATAGATCTACTCCTCTCGTGAAGATTTCTCATCTAAAACGAGCCCAGGAACTGGCGAATTCTCATGGCTTAAGCGATGACGTGCAGAATATTCGTTTAAAAATACAGAATGCTATGGATGAGCCAGACGGCATGACAGATATATACAGTGAAGTGAGATTTTCGAGTGAGGAATATGAAGCTTCTGTGGAAAATTTCATCAACGATTCAAATCTCCATTCGACGCTTATAGGAATTGGATCTTACTGTCCCATACCAGAGAAAGAGCAAGTGGAGATAGAAGCTCGGGATCTTATAAGACAACATCCACTTCGTTCGTTAATAAAGAACGTCATCGTAGACGATGCTGGCCTCCCGAAGAAATTTATTCAAGGAGAGGAATCCTATTTTCTACATGAAGTCAAGCAACAAGAGATTATTTGGACTCAAATGTGGGGGGCATTTTTGCCGGGTATTTTAAATAGGGTAGCTGATCGATTTGATAGCTATCCGTCTTCACTAGAAGATTTCTTTGTTTCTGATTTTATATCCCCTGAAATTGCTAAGATTATAGCTAGGGGATTTTCTTATTTTCATGAAGAGAAATATGATGAAGCGCTCTGTATCGTCACTCCGAGATTGGAGGCTGTAATAAGAGAAATGTGTCGTCAGGTTGGTATCTCTGTCTACATTCCTCCCGTTGGAGAAAATTTAGGTGAATACAAAGCTTTGGGTGTTTTGTTATCTCTTCTTGAAGAGGTGCTTCCCCAGCGCATCAGAACATATATTTCTTTGGTGCTCAACGATCAAGTGGGAATAAATATTAGAAATCGTTTGTGTCATGGGCATATAGTTGAAGAGAATCAGCTTGAGGTTGCTCTTATCCTGCATATGGCTCTGCTTCTAAGGTGTTTTCGTCTGGAGAGATAAGCTTCTTGGGGAGGCTGTTTTAATAAATACAAGGCTTACTTGTATCCCAAGTGTGCTCGAAGCTTTGGGCGTAGGTGTGCGCCATGTCCGGGCTGGTGTGGGTGTCGAGGTGGAGGACTGGCGCGTTTGCTGCGGGGGTGCCGTAGATGTGTTGGTTGACGAGTAGCTGACCGTCGGCGCGGTAGATGCTGTTGTACAGCACCGTGTTGTGTAGCCGCAGCTCGACGTTTTCGATGTCGAGTAGCGGTCGGTAGAGAACAAGGGCGTTGCGAATTTTGGCGGGCATCGCTTCGCCTATGCCTTCCTCGATGCCGCGTTGCTCGACGTGGGGGCTCTCGGGATCGCCAAGCAGGATGCGGACCGCGACTCCGGAACGGGCCTTGCGCTCGAAGATGCGCAGGATGCCCGTGTCGTCGGCCAGGAATAGGCCGCTGTAGACCAACACCCCGATCTCGCTTTCGGCAGCGTCGAAGAGTTCGCGCCACGCCTGGCGCGGAACGGCCCAGCGGTGCGGGTAGACGTGGCGTAGCCCTGCCGGAGATGTTGGGCTGTCCTCGGGCTTGGCGGTTTCTGGCCAGATTTCGTGTTCGGGGATGCCCACGAGATCGGCGACGGCCCAGCGGTGGCGGGGGTAGGGCTTCTGGCCGGAAAGCCAACGACGAACGGTCTTCGGGTCCACACTCAGCCGTGCCGCGACCTCGGTGTCAGTCAGGCGTGAAGCGGCCAGTGCCTGGCGCAGAACCTCGTTCACGTCGTCAGCCTTCCGGTGCGCGGGATTCCTGACGATAACAGAAGACGTCCCTAGACGTCCCTCGGGAGGTCCGATACGAGGTACACATGTCCGCCTGGTCGAACGAGGGTTGCCGCTGACAGCAAAGACCCCCGCGAGTGCGCCGAACACTCCGGGGGCGTGGTCCAACCTGACGAGAGCAGGCCGAACGTGCGGAATCCTATCGCTGACCCTCAAAACCGACATTCCCGCAGGGGTAACTCCCTGCGCCCCCGGCCGTATGTGGCAATCCCGTTCACTCCGGACCCGCCTTCCTACCCGGTGCCGCCGCGCGCGGCGATGGTCCGCCCCTACGTGTGGCGCAGTGAACGACGCAGGCAGCAACAGCGCGACGACCGTACTCGGTTGGGCCTCGGCGTCCTGCTCGACCTCGCGCGGCCTTTGGAGGTGGCGGCGTGAGTTCTGAAGAGAATCCGCTGTTTGAGCTGCTGCGCTCCCACTACGGCGATCGCTGGAACATCCGCCGTAGCGCCCACCTGTGGATCGCTACCGCTCAGGATTCCGACGCCGAGTACGCCCCGACCGTGGTCGAACCGGACGTAGAAGAGTTCGTGCGCCAGTTGGAGAACCCTCCCGCCGCTGCCGGTCGCTCCATGCTCGCGGCAAGTCGGTTCCGGGATCAGTTCGACCAAGTCGACGCTGCGGGGATCTATCACCGAGGTGGCCCACCAAGGGCCTGACAGGCGCCGCGCGGTCGGTGAAAACAGGCGCGGACCTTCCCCACACCGGCCGCGCGGCTTACAAAGCACTCTGTCCGGCTGCCTCACAAGTTTCCCGCCTAATCCTGCCGCTCCGGGGCGGATCGCCTGGCGGTGCGGGAGCCGGCGGTCTGGAATCATGTTGGGATACTGGGCTGATGGAACCGGAGGGACCTTAGGTGAGTCCGCGCTCAACGCCATGGCGGACGTACGCACAGATCGCGGAGACGCTTCGACAGCGCATCGCCAACGGCGCTCTTGCCCCCGGTAAGCCGCTCCCTTCGGAAGCCACCCTCGGGCAGGAATTCCATGTCGCTCGTAGCACTGTGCGGCGTGCGCTGGCTGTGCTGGAAGCGGGACGACTGATCAGAACGGTTCCCGGCACTGGGCGCCTGGTCTGCGCCCCGGAAGAAACCGCTGAACAGGTGCCTTCGGAGCAACAACCGCAGTACCGCAGAATCGCCGCCGACCTGCGGGAACAGATCACGCGCGGGCTCCTGGCGCCGGGGGCTCCGCTGCCCAGTGAAGCCGCCCTTGTGCGGCACTACGGCGTCTCGCGTGGAACGGCGCGACAGGCGTTCTCCGAACTGGAGGGGTCCGGCCTGATCGTCTCGGTTCAGGGGAAGGGCCGCTTCGTCCGTAGTCCCGAAACGCCGGCACGTTAGCCTGACACATGTGGGACATGTTCTGTGGGCGCGCGACCTAGCCCGGAGCCTCCTCGAAGAGCCCTTGCCCCGCCGCTGGGCGCACACGCAAGGGGTGGCCGAACAGGCTGAAACGCTGGCCGGTGTGCTGGGTGAAGACGCCGATCTCGTGACGTCCTCGGCGTGGCTCCACGACATCGGGTACTCGCCCACTCTGGCCGTAACCGGCTTTCACCCCCTCGACGGTGCCCGGTACCTCCGCACTGTCGAGCATGCCGACGAACAACTCTGCTCCCTGGTCGCTCACCACTCCGGCGCCTTGGTCGAAGCGGAAGAACGCGGGATGCTCGACGATCTCACCGCAGAGTTTCCGCTCCCGCGTCCTGACCTGTTGGAAGCGCTGACCTACTCCGACATGACCACCGGGCCTGACGGCACCCACCTGCCGGTTGAGCGGCGTCTCTCCGAGATCCTCGCGCGCTATGGGCCTGGTGACCTGGTTTACCGTTCTATCTCGCGCTCCAAGCCTGACCTTGTGGGAGCGGTGCGGGCAGTAGAGGAACGCAAGCACAACGGCGGTTAGTCCGTGACGGGTGGTCAGTCACCCGATGTGCGGCGATGCGCCCTCATCCAGGTAGTGACCGATGCGCAGGCGCATCGACCGGTCCATCTGGTACCTCTCCAACTCCGCCTTGGGAATCCAGTGGACTTCGCGGGATTCACTGCTGGGGGTGGGTTCGCCGGATACGGCGCGCGCGGTGAGCACGATGGAGAACTCTTGGCGGACTTCGCCGTCGCTGGTGTAGTGGATGAGGTGGCGCGGATCGCTGTAGATGCCGGAGATGCCGACGATCTCGCAGATGATGCCGGTTTCCTCACGGGTCTCGCGGATGGCTGCCTCGGGCACGGATTCACCGAGGTCGATGGCGCCGCCGGGAGCGGCCCAGTTGCCGTTGTCGGTGCGGCGAATCAGCAGAACCTCGTCCCGGTCGTTGACCACGAGCACGTTGACCGACGGAACAAGACTGTTGGCCTTCGGAGCCTGCGGGTCGTCGTAGTAGTCAATCCGCCTAGCCATGGCTTCTCTCATTCCAGGGGAGTGGCCTCGTCCCAGACACGCTGGAAGCTGTCTAGGTAGGTGTTGACCATGCTGCCGCCGGAGATCTTACGCAGGTGGAAAACCGGCGCGTTGGCAGCGGGAACGCCGTACACGTGGGTGTTGACGAGTAGCTGATCATCGGCGCGGTAGATCGAGTTGTACAGCACCGTCTTGTGAAGACGAAACTCCACACCCTCAACGGCACGGAGAGGCTTGTACAGCACGATCACGTTCCGGATCTTGGCCGCCATCGCCTCATCGATGCCCTCATCGGCGCCACGCTGGGCAACGGCGTCACTGTCGGGATCACCCAGCAGGAAACGCACACGCACGCCCGCCTCGGCCTTCTCCGTGAACAGGCGTACCAAGCTGGCGTCCTCGGCTAGGAAGAAGCCGCTGTAGACAAGGACACCGATCTCGTGCTCCGCGGACTCGAACAGCCGGCGCCAGGTCTCAGGGGGCACGCTCCATCGGTGGGGATGGACAGCGAGAATCTCGCCCTCGGATGCGGCCGTGCTCTGTTCGCGTGTCAGCGCCTTTGGCCATAGGTACGTCTCGTCCATGCCAAGCCGCGCCGCGACCGCGTAGCGGTGGCGACGGTAGGGGATGCGCCCAAGGCTGATCCAACGCTCAACGCTCTTCGCGTCGACGCCTACCTCTTCGGCGAGATCAGCGGGCGCGATTCCGTGCTCAAGTAGCGCGGCGCGCAACCTCTCGTTCGGCATGTGCCCCGTGTTCGGAGGACGTCCAAGGACGGGCTCACATTATCGGGACGTCCTGAACACGTCCAGCCATGTAGTGATCGCGTCCTCGCCCTCTCCTCGATGGTTGTAGGTGTCCGAACAACGTAGCTCCGTCGACCGAACCGGCCACGCGACCACCTGACCGCACGGAGAGAGGGCGTAGCCCTTCGCAACACAAACTGATACATGTTATACATGTATCGATTCTCTTTCGTGCTGGGTCGCTTATCGGGGCGGAAGTGGATCACATGCCGTTGACCAGATCGAAGAACGAACAGGAGTGGCTGAGATGGCGATTCAGGGTGCGTTGCCGGTGGCGTTCGCGACGGTGTTCCCGCATGGCGCTTACGCGCTGGGTGTGGAGGCGATCACCGATTTTGAGACCAAGCGGCCCCAGACGGATAGGGAGTCGGGGCTGCCGTTGTGGGCGGTGGATGTGATCGACGCTGATCCGAATGCGCGGGGTAAGGCCAAGAGCGTCAAGGTCAAGGTGGCCGCTGAGCACTGTCCGACGTTGCCCGATGAGGTCTCGGGGCTGCCGTTTCGCCCTATCGAGTTCGACGGCATGGCGGTCATGCCCTACGTCGATGAGTCGGGCCGGCGTCCCCGGGTGGCCTACTCGCTGCGCGCCACGGGTGTGAAGACCCCCGGCGCTGCGGGGCGCAAGGGTTCCGCGCCCTCCTCTGCGGCCAAGGATGCGGCCTGACCCCTGCCTGTCGTGCGGGGCGGCCGTGAGGTGTTGGCGCACCTGGGCCGCCCCTGACTCTCCCCTAGTCCTGCGAAAACCGTGGAAGAGGTGTGTCTAGCTTATGTCCTGTGAAGATCAGCGCTCGCTCACCCATGAGGTGAGCGCGTTTCTGGAGCTGCTGCGGGAACGTTTCGAGCGTCCGCTGCTGGCCCCGGTCGATCCCGGCGAGGATGCCGCCCTGTTCGAGATCAAAGCCGAGGTGATGGAAGCCCTCGCCGTCCAGCGCGGCGATGCCGAGTCGCGCGCGGTGGCCGACAACGCCCGCGCCGTGGCCAACGCCAAGCGGGCTCAGCTCGGGGGTGAGCGCTGATGTGGCGCAACCCCCGGCCGGGTGAGCAGCAACCCCAATTGACGGCTCCGGTTCCGGCTCAGGCGGTGCGGTTTGCCACGCCGGTGGTCACCACCCCGGGCATCTTCATC
>NZ_BAABDD010000038.1:0-35276 GCF_039539445.1 Salinactinospora qingdaonensis
CATGGCGTTGATGAGGCCGCTGGCGCTGGAGACGGTGACGGTGTCGCCGCCCGCGCCGCCGGTGGTGCCGCCGTTCTGGGTCGCCCAGCCCTCAAGACCACCCGAGGAACCACCACCGTCATCACCGCCATCGTCTCCGCCGTCGTCGTCGGTGGTGCCGTCGCAGGCGGTGCCGTTGAGGGTGAAACTGGTGGGGGCGGCGTTGGTGCCGGTGTGGGTGGCTTGGAAGCCGAAGGAGACGGTGGCGTCGGTGGCGATGGTGGCGTTGTAGGAGACGTTGCCGGCGCTGACACTGGAGCCCGATTGGGTGTAGTCGGCGTTCCAGGCGCTGGTGATCTGCTGGTCGTTGGGGAAGTCCCAGTCGAGGGTCCAGCCGTCGATGGGATCGCCCAGGTTGGTGACCTCGACGCTGGCGGTGAAGCCGGAGTTCCACTGGTTGACCGAGTAGTCGACCGCGCAGCCGGTGGCCGCGCTGGCCGGGGTGGCCACTGACAGGAGTCCGGCGCCCAGGGCGAGGCCGGCGGTGGCGGTGAGGCCGCGGCGCCACCGGGGTGCGGTGGCGCTGGTGGAGAGGCGTTGCATGTCGGGGGATACCTCCTTGGGACGCCGTGTCGATGGTGTGCCTCCTCATCGGCACACCAGGGGGAATCGACCACGGCGGGAGTGTGGTGACCCCGGGTACGGAGAGTCCACAGTCCGTATCTGGTTGTCGCCCCGTTAGGAGCGAGCTGTGATGTGGGGATCACCACACAAAAGGAAAGCGCTTTCCTGGTTTCTGTAGGCTATTGTTCGACTTCGGTTCGTGTCAATGTTTCGTGTCGCTTTCTCACGCGGTCGTTGTTGAGATCGTGCCGTCGGCGTCGCCCGGGACGGTCCCGCTGGGGCGAGCAGGCAAGCTGGGGAGATGGGCTACCGTTACGCCATCGAACGCGCCGACTACAGTGATCTGGCCAGCGGGTGGGTGCTGCGCTCGGCACCGGGCCGCCCTGGCTTTCCCGTGCGGTTGGCTGATGAGCTGTTTCGTCGCGCACTGGCCCACCTCGGCCGCGAACCGGTCGGTGTGTGGGACCCCTGCTGCGGTAGCGGCTATCTGCTCACTGTGCTGGTGCTCTTGCACCGCGATCGCATCACGCACGTCCACGCCTCCGACAGCGATCCGGAGGCGGTGCACCTGGCCGCCCGCAACCTGGAACTGCTCACTGCGGCCGGCCTGGCGCAGCGCTCCCGGGAGGCGCGCGAGCGCGCTGAAGCGTTCGGCAAACCCGGCTACCTCGACATGGCCGCCAGCGCCGATCGGCTCGCGCGGCGGCTGCACACGCTGGGCGGTGACCTGGCGGCCACCACATGCCGTGGCGACGTTTTCGCTCCCGAAGCGCCGCGTTCTTCTACCGATGTGGTTCTCACCGATGTCCCCTACGGCGATCTCACCCACTGGTCGGGAATGGTCCCCAACGGCGAGCCGGTGCCGGCGCTGCTGCGCGCGGTGGCGGAGCCGCTCTCCGATGACGCCCTCCTCGTCGTGACAGCGCGGACTCGTAAGATCCCCCTGCCCACCGGGGTGCGCCCGTTGGAACGGGTGCGGGTGGGCAGCCGTTCCGCTGTCCTGGTGCGGGTCGCCGAGGTGCGTGACGCTCCCTGACCCCGGTGCCGTCGGCCTACTCCGTCAGCTCCGCGCGGGCCTGGCGCAGCGTGGCCACCGTTGCGGGGTAGTCGTAGAGCAGCGTCGCGTAGGCCGTCATAGCCTCCAGCACGGTGGCGAACGGTACGTGGCGCGCCGCCAGCATCGCGCGTACCCAGTGCAGGAAACGCATGAACAGCGTCGTCTCGCCGACGTAGAGCGACACGGCGAGGGAATCGAAGAGGTGGCTGAGGATCTCCACCATGTGGTCGCGGTTGAGCCGGCCCGTCGTGAGGGAGAGGTGGTGGTGCTCGGTCAGTCGGTGCAGCCCGATCCTGATCGCGTCCTCACGGCGTTGCAGCAGGTTGACGTACTCGTCACGGCTGTGGGGCGCCGGAGCGGGGGTGGCGTGCGCCGTCCCCAGCGATTCGAGTGCGGTGGCGGCGCCCCGCCCGCTCGTTGCCCACCCCTCGGCACCGAGCGGGCGCGCCCATCTGCTGTCGGGGCCGAAACCGGCGCCGCCGGCGATCACCGGCAGGTCGATGCTGTGGCACGCCTCGATCATCGCGCCGGCTTTGGGCAGTCGCAGCGGCAGCGAGCAGCTCAGCGCGACCGCGTCGTAGTCGCTTCCCTGCGCGTAGTTGGTGAGGGCGCCTTCGGGCACGTTCGCCCCCAGGAAGGTCACCTCCCAGCCGCGTAGCCGCAGCACGTCGGCGAGCAGCCGCGCCGGTAGCCCGTGCCACTCTCCTTCGACGCAGGCCACCAGCACCGAGCCGCGCTTGGCGGCGGTGCGGTAGGCGGGAGATGCCGGCACGAGCGCGCTCAGCAGGCGCTCGCTGGTGCAGGTCGCGGCGTGCTCCTGCGCCACTGACCAGTCGTTGTCCTGCCACAGTCGGCCGATTTTGACATGGGCGGGGGCGATCACGTCGAGTAGCAGCGACTCGGTGTCGCGGCCCTCGGCCACGAGGGTGCGGCTAAAGGCCACCGCCCCCACGTCGTCGGCGCGTTCCAGATGGTGGAGCAGGCTGCTGACGGCTCTCGTCTCGCTCGCGGAGGACATACGGTCACCTCCCCTCCTCCGGTCGGGAAAGGCGCGGTTGGAGCGCCAGGATTGCGATGTCGTCGTGGCGGTTGCCGCCGAGCCAGTCGCCGATGGCCTGCTCTAGGCGGGCGGCCGTCGCCTCGGCTGGGAGCCCAGCGCATTCGGCGAGCAGGTCGCGCAGCCGTTCCTCGCCGAACATCTCGCCATTGAGCACCCCGCGGCGGGCTTCGGTTACGCCGTCGCTGTAGAGCAGCAGCGTCTCGCCCGGGGCGAGGGTGAGGGCGACCGAGTCGAAGACGGCCTGGCGCAGCGCTCCCACGAACATCCCCCGCAGCACCACGTCGGTGACCGTGCCATCCCGGTGCAGGATCAGTGGGCAGGGGTGGCCGCCGGAGGCCAGTTCCAGGTCAAGCCCCCCGGCGCTGTTGCGTTCGGCCCGTCCCAGGATGAGCGTGGTGAACTTCTCGGGGATGGTCTCCATGAGCACGTCGTTGAGGAGCCGCAGCAATTGGACGGGGCAGGGCTGGACGCGGCGCAGCGCGTGGATGGACTGGCGCACGAGCCCGGTGAGGACGGCGGCCTCTGCTCCTTTGCCGCACACGTCGCCCAGGAGAAACCCCAGCCCCTCGGTGGTTTCGGTGACCTCGTAGTAGTCGCCGCCGATGCGGTCGGCCTCGTGGGCGCAGCGGTAGGCTGCCCCGAGCGAGATGTCGGCGGGGTGTGGCAGCGGGGCGGGCACCAGCCCCGACTTCAAGATGGCGGCCGTGTGCGCCTGGTATTGGTAGAGCGTCGCCGATCCGATGGCGGTGGCGGCCCGGTTCGCGAACTCGCGCAGCACGTCCGTCTCGTCCTCGTCGAAGGGGGCCTGCCCGGTGGTGCGTATGAACAGCAGCACACCGACGACGCCGCTGACGGCTCGGACCGGGACGGCCAGCAACGCTCCCGGCCGCGGCGCCTCGGCGGGCAGGATGTCGTCGAGGATGCCGTCGATGTCGCCGGGCCAGGGCTCGAATGCCCGAGGTTCGGCGAGGGTGGAGGCGGATAGCCAGCCCATGCCGCTCACGGTTGCGCTGTCCCACTCGCCCGTGGTCACCTCTTCGCCGCGCTGTCCGGTGGGGTACCAGTTCCACCAGCGCGCGCTGCCGTCGGGGGCGATGGCGGCGTAGCAGCACGCCGCTGCCAGGCGGGGCACCGGCAGTTGCACGGCGGTGCGTATCACGCGCTCCACCCGTAGCGATGCGTTCAGGAGCTTGGTGGCCTCGCCCAGGAACTCGGCGCGCCGTCGGCCCGTCCATGGGGCGGACGCGGTCTCGGTGACGTAGCAGGCGAATCCGCCGTCGCGCAGCGGCTTGCTTTTGGCGCTGAGATCGAGCCCGTTGTGTCGCAGCCGGTGCTGTCGCGTCTGGCGCTCCGGTCGAGCCAGGGGCGCCAGCGGTGACTGGGCGATGTCGTCGCCCGGTGCTATCTCGGGCACCAGTTGCCGCGCTGTGCCGTGCACCGATTGCACGGTCGCGGTGCGGTCACAGATGACGACCGCCTCGTCGACACCGTCGATCGCGGCATCGAGGGTGCCCGTTGTGGCTTCTTTGCCACGCTTCGTTGATGTCGTTCCCGTGGTTTCCATCGGGTTCGTGGCTCCGAAGGCGGAGCGTGACTCGTCGTGACGGTGGAAGTGTCCACCTGTGTGGCTGGGCCGGATCGGCGAGGCCGCTCGTGATTCTGCTGTTGTGAGTGCGGGCTTCGGCGTCCGGCTGGCTGTCCCGCGGGATTTTTCGATCGCGTCTTCCCAGCCTATCGGGGGTGCAAACGAGTGAGGGTGTCGTTTTGCCAAGGTGTGACCGCGGTTCGGTAACTATTCGTAACATCACGCGCGTTTTCTGTGGTCGAATCGCGGTGTCGTCGGCGAGTGTCGCCCCCGAAGCCGCATTCGAGGAGTGAGTCCCGCGTGGATGCCGTCAACGCTTTGGTCGAGACCTGCAACGACGTTGTGTGGGGCTATCTGGTGATCCCGCTGCTCGTCGCATTGAGCAGCTACCTCACCGTGCGTTCGGGAGTGGTGCAGGTGCGGCTGCTGCCGGCCATGTTCACAGCTATGAGGGGCGGTTCTCGTGGGGCGTCCGGCGGGGAGCGCGCTGTCTCGTCCTTCCAGGCGTTCGCCATCTCCGCCGCGGCCCGGGTGGGCACCGGCAACGTCGCGGGGGTGGCGATCGCCATCGGGGTGGGAGGCCCGGGTGCGGTGCTGTGGATGTGGCTCATGGGGCTGCTCGTGGGGTCGACGAGTTTCGTGGAGTCGACCCTGGCCCAGATGTACAAGGTGCGTGACCGCTCCGGTTTCCGGGGCGGTTCGGCCTACTACATGCGCTACGGTCTCAACGCCAATTGGGCAGGGGTCATCTTCGCCGTGGCCAGTGTGGTCACGTTCGGTTCCGTTTTCACGACGGTGCAGAGCAATGCGATCGCCACCGCCGTGGCGTCCTCGGTGGACGTGACCGGTGCGAGCGTCGGCACCTGGCTGGCTCCGGCCGTGGGAGGTGGGCTGACCGCGGTGACCGCGCTGGTGGTCGTGGGCGGGGTGCGCTGGATCGCGCTGGTGGCCCAAGCGCTGGTTCCGGGTATGGCACTGCTCTACCTGCTGCTGGGGGCCACGGTTATCGCCGGTAACCTCGCCGAGGTGCCCGGTGTGGTGGCCGAGATTTTCGCGCACGCTCTGGGGTTGGGCGAGGTCGCGGCCGGCGCGGTGGGTACCGCTGTCGTGCAGGGAATCCGGCGCGGCATGTTCTCCAACGAGGCCGGTATGGGCTCGGTGCCCAACGCCGCGGCCGGCGCCGCGGTCAGTCACCCCGCCAAGCAGGGGTTGGCGCAAACGCTTGGTGTCTACGTCGATACGCTCGTGGTCTGCTCCACCACGGCTTTCGTCGTGTTGTTGGCCGACCCCACCTACGGGCCGCACCGGGCCGCGGACCTGACACAGCAGGCGCTGGCGCTGGAACTCGGCCCGTGGTCGTTGCACGTGTTGACGGTCATCATCGTGCTGTTGGCGTTCACCTCGCTGTTGGGTAACTACTACTACGGAGCGGCCAATATCGCCTTCCTGGCCGCCGGTGACGGGGTCATGGCCACTTACCGGTGGGCCTTCCTGCTGATGACGTTCGTGGGCGCTATCGGGTCGGTGCAGGTGGTGTGGAGCCTGGCCGACACCGCGATGGGTGTTATGGCCGTGCTCAACCTGGTGGCGCTCATCCCGCTGTCGGGGGTGGCGCTGCGGCTGCTCGACGACTACACGCGGCAGCGTCGGCAGGGCCGCGACCCGGTCTTCACCCGCGACCGGCTGGCCGGGGTGAGCGGAGTGCGCTGCTGGGAACCTGGCGGGCCGCCCGAGGCGGAGGCGCCCGTGCCCGAGTGAGAGGAGGGTGGGTGTGCAACCGTGGCGAGGGGCGCGGTGTTAGGGAAAGTGTGAACGCTACGAACGACATGGCTGAGACCCGCCACGGCGGTGACCCGGGTCTTGCCGCTGCACTCGCCGCCGATCTCGACGCGGGTTTCGTCGAGTTGTTCGGCGTCTACCGCCACGTGGTGTTCTCCACGGCGTTACGGGTGTCGGGGAGGTGGGCCGATGCCGAGGATCTAGCGGCCGAGGCGTTTCTGCGGGCCTACCGGGCGCTTTCGGGCTATGCCCCCGAGCGCATCGCCGGGCTGCGTCTGAAACCGTGGCTGCTGACGATCCTGCTCAACGAGTGGCGCAACCGGCGGCGGGCCGCCGACCGCAGCCCGCCGCCCGCTCCGCTGGAGAACGTGCCAGAGCCCCAGGAACAGGCGGAGGGGGCCGAGCGGTTGGCCGAGCGCCACGAGACCAGCCGTGAGCTCGCCGCGCTGCTGGCGCAGCTCCCCGAACGCCAGCGCCTCGCTGTCGTGCTGCGCCACGTGGCCGAACTGTCGACAGCCGAGGTCGCCGACGTGCTGGGATGTCCAGAGGGCACGGCCAAGTCACACGTTTCCCGTGGCCTACGCCGGCTACGGGAGTTGCACTCGTCCCCGGCCGCTGGCTCCACCTCAACCTCTCTGGGAGGTGCCTCATGAGTAACCAGCCTGAACCGCTGCCTCCTGAACTCGCGGGACTGGACGAGCTCACGGTCGCTGCCCCCGAGGGACTGTTCGACCGGGTGGCCGCCCGCTGGCTGCGCGTGCCCGGCCCCGCCGGTGACCTTTTCGTCGTCTTCACCGACCACGGCATCGCCTACGTCGGCGACGCCGGCGCCGGCGACGACGCGGAGTTGGCGCAAGCCTGCCATCGGCGTCTCGCGCGCCCGCTCGTGCCCGCGTCGAAACCGCCGGCCGGACTGCTCCCGGCGCTGCGCAGTGGCCACGGCGCCAAGCTCCAGTTCGATCTGCGCGCGGTCAGCGAGTTCGACCGTGCGGTGCTCACCGCCGCCCGCGAGATCCCGCCGGGGCAGGTGCGTCCGTATGCTTGGGTGGCCCGGCGCATCGGCCGGCCCCGGGCGGTGCGGGCGGTGGGCTCGGCGCTGGGGCGCAATCCAGTGCCGGTGCTGATCCCGTGCCACCGGGTCATCCGCACCGACGGCGCGTTGAGTAACTACGTCTTCGGCGCTGCCGTCAAAGAGCGGTTGTTGCTGGGGGAGAACGCCAACCTGGGCGAGGTGCGCGAGCTGGCCCGATCGGGCGTGTTCTACCTGGGCAGTGACACCACGGGAGTGGTGTGCTTCCCGAGTTGTTCGCATGCGCGCCGTATCACGGCCGGCCACCGCCACGGCTTCGCCACTCTGGAGGGGGCGCGCGCCGAGGGGTACCGGCCCTGCCGCGATTGCCGGCCCGACGTGGCCGAACCGGCGTGAAACGGCGCGGTCCGGCACGGGTCAGCGCCCGCCGCGCTCGATCCAGGCGCACACGTCGTCGGCGGTCTCCTTGACTGAGGTGTGGGTGGTGTCAAGGAGACTCACCGGTGGGGCCATGTCGGCGGCGGTCTCGCGTACCCACGCGGCGTAGTCCAGCATCTCGGCGATGCGGGGCTCGTCCCACTCCCGCCATGCCGGGCGCGCCCGCAGCCGTTCGGCGAGCATCGTGGGCTCGCACACCAGCGCGAGGTAGTGGATGCCGTCGAAGAGGGGGCGTTCGGGCAGCAGCTCGAACTCGGGCGGCACGACCGTTCCGCACAGTACGACCGGCCGGCCGCTTTGGTGGATCATCGCGGCCATGCGCAGCCACGCCGACCGGAAGGCGCGGTGGTTGTGGGCGGGGTCGCGCAGCCCCGCCGTCCACAGCACGTCCTGCTCTAAGACCACGAACCGGTCGGCGAGCCGGGGAAGGAGCAGCCGGGCCACGGTGGACTTGCCCGTGCCGCTGGGGCCGGTCAGGCAGTACAGCGGCAAACGGGTGAAGGGCTGCCGGTGGCCGCACTCGGTGCAACGGACCACCGGCTCGCCCTCGTCGGTGTCGACGACGGGGATGTCGGTGTGCACGCCACAGCGGGCACAAATGAGGAGGTTCACGCGAGTCCCGGGGGAGGGTCGGGTCGGCAGCTAGTCGAAGAGGTCTTCGAGGAAGCTGCGCTTGCGCTTCTTGTGGCCGTAGGGGCGCGGCGAGTCGCTGTAGCCCCCGTAGCCGCCCCGGTAGGGCTTGGGGCTGTCGGGGTGGCCGTGGAAGGGGGGCGGAGAGTCGGGGCGCCCGTGCTGGTAGGGCTTGGGGCTGTCAGAGTAGCCGTAGGCGGGAGCCATACCGTAGTGGTGCTGCTCTGCGGAGACGATCTGTTCCAGCTCGCCATGGTCGAGGAAGATCCCCCGGCAGCGCTCGCACTGCTCCAGGTGGATTCCCTTGCGGTCAACGGTCATCATCCGGCTTTGGCATTTAGGGCAAATCACGGGCACATGGTATGCGACACGCTCCAGCTCGGTAGGGGGCATCGCATTTCTCGTTGCGACGCTTGTCATTCCCGGTGAGGACAACCGGCGACGGTCGGTGCGCGTCTAACGGCAGAGCCCCCTATGGGCAACCTTGGGTTGCGGGGGCGTTCTCGTGTGTGAAGGTCGCGCGCCTCCCTCTGCTGTGCTCCGGCCTTTTACACTCCCCTCAACGGTGCCGTGACCGCGGCAGCGCCTTCCCAGCGAGGAAAGCCATCAATGAGCACTGACGAGCCCGAATCCGCCCCCGACCACCTGCTCGCCGGCCGCTACCGGATGTATGACCTCATCGGGCAAGGCGGCATGGGCCGGGTATGGCGCGGCACGGACGAACTCCTGGATCGTCCCGTGGCCATCAAGGAGCTCATCATCCCCTCACCGTTACCCCAGCGTGAGGTGGAAGTGCTGCGCACGCGCATGATGCGCGAAGCCCGCAGCGCGGCTCAGCTCAGCCATCCCTCGATCATCACGGTCTTCGATGTGGTCGAGAGTGACGAGCGCCCCTGGATCGTTATGGAGCTGGTGCGTGGCACGGCGATGAGCAAACTCATCAAAGAACGCACCACGCTGGAGCCCGAACGGGTGGCCGCGATCGGGGTGCAGCTCGTGGCGGCACTATCCGTGGCTCACCAGCACGGTGTGGTGCACCGCGACGTCAAGCCCGGCAATGTGCTCATCGCCGACGAGAACCGCACGGTGCTCACCGATTTCGGCATCGCCCGACTGCCGGGCAGCAGCAGCCTGACCACCAGCGGCAACCTGCTGGGCTCTCCGAGTTTCCTGGCGCCCGAGCAGGCGCGGGGGGAGACCGCTACGCCCGCCAGCGACATGTGGGCCTTGGGTGCCACCCTCTACAACGCCGTCGAGGGGGCGCCGCCGTTCCACCGCTCCACGGCGATGGGCACGCTCAGCGCCATCATCACCGAGGAGGTGCCTGCGCCGCAGCGGGCCGGCCCGCTGCGGCCCGTCATCGAGGCGCTGCTCGACAAGGACCCCGAGGGGCGGCTCACTGTGGAGCAGGCCGGTGAGATGCTGCGCGACGTTGTTGCCCACAACCGCGGGATCACCACCTGGGCTGAGGAAGACTCCGCCGCCGCTCCTGCCGCTGTCGAGTCGGAGCCCGCCGCCACCGCCACGCCGCCGACCTCAGCCACGCCGGTCACGTCCATGTTCGATTCGTCAGAGCCGCCCCAGCGGCGCGTGTCGGTCTCCGGAAAGGCCGCGCTGGTGGCGCTCTCGGCTGTCGTGGCGATTGTGCTCGCAGTCTCCTTAGCGCTGTGGCTTGGCGGTTTGGACTCGGGGACCACGGTGGCGGGTGTGGGCGCCGAGGAGTCGTCGTCCTCGGCCAGCCCTTCCGGTGACCCTTCGGCGTCGCCCTCGCCCTCGCCTAGTACGCAGCCGCAGTCGGCCAGCCAGCCCAGCGTGGCGGGGGTCGACACGGTGCGCCACGAGGACCCCACGGGGTTCGCGCTCGACGTTCCCGAAGGCTGGAGCGTGGAGCGCCGTCAAAACGGCGTCTTCTTCGACAACCCCCAGGGTGGCTACCTGCAAATCGACCAGACCGACGATCCCGGCCCCGACGCCGAGGCCGACTGGCGTAACCAGGAGGGGGCCATCTCCAGCAACTTCAGCGGCTACGAGCGCATCGCCATCACCGAACTCGACCAGCCCTATCTGGATGGCTACATCAGCGCCGCCGACTGGGAGTTCACCTTCGACGGCGCCAACGGTCGGATGCACGCCGTCAACCGCGCTTTCCACACCGAGGAGAAGGGCTACGCGCTTTTCCTTGTCTCCACCGAGGAGGACTGGGAGACCAACCGCGCCCTGTTGGAGCAGATGACCCGCTCCTTCGTCCCCGCCGCCTAGCCCCGGCGGGGACGATGCCGGTGGGGCGGCCACGGGCCGGCCCACCGGTGAACCGCCCGTGGCTCTCGGGGCGCTGTGCGCTATTTCAGCAGTTGGCGGGCCATGACGAGGCGTTGCACCTGGTTGGTGCCCTCGTATATTTGGGTGATCTTCGCATCGCGCATCATGCGCTCCAGCGGGAAGTCGCGGGTGTAGCCGTAGCCGCCCAGCAGTTGCACCGCGTCGGTGGTGATCTCCATGGCCGTGTCGGAGGCGTAGCATTTGGCCGCGGCTCCGAAGAAGGACAAGTCGGAGTCCTCGCGTTCGGATTTGGCGGCGGCGACGTGGACCATCTGACGGGCGGCCTCCAGCTTCATGGCCATGTCGGCGAGCATGAACTGGATGCCCTGGAAGTCAGCGATGGCCTGCCCGAATTGTTTGCGTTCCTTGACGTAGGCCAGCGCATTGTCGAGCGCTCCCTGGGCGATGCCGACGGCTTGGGCGCCGATGGTGACTCGGGTGTGGTCGAGGGTGCGCAGCGCGATCTTGAGTCCGGCGCCGACGTCTCCCACGAGCCGGTCGCCGGGGATGCGGCACTCGTCGAAGTACAGTTCGCACGTGGGCGAGCCCTTGATGCCCAGTTTGCGTTCGGGCTCGCTGATGCTGAACCCGGGGTCGTCGGCGTGGACCACGAAGGCGCTGACGTTGCCCCCGCGGGGACCGTCGGGGTCGGTGACGGCCATGACGGTGTAGTACTGGCTCTGGCCGGCGTTGGTGATCCAGGTTTTCTGTCCTGACAGCACCCATTCGTCGCCGTCGCTGCGGGCTTGGGTGCGCATGGACGCCGTGTCGGAGCCGGCCTCGCGCTCGGACAGGCCGTAGGAGAACATCGCCGCGCCGCGTGCCACCTCCGGCAGGTAGCGGTTCTTGACGTCGGCGGAGCCGGCCAGCATGAGCGGGGTGGTGCCGAGCTTGTTTACGGCGGGGATCAGCGAGGACGCGGCGCATACGCGGGCCACTTCTTCGATGACGATGCAGGTGGCCAGGGCGTCGGCGCCTACGCCGCCGTGCTCCTCGCCGATGTGGGGGGCGTGGAATTCCGCTGCGCGCAGGGCGTCGTAGGCCTCGTGGGGGAAGCGGCTGCGCTCGTCGACGTCGGCGGCGTGGGGGGCGATCTTGTCTTCGGCCAGCTCGCGGACGGCCTCCCGCAGGGCCGTGTGCTCGTCGCTGAGGCGGTACAGCTCGAAGTCGCTCATGGTGTTGCGGTGTCCCTTTCGAAGGTCGGCGTCTCCCTGCCATTGTGGCACCAGGTGTCTACAATTGGCATTGAGTGTCAGTGGGTAGTGTTACTGCGGGGCGGCGTTGGCCGGGGTGGTGCCATGACGGCGATCGGGGAGGCGATGACAGGTAACGACAGCAGTGGGGGACGTAGCGCGGGACCGTCGACGGCGGAGGTGGTGGCCGCGGCGGTGCGCCTGTTCACGTCCCACGGGTATGCGGCGACGACGATGGGTGATATCGCCGTCGATATCGGAGTGAGTAGGCGCACCCTGTTCCGCAACTACGGCTCCAAGGAGGATCTGCTCTTCGCCGAGCACGAGGACGTGTTCGAGACGGTGCAGCGCTACCTGTCCACGTCGGCCAACACCGATCGGGTGGCTGCCGTGTGCGAGGCGGCGCGTATGGTCTTCGCCTCGTTCGTGCGCGCGCCCGAGATCGCTGTCCCCCGCTACCACCTGGTCCGTGCCCTTCCGGCGCTGCGCGACCGCGAGATCGCGATGACGGCCCGCTACCAGCGGGCCTTCAGCCGCCACCTCGCCGCCGGCGAAACCGACGAGACGCGGCTGCTCATCTGCGCCTCGTGTGCCGCCTCGCTCATTGCTGCCCACAACCATGTGCTGCGCGCCTGGCTGCGCGCCCCGTCGGGGCCCCTGCCGTGGGAGCGTTTTGATACGGCGTTGGAGGTGGTCACTGAGGGCATCCGCGACCGGCTGCGTGTCGGCGGGGCGGCGGGCAGCACCCAGGGCGGGGGCCGGCCGACCGGGGAGGGGGAGCCGGATGAGGATGCGGTGCTCGTTGCGGTCTATCCCACCCGTATGGAGGGGGCGGAGGTCATGCGCCGGGTGCGTCAGGCGTTGCAGTGAGGCCCGGGCTGGGGGCGTGCGCCCACGAACGTGCCCGGCAGTACCGACACCGCCGGGCACTCGCCTGGCTCGGCCGCCGAGACCGGCTGCGGGGGCTGCCCCGGGGCCGGTGAGCTCGTAATCGGCGGCTGGCGGCTCCGTACATTCTCCTCCTTGTTTCCTCTCGACGGTGCGGACGTCTCACATCGGTGGCCGGGCGTGCTGGCCCCGGCTCGTGCCCGTCACGTGGCCTGTCGTGCCTCGTGTGCGTGGCTCCGGCACGGTTTGGGCGTCAGAGTGTCCCGCTTCGTAGGTGCGTGGTGTCGTGGTCGCGAACCGGCCCGCGGTCAGGCCGTAGATGATCAGCACGTCGATCGCGATCACCACCAGTGACCACAGCGGGTAGGCGGTGATGAACGCGAGTTGTCCGAGCGCGTTGATCCCCGCGAGGGCGATCGCCACGATGCGCGCCCACGTCTGGTCGGTGAGCAGACCGAAGGCGATGAGGCACATCAGCGCTCCGAAGGCGACGAGTAGCGCGCCCCATGCGGCGAAGTTGAAGACCAGCAGGTTCCCCTCGCCGCTCACGAAGAACTCTGGGGCTGCTATCGCGACTAGGCCGTGGACGATGTTGAAGACCCCGACCAAGAGCAGCATGATCGCCGCGAAAGCGGCCCAGCCGTTGATTCTTGTGTTCATCCGTCCCTCCCCGTGGCCTCGTCACGCCGGCCGGGTCCGACACGGCGGGGTGGAGGCCTCATGGGTCCCCTTGTGAGCAGCATGCTCCGCTACCCCTGAAAAAGGCCCCCACTAACGGGCAATAAACCACCAAAACCTTGCTGGGAGGCACTTGTCGTCTCTTGTCGTAATGTCCCCGCCACCGTGCGCGCATTCCAGGTGAGCCCGGTGTCGGTCGCCCGGCTCGGTTGCACCTTCCCGAGCGGTGCCCCGGGATAGTTCCAGGCCGAATCCTGTCCTGTAGACGGTCCGTATTTCGGGGGTGCACTGGTGTCGTGGATGTGCTTCAAGCCACGTTTGACGACCGTCCAGCCACCCCCGCGCCGCCGCTTCTTTCGCGCTACCGCGAGCGCGGCTCCATCGCCGCAGCTCGGCGTCTTCTTGGCCGGGCATCCCCGGTTGGGGAGCGCGCGTTCGTCGCCGCTGGGGCAGTGCTGCCCCAGCGGCATCTTGAGTACACACCGTTACCTCGCTGCGACAACTTGACCGCAGTGTAAAGATAATGATTACCATTTTCAGGTTGTTGTGGTGTGGAAAGCACCGTCGCACTGCACGGGGAAGTTGAGGGGTTCCGTGGGACATCTACTGATGATCGAGAGCTGGGTAGGGGCGATGAGCACGCTGTTGCCCCGGGCGATCCGCGAGAGCGGGCACCGCTTCACCTTCGTGACACGAGAACTGCACCACTACCTCCGAGGTGCCCCGCCAGGGGGAGCGCACCCCCTGCTCACCGCCGACAACATCCTCACCGCCGAAACCAACGACCCCGAGGCTCTCGTCGCCCATCTGGCACGGATACACGAGGCGCTGGGCTTTGACGGGGTGCTGTCCTCCTGCGACTACTACCTCGACACCGTGACCCGCGTCGCCGCGGAACTGGGCCTGCCCGGTTGTCCGCCGGCGGCGATGACCGCCGCCCGCCGTAAGGACCTCACGCGCGCCCGACTCGCCGAAGCCGGGGTCGCCGGGCCGGGCTTTGCCACCGCCACGACCTGGGATGAACTGTCCACCGCCGCGCACCACCTCGGCTACCCCCTGGTGTGCAAACCAGTGGACCTGTGCGCCGGCATGTACGTGCGCCGGGTCGACGACACCGCACAGCTCCACGAGACTTTTCGGGAGCTGGCGGGGTTCCCGGTGAACGCGCGCGGGCAGCGCCGCACCGCCACCGTGCTGCTCGAAGAGCTGCTGACCGGGCCGGAGTACAGTGTCGAAACCGTCACGTTCCAGGGGGAGACCACGGTTGTCGGCGTCACCGACAAGAGCGTTTCCGGCCAGCCGTGGTTCGTCGAGACCGGCCACATGTTCCCCGCCGCGCTGGACACCGCCACAGCACGCGCCGTCAGCGACCTCGCCTTGGCCGCCGTGGCGGCTCTGGGCCTGGACAACACCGTCGCCCACACCGAGGTCAAACTCACTCCGGCAGGGCCACGCCTGGTCGAGGTCAACCCGCGCCCCGCCGGTAACCGCATCACCGAGCTGGTCCGCCGGGTCACCGGCATCGATCTGCCGCTGGCCCACGCCCAGGTGGCTCTGGGCCAACAGCCTGACCTCACCCCCGTTGAGACCGGTGTGGGCAGCGCGGCTGTGGCCTTCCTGCTGCCACCGGAGCCGGGCGTGATCGCGCGGGTGACAGGGGCGGAGACGGCGCGGTCCCACCCGGCCGTCGTGGAGTGCGAGGTTAAGGACAGCGGGCATAACGCCGGTGCGGCCACCAGCAACAACCACTACCTGGGACACGTGATGACCATCGACCCCAAACCTGAGGAGGCGCGCCCCACCGCCGAGGAACTGGTCGCCGGCCTCGGTGTTGCCTACAGCGGTCAGACGGGACGGTAGTTCGATGCCCGCCCTTCCCCCCGAATCCACCGTTCACGACCTCGCCCCCCTCACTGCCGCCGCGCGCGCCGGCCACCTGGGGCCCGACCCCGCTTCGCTGCCCGTCAGTGTCGGGTTCCTCACCCAGCAAGGCGCCCGTCACGCCCACCGCGGGCGCGGCTACCGCAACCACGTCCTGAGTCTGCGGGTGGCCGAGGCGGTCGGCTCGTGCGCTGTAGAGCCCGGCGAGGTCGACGACGGTGTCGCCCTCGACTGTGTGGGCCGCTGTGTCGCGGAGCTGTTGGAGCACCCCGCGGCTGCCGTGCGGGTGGCTGTGCTGGATGCCTACCTGATGCACGCCCGCCCCCACGCCACGGCGGCCGAGGCGGTCACCATCCCCGCCGGGACCTCGCTGCACAAGTCGCTGCGCCGCGCCGAGCTGGTGGTGGACCTGCTGCCCCTGCCGCCGGGCCGCACCGTACTGGTCGTGGGGGTGGTCAACTCGTTACTGCACCATCTGCGTGAGCGCGGCCTGAGCTATGTCGCCTGCGACTACGGTGGCGGGTTCACCGAGTGGGGCGAGCCCATCGTCGACGACGCCATGGCCGCCGTCGAGGACTGTGACGCGATCCTGGCCTCAGGGATGACGGTGGGCAACGCGACCTTCTGGCCCCTACTGGCCCACGCTCGCCGCACCGGTCGCCCGCTCGTCGTCTTCGCCCAAACGGGCAGCGCCATCCTGCCCCATCTGCTGGATAGCGGGCTGACTGCGCTCTCGGCCGAGCCCTACCCCTTCTTCTGGCTCGACGGCGGCCCTACCACGATCTACCGCTATCGCCGGCCCACCCCGGCCCCGATCCCCGGCGCGGAGGCTCGACTGTGACCACTGCCCTGGCCCACCCAACGTCTATCGCCGCCGACGGCGCCGCCCCAGAACTGCTGCCACTGCTGGAGAACACCCCGATCGCCCGCGTCACGGCTCCCCTGCCCTACCCCCACCCCGGCTTCTGGGCCAAGCTGGAATACCTGGGTGCCGGCGGTATGAAGGCGCGGGCCGCGGTGTCGATGTTGTTGGGCGCTCGCCACCGCGGCGAACTGGCGCCCGGCGCGCCTGTGGTCGAGTCCACCAGCGGCACCCTCGGTATCGGTATGGCCTTCGCGGGCCGGGCGCTGGGGCACCCCATCGTGTTGGTGGTGGACCGGGAGCTGGAGACGAGCATGCGCTCGCTGCTGCTGGCCTACGGCGCCAGGTTGGAGGTGGTGACCGAGCCGCACCCGGTGGGCGGCTGGCAGCGGGCGCGGTTGGAACGGGTTCACGAGATCTGCCGCGGGCTGTCCGGCGCGTACTGGCCCAACCAGTACAACAACCCCGACAACCCGGCCGGCTACGCGCCTCTGGCCCGCGAGCTGGTCGACCAGGTCGGTCACGCCGACATTTTGGTGTGCAGCGTCGGCTCCGGCGGGCACGGTTCGGGCATCGCCCGGCTGCTGCGCTCGCACTGGCCCGGCCTGCACGTGATCGGCGTCGACACCGTGGGCTCGACGATTTTCGGGTTGGCCCCCCGCCCTCGGCTTATGCGGGGGTTGGGCAGCAGTATTTACCCGCGCAACGTCGACTACACCCAGTTCGACGAGGTGCACTGGCTCGGCCCGGCCGAGGCCGTTCACGCCTGCCGCGAGCTGTCGCGGCGCAGCTTCGTCACCGGCGGCTGGAGCACCGGTGCGGTGGCGACGGTGGCGGCCTGGGCGGCCCGCATGCGGCCGGGAGCCGAGGTGGTCACCGTGTTTCCCGACGGCCCCCACCGGTATCTGGAGTCGATCTTCGACGACGACTACTGTCAGCGCCACGGCCTGCTGTCGGGGGCAGCGAGCAGGCCGGTCGAGGTCGCCTTCGGCGAGGTTGACGAGGTCGCGGGGTGGGCGCGCTGCCGCACGGTCCGCGACCCGCTGTCGCACACCCGAGCTGAGGCGGGCGATGCGGGATGAAGCTCGACTGGGAGCCGACCCGGCTGCATCTTGAGCAGCCGCTGCGGATCTCGCGTTCGGTGATGGCCGAGCGCGACGCGGTGTGGGTATACCTGAGCGACGAGCGCCACACCGGCTATGGCGAGGTCGTCACCAGCGCCTACTACGGTCTTGACCTCGACCGCATCACCGGGCTGTTGCAGCGGTGCCGCGCGTGGGCGCGCCGCCACACCGATCCCCGCGAGCTCGTAGCCGACCTGCCCACGATCACCGCCGACCTCCACACCGCGCCCGGAGTGGCCATGGCCATCGACGCCGCCGCCCACGACCTGCTCGGCCGGTGTACGGCCACGCCGGTGCACCGGCTGATCGCCGCACCGTATCGCCGCGAGGTGGCCACCGCCCGCACCATCGGAATCACCGCCGCGTCGACCGCGGCGCGCACCGCGACCGAGCTGACCCAGCAAGGGTTCGAGGTGGTGAAGATCAAGCTCGGCTCCGCCGACTTCGACGACGACCTCGCGCGGGTGCGCGCGGTGCGGGAGGCGGCGCCACGCGCGCGGCTCTTGCTCGACCCCAACGGGTGCTGGGACGCCCCCCAGGCCGCACGCCACCTGGAGCGTCTGGCGCCGTTGGGCGTCGAAGCGGTCGAGCAGCCGATCGCGCCGGGCTCGCCCGAATGCCTCGGCTGGCTGAGCCAGCGCTGCGAGCCGCCTGTGATCGCCGACGAGGACGCGGCCACCCTGGCGGATGTGCAGCGGCTCGCCGGCCGGGTGGCCGGCGTCAACGTCAAGCTCGCCAAGTGCGGCGGGATCGTCGCGGCCCGGGAGGTCATCGACGCCGCTCGCGCCGTCGGCATGGACATCATGCTGGGGTGCCTGGTCGCTAGCTCGCTGGGGCTGGCGCCCGCGGTGCATCTGAGCGGCTTCGCGCGCTGGGTCGACCTCGACGGGCACCTGCTGCTGGCCGCCGACCCCTGGACCGGGATCGGCGGCCACTACGGCCGGATCGAGGTTCCCGACCGTCCCGGGCTCGGCGTCACCCGGGTGGCCGAGACCCCCCCGCCTGCTGAAGATCGCTGTAGGACTCGGCACCGTGGTTGATCTCGCCTGGCTGGTCTGTCGTCGCTCGTACCTCGATCGCTTCGCGATCTCGGCAGCCTGGGGGCTGGGGCTGGTGGGGGTGAAGCCGTGCAGGCGGCGATCGAGCCGGGGCGTTGCGGCACAGTGGCGCCTTCACCCCGTCCTTCGACCGGCCGTTACGTTCTTCGTGATCCCCACGAGGGCCGCCGGCCTTTCCGGGCTCGACATGACCTGAGCCCACACCGGTGTGACCGCCCAACCTTGGCCCCTTTGGGGAGCGAGCCTTGGGGCTGCTACGCGAGCGACGTGAGGGAGGTACGAGCGACAGGCGAGCTGTCACGCTTTCCCCGCTAGGGGACTGTCCCCCTTTGGCTGCCGCCCTCTTTCGGGACCGCCACCGTTTCGGGCGCCACAGTGAAGCTATCGAGATCGCGCAACGATCGAGGCATGAGCGGCGGGCGAACCCTCCACCGCCGCTCGGCCGCAACGGGCGCCGCCGTCTGGAGCCCGCTCACCATCGGACTCAACCTCACTCGACGGAACACACCCGAAACACACAACGCCCCCTTCACGATCACGCTCCTCGGAGGTCGACCCGTGACACCCCCCTCCACTGCCCGCGCCGGCGGCGCCGACACCGCGAACCTGCTGACCGACAACCCGGAGCTCTACGAGCGCCAGTTTCCCGACCCCGAGCACCGGGCCGCCCGCTTCGTGGCCGACCTCGTCGAGCGTTTCGGGGACGGCCCGCGCGTCTACGACATCCTCGACGTCGGCTGCGGCACCGGCCGCGACCTGGGGCGGCTGGTGGCGTTGGGGCACCGTGGCACGGGTGTCGACATCTCCGCCGCAATGGTCGACCACGCTCGCCGGCACTGGCCCGCCGCCCGGTTCCACCAGTCGGACATGCGCTCCTTCGCGCTCGATCACACCTTCGACGTGCTGATCTGTCTCGACAGTGCGCTGCTGTACTGCCACGACAATGCCGACCTGCTGGCGTTCCTCGCCCGCTGCCGGCGCCACCTGGTGCCCGGCGGGCTGCTGATCGCCGAGATGCGCAACGGTGCCTTCTTCCTGGGCAACACCGAGCTGCTGGATGCGACCACGACGCGCGACATCACCTGGCGCGGGGTGCGCTACACCTCCCACACCCGGCTGTGGATCGACCATGCCGCCCAGTTACTGCGTCGGCGCCGGTCCTGGCAGTGGGAGGGCGGTGCGGCCCCGTTGGAGCAGCACTCGGCGTGGCGGCTGCTCTTCCCGCAGGAGTTGCGCCATTACCTCTCCTCCAGCGGTTTCGAGGTGCTGGCGCTGTTCGACGAGCCGGGGCCGCGCACCGATACGCCATGGTGCTTTGAAGCTGAGCTGTCGTCGCGGCTGTCGGGGGACCGGCTGCACGTGGTCGCCCGCAGGCTCGGATAGCCGATTGTTGCGCTGGTTGGTCCGCTCGCGGCGGTGAACAGGCTCCGCGTCGTCGCTGCCGTCCCACGCTGAACTGCGCTGCCATGGGAAACCATTCCGGACGTTGACCGCACGTACCGCAAGAGCTGATGTGCAACGGGAAAGTGGGTGATGGTGTCACCCATTGCTCGAATGACAGACGCGGAAGCTGACGCGCGGCAGTGGAGGGGGTGAGGGCGCGCCGGGGAGTGGTTTTGCTTCCCAGAACGCGGTTGGAGACGCACAGCAGCGAGGACGGCCGGTGGGGGAGAGGGCAGCGGACGCTCCCGCCCGTCGGCAGGCCGGTTATGCTCTGCGGCTGCCTCCCCTGGGGGAGACAGCCGCACAACCGAACAAAAGTCGCAGATCCGCCGGCTCACGCTCTCCAGCGGCACCGATACCGGCCACTCCCGCCTTCGCGGCGGTGGGGTCCACAAGCACGCCACCGAGTGGGCTGGTATGCGGCGGCGGGCGAGAGCGCTCGCTCGTGCTCGTGGCTCGTGCCCCGTCGGGCCGGGGCGCCCGGGCCGGGCAGCGGCCAGCCCGGACACCCCGCCGGGCAGTGTTGGACGGCGCGGGGACGCAAAGGACGTGCCGCCCGTGCCACCTGCCGGGGCAGCCCGTTCTCATTGGCAGTCGAGAGCACCCGACAGGGCGTCGAGGTTGGCGCGCTGCACGCTGAGGTAGTCCTCGCCGTCTTCCCGCTGCTGTTCGGTGAGACCGGCCAGTGGGTCGAGAACGTCGGTTTCGACGCCGGCCTCGTTCGCCAGCACCTCAGCCACCTTGGGGCTGGTCAGGGCCTCGGTGAAGATCGTGTCGATGTCGTGCTCGCGCACGATTTCGGTGACCTCGGCTAGGCGGGCGGGGGAGGGTTCGGTGTCGGGCTTGAGGCCGCTGATCCCCAGTTGACGCAGGTCGTAGCGGTCGGCCAGGTAGCGGAAGGACGTGTGGTTGGTCACGAACAGATCCTGCTGGCATTGGCTGAGGGTCTCGGAGAATTCCGTGTCGAGTTCGTTGAGCTGTTGCTCCACTTCGGCGGCACGGTCGGCGTAGGCGCTGGCGCGGTCGGGGTCGATCTCGCCCAGCCGCTCGCCTAGGGCACCGGCGATGGTGGCCATACGCACCGGGTCGTTCCAGACGTGGGGGTCGTCGGCGCCGTGGGCGTGGCCCTCTTCACTCTCGTGGGCGTGGTCTTCTTCGGTTGCGTGGGTTTCTTCGCCCTCGTGGGCGTGGCCCTCTTCACTCTCGTGGTTCTGGCCTTCTTCGCTTTCGTGGGCGTGGTCGCCTTCGTCGGCGTGCTCCTCCTCGTGGACGTGTTGGTCGCTTTCGCTGAACGGCAGCAGTTCGACCAGGGTGAGCGCGTCAAGGGCGTTGTCGCCGCCCGCCTGGCTCACCGCGTCGTCCATGGAGGGTTGCAGGGTCGAGATGTAGAAGTTCAGGTCGGCCTCTGAGACGGCGCCGATCTGGCGAGGGGACAGTTCGGTGTCGTGGGGCTCGGCGCCGATTTCGACGACGTTGGTCACGGTGACCGCGTCGCCGCCGATGCGCTCGGCCAGCCACTGCATCGGGTAGATGTTCGTGATGATCTCAAGCTGTTCGCCCTCCGAGTCGGAGGTGGTGTCGCCGCCTCCACAGGCGGCGGTGCCGGCCAGGAGCAGCGTCACAGCCGCGGCGGAGACCGGCGAACGGGCATATTTCAACGTGCGCATGACACCATTTGCATATAAATGAAAACCGTTGTCAATTTCATTACCTTTAGTGCTTGTCTCGCTTCTATGGGTTTCTGGCGGTGTCTGGTGCCGCAGTGGCTTCGATAATGGTTATCATTATCGAATTGAGGCGTTGCCATCCGGACGTCCGTCCCACCGATCCGTGAGGTTCCATGCGCACATTGCGGTCGTTGTCGGGGTTCTCCCCGGCAATCCGGCTCCTGCTGGTTAACCAGTTAGGTGTGACCACGGGCTTCTACCTGCTGATCCCCTATCTCGCGGGCTATCTCAGCGGTGACGCCGGCCTGTCCCTGGCCGTTGTCGGGGTCGTCCTCGGCGCTCGCAACCTCAGCCAGCAGGGCCTGTTCCTCATCGGAGGCACCGCCGCCGACCGGATCGGCCCGCGCGCGGTCATCATCACCGGCTGCCTGCTGCGCGCCGTGGGGTTCGCGCTGTTCGCCCTGCCCCCCAATCTTGGGGTTCTGCTGGCGGGCTCCCTGCTGAGCGGGCTGGCCGGCGCCCTGTTCAACCCGGCGGTGCGCGCCTACGTCGCCCACGCCGCCGGCGACCGTCGCGCCGACGCCTTCGCGCTGCTCAACCTCTTCTCCAGTGTCGGCATGTGTGCCGGTCCGCTGCTGGGCGCCGTCCTGATCGTCGTCGACTTCCGTCTCAGCGCCGCGATCGCCGCGTTGCTGTTCCTGGCGCTGGCGCTGGCACAGGTGGCGGTGCTGCCGCCCTACCGCGGCGAAGCGGTCCAACCGGGTGTTCTGGCCAACTGGCGCGACGTCTTCACCAACGTGCCTTTCATGGGGTTCACTCTGGCCACGACCGGCCTATTCGCGCTGCACAACCAGCTTTATCTGCTGTTGCCGGCCGCCGCTACCGAAGTCGCCGGCTCGCAGGCAGCCACCG
Organism: Salinactinospora qingdaonensis; assembly: GCF_039539445.1. NCBI lineage: Bacteria > Bacillati > Actinomycetota > Actinomycetes > Streptosporangiales > Nocardiopsidaceae > Salinactinospora > Salinactinospora qingdaonensis. The sequence continues at coordinate 22,208 of NZ_BAABDD010000038.1, forward strand.
CCGCCGTCTTCCTCGCCGCCACCGTCACCACCCTCACCCTGCAAGTACGGGTCACCGCCTGGTGCCAGCGCCGATGGTCGCGTCCCGTCGCGATCACCGTGGGACTGGCCGTGCTTGGGTTGGCCTTCCTCCCGCCGATGCTGGTGGGCATCCTCACCGCCGCGGCCGAGTTCGCGCCGCACACGCAGGCGGCCCTGCGGCTGGGCGCGGTGCTGCTCGCCGCCTGTCTGCTGGCTTTGGGGATCGCCATCGCTCAACCGTTCGTGCTGGAACTCGTCCCCGAGTTCGGCCCGCCCGCTCTCACCGGCACCTACTTCGGTGTCTTCTACCTGCTCTCGGGCCTGGTCGCCGCCGGCGGTAACGCCGCGATCGGCTGGCTGGGCGACATCGGCGGGGGCGCTACCACCTGGCTGCCCTGGGCCTGCTGCATGGCGCTAGCCGGCCTGTGCGCCGCCGCCATGGCCGGCCGGCGACGCGGTGTCCCCGCCCGCTCTCCCGTGGGCGCTACTGCCACCCCCACCCGAACCGGTCCCCACCCCACCCCGTCCCCGAAGTGAAGGAGAGAACCATCGTGCCCCCCACCCCCCGCCCTGTTGGGCTGAGCCGCCGCGGGTTCCTCGGCGCGACCGCCGTGACCCTTGCCGCTACCGCGTGCGCGCCCTCCACCGGAGGCGGGAGCGCCCCGAGTACCGGCGGGCGGTTGCGCGCGGCCTTCGCCGGCGGCGGCGCTCAGGAGGTCCTCGACCCACACCAGGTCAGCCTCTTCGTCGACGCCGCCCGCGCCAAAGCGCTCTACGACAAGCTCGCCGACCAGGGCTCGGATATGGCGGTGGTCCCCAGGCTCGCCGAGAGCTGGGAACCCGGACCCGACCTGACCACCTGGCGGGTGCGGCTGCGCGAGGCGACCTTCCACGACGGTTCCCCCGTGCGCGCCGCCGACGTGCTCTACAGCTACGCCCGCATCCTCGATCCCGAACAGGGGCACCGGGCCAAGTCCGATCTCGCCCCCATCGACATCGAGGCCAGCCACGCTGTCGACGAGCGCACGATCGAGTTCGTGCTCCACCACCCCTTCGCCGAGTTCAGCAACATCCTCGCGGCCTTCGGCGCCTACATCGTCCCCGAAGGCGCCACACAGTTCGACACCCCCGTGGGCTCGGGCCCCTTCTCGTTCGTGTCGTTCGAGCCGGGACGCAACTTCGTCGTCCGCCGCTTCGACGACTACTGGGAAGGCGCACCGCGCCTCGACGAGCTGGAGATCGTCGTCAGCAACGAGGAGTCCGCGCGGATCAACGCGCTGCTGGGCGGCCAGGTCGACTACGCCCACGACATCAGCGCCACCACCGCGCGCGCCCAGCAGGGCGAGGACTCGGTCAACCTCGTCAGTTCCCCCAACAGCAACATGATGGGCTTCGCGATGAAGCTCGACCGTCCCCCCTTCGACGACCTCCGGGTACGGCAGGCGATGTTCGCGCTGTGCGACCGCCGCGAGCTGGTCGATACCGTCCTCTCCGGGGAGGGCAGCGTCGGCAACGACCTGTTCGGCAAGGGCTTCAAGTACTACGCCGCCGACATCGCCCAGCGTGAGCGCGACCTTGACACCGCCCGCCGGCTGCTGCGCGAGGCCGGCGCCGAAAACCTCCCGGTCACCCTGGAGACCGCCGACGTGGCCGCCGGGTTCCCCGAGGCCGCCTCGGTCTTCGCCGACCAGATGCGCGCCGCCGGCATCGACGCCACCGTCAACCAGCGCAACCCCGACACCTACTGGGCCGACACCCTCGACGGGGGGCACCTCTCGGTGAACCGCTCGGGCGCCATGCCCATCGGCTCCCATATCTCCCAGCGGCTGCTTAGCGACTCTCCCACCAACGTCACCAAGTGGCAGCGCGAAGAGTTCGACGCGCTCTACACGAAACTGCAATCCACCGCCGACGAGACCGAACGCGCCGGCTACTACGAGCGGATGCAGCGCCAGCTCCACGAGGAGGGCGGCTACCTCATCTGGGGGTTTGCCAACTGGATCGTGGCCACGGGAGCACAAGTGCGGGGCGTGGAACAGGCGCCCGCCAACACGCTCGACTGGGCGCGTTTCGACAAGGTGTGGCTGGAGTAGTCCATGTGGAGGTACGCCGCGCGCCGGGTGGGCTTCGGCGGGATTCAGATCCTGGCCGTGGCCCTCTTGGCGTTCGCCCTCGTCGAGGCGCTGCCCGGCGACGCGGCCGTGGCTCTGGCCGCCGACGACCCCGACCCGCGCACCATCGCCCGCATCCGCGAGCGCATGGGCCTGGACCAGCCGGTGACGGTGCGCTTCTGGGAATGGTTGACCGGCCTGTTCCGCGCCGACCTGGGCACGTCGCTGGTGTCGGGGCGGCCGGTCACCGACATCCTCGCCGCTGCCCTGGCGCCCACCCTCACCCTCGCCGCCATCGCGCTGGCGCTGCTGCTGCCGCTGGCGGTGGGGCTGGGCGTCCTGGCCGCCCTGCGCGAGGGCGGTGCCGTGGACCGGGCGATCACCTCTGCCAGCGTCAGCCTGTACTCGGTCCCGGAGTTCGCGCTGGCCATCGTGCTGGTCGCGGTCTTCGCGCTCCAGTTGGGCTGGCTGCCGCCCACCGCGGTCGGAGTGTCCTCGCTGCTGGCCCAGCCGGCCGTGCTGGTACTGCCGCTGGTGGTCCTGCTGGCCCGCCCCATCTGCTCCATCAGCCGACTAGTGCGGGCCGGCATGATCGAGGCCCTCGGCTCCGACTACGTCGAGCACGCCCACCGGCTGGGCCTGAGCGGGCGCCGCGTGCGCTACGCCCACGCCTTGCCCAACGCGCTCGCCCCCGCCGCCGCCCAGATCTCACGCACCACGGACTGGCTGCTGGGCGGGGTCGTCGTCGAAGCCGTCTTCGTGATCCCCGGGCTCGGCACCGAACTGGTCAACGCGGTCGCCGCCCGCGACATCCCCGTCATCCAGGGGTTGGCTCTGCTGTTCGCGATGACCACGGTCGCCGTCAACCTCGCTGCCGACCTGGTCGCCTTCCGACTCGCGCCACGAACGGAGGTGGTCGCGTGAACGCGCCCCCGTCGCCGTCGCACCTGTCCAGCGGACAGGCCGCCCGACCACCACGCCCGGGGCCGGTACGCGACGTGGTGGCCGTCGTCCTCGTCGCGGTCCCGCTGGGGCTGGCCCTGCTCGGCCCGCTCGTCGCCGGGGCCGCCCCGGAGCGCACCCAGCCCTTCCTGCCCGATGCCGGATGGTTGGGCAGCGACTTCGTCGGCCGCGACGTGTGGCGCCAAGTGCTGCTGGGCGGCTGGTCCATCATCGCCACGGCGCTGTGCGCTACCGTCTTGGCCTACCTGGTGGGCGCCCCCATCGGCCTGGCCGCGGCCATGACCCGCCGGCGCTGGGTGGACGAGGCGCTGCTACGCCCGCTGGACATTCTCCTGGCGTTGCCGTCGCTGCTGTTGATGCTGCTGCTGGCCTCGATCGCCCCGCCGACGGCCTGGACGGTGGTGGGGATCGTGGCCCTGATCAACCTCCCCGACGTCGCACGGATCGTCCGTGCCGGCGCCCTGGAAGTGGCGCGGCGCACCTCGGTGGAAGCCATGTGGCTGCAAGGGGAGAGCCGCGTGGCCATAGCGGTGGTCTTCATCGGCCGGGCGGTTCTGCGCACGCTGGCCGCCGACGCCGGAGTCCGTGTGGTGGGGGCCTTCTACCTGGTCGCGGCGGCCAGCTTCCTGGGGGTGGGCACCGGCCCCGACACCAGCGACTGGGCCGTCATGGTCGACGTCAACCGCGACGGGATCTTCCTGACCCCCTGGGGGGTGCTCGTCCCGGCGATGCTGCTCGTCGCCCTGTCGATGGGGCTGAACCTGTTGTTCGACAGGCTGCTGTCCCGCCGTCGCCACGAGGAGCACACGCTATGAGCCACACCCCCCGGGAACCGGCGAGCCAGGAACGCGCCGCCGACACTCGCGTCCCCGCCCCGCCGGTCGTGTCGGTGCGCGGGTTGACCGCGCTGGCGGGCCCGCACCGCATCGTCGACGACGTCGGGTTCGACATCGCCGCCGGCGAGGTCCTGGCCTTGGTCGGCGCCTCCGGCAGCGGCAAGACCACCACCGGGCTGTCCCTCGTCGGCGATGCCCGCGCCGGCGTGCGCCTGGAGGGCAGCGTCGATATGGCCGGCACCGACGTCCTCGGCTCCCGCCCGCCCGCCGGCGCCGTGGCCTACCTGCCCCAGCACCCCGCGGCCGTGCTCAACCCGGTACGCCGCATCGGCGGCGTGCTGCGCGAGATCGCCCGCCGCCACGCCGTGGACGACGACGGCGCCCCACCCCGGCGGATCGGGCGGCGCGAGATCGACGCGCGCATCGCCGCCGCACTGCGCCGGACCCTGCTGCCACCGCCGGAGGAGTTGTTCGGCCGGTTCGCCCACCAGCTTTCGGGCGGCCAGCAGCAGCGTCTGGTGTTCGCCCAGTCGCTGCTGTGCCGTGCCCGCCTGCTGGTCGTCGACGAACCCACCACGGGCCAGGACCCCCTGACCCGGCAGCGGGTCGCCGCCGAGCTGGGTGAGCTCGCCGGCGACGGCATGGCGGTGCTGCTGCTCACCCACGACCTCGACCTGGTGCGCGACCTCGCCACCGGCGTCCTCGTCCTCCGCGACGGCGGCGTCGTCGAACGTGGCACCACCGAAGACGTGCTGTACCGGCCCCAACACCCCTACACGCGCAGCCTCACCCGAGCCCACTTCGCCGGTCCCGGCGCCGCCTCGCCGGAGTCGGGGGCCCCCGCGCAGGCCGCCCCGGGGCCGCCCCGCATCGAGGTCGTCGACCTGATCGCCGGGGGCGGCAGACGACGCGGGGCCCGCCCCATCCTCGACACGGTCGGGTTCAGGCTCGCGGCGGGGGAGTGTCTGGCTCTGGTCGGCCCCTCCGGCAGCGGAAAAACCACCCTGGCGCGCTGCGTCGCCGGGCTCGCCCCGCGCCGCGCCGGGACGGTGCGGCGCGACGGCGCGCCGCTGCCCGCCGCCGCGCGGCGCTCCCGCACCCAGCGCGCCCGCGTGCAGTACGTGTTCCAGGACGCCCGTGCCTCTTTCGACGAGTACCGCACTATCGGTGACCAGGTGGCCCGCTCCGCCGTCCGGCTGCGGGGCCTCGCCGGCGACCGTGCCCGGGGCGAAGCCGTGGACATGCTCGCGCGCACGGGACTCTCCCCCGACCACGCGCGCCGCCGCCCCGCCGCCCTGTCCGGGGGAGAGCTGCGGCGTGCCGCGCTGGCACGCGCGCTCCTGGCCGGCCCCGAGGTGCTCATCTGCGACGAGATCACCGCCGGCCTCGACGCCGTCACCCGGGCGGGCATCCTCGATCTCCTCGCCGATTTGCGACAGAGCTTCGGGATCAGCCTGTTGGTGATCGCCCACGACATGGCGGTCGTGGCCCGGCTCGCCGGTCGAGTGCTGGTTCTCGACGGCGGCCGGGTGGTGGAGGAGGGCAGCGTCGACCGTGTCGTCGCAGCCCCCACACACCCGCTCACCCGCGATCTTCTCGACGCGGCCGGTGCCCACCGCGACAGCGACGGCGCGACAGCGACCGCGCGAACGCGGGACTCGCCCTCTGCGCATCCATGAGCGACGCACTGACCACGACAACGAAAACGAAAGGAACCCGACCACGATGAGCGACACCGCACCGGCCGGCTACAACATCGGCCCGGCCACCGAAGCCGACGTCGACGGCGCCCGCACCGTGATGCTTGACACCTTCTACCGCGAATTCGGCATCGGCTACCGCCCGATGTGGCACCGTGACGTTGTCGACATCGACGGCCACTACCTGCGTCCCCCACGCCACGCGCTGTTTGTGGCGCGCCATGGTGGCGAGGTCGTGGCGACCGCCGGAGTGCGCGCCGAGGGGCCGCGCTGCCCGCCTCACCCCGCTTGGCTCGGCCGTCGCTACCCCAACGGCACCACCGCTCAACTCTTCCGGGTCTACGTCTCACCCGAGCACCGCCGCCGGGGTCTCGCCCGCCTGCTGGTGGCGCGCGCGTGTGACTTCGTGGTGCGCACGCCGGGCTACACGGCCCTCTACCTGCATACCGACGACCGCACGCCCGGCGCCGCCGGCTTCTGGCGCTCGGTGGCCAAGGAGGTCCACGACGCCCGCGACGGCGATACGACACGGCCGCAGTCGATCCACTTCGAGATCCCGATCCCGGTGGCCGCCGCGCCCGCGCCCGCCTGAGCCGGCCGCCGGGTGCCCTGGCCCGTCCGGGGCGGCGGTGCCCGCGTTTTCACAGCCCTGGCGCCGCCGCGGTCGCGCGGCGACCGGCCTGGTGCCGCGCGACACCGCCGTAGCCCCGGCTTGCGGCTAGGTTTTGTTTTGGGAAGGGCTGGGGCGTGGGGTGCGTGGCGGTGTTCGTCGTTCGCTCGTGCCTCGATCGCTTCGCGATCTCGGCAGCCTGAAGGGGGCGCCGTGGCTGAGGCGACAGGAAACGACGCGGGTGGCCACGGGGAAGGGACGTCGCTCTCGTTCGGGGCTTGCTTTAGCGGGGGATGTTGCTGTAGCGCGGGGATGGAGCGGCAGGCGGCGGGCTCTCCGGGGATGGTGGTGGGGGTGGCCCCGCTGTCAGGTGTGGCTCCGTGCGCTGGTGGGTGGCGTGCTTTTGGACGAGGGTGGTGGGTGGGTGCGGTCGTCTTGGGGCGGGGGTGTCCCGAGGAGGTGTTGGGTCGTGGCCCCGCTCTGGCGCAGGCCACCCGTCGCGGTATCCCCATTGGGGCGGGGGTGTCCCGAGGAGGTGTTGGGTCGTGGCCCCGCTCTGGCGCAGGCCACCCGTCGCGGTATCCCCACCCCCGTTACAGCCCTACCCCAGGCTGCCGAGATCGCGAAGCGATCGAGGCACGAGCGATGGGAAACACCACACGCCCTCCTCGACCCACACCGTCCCCAAGCCCCGCGTGCCCCGGGGGAGGACGGTCGCACGCACCGCCTCGGCTGCCCGGGGCTGCGGGGCACGCGCACCGTTGACAAGGGGATCGAGCCCGGCGGTGCCCGGTGTCCTTACTGGTAGCCGCGGATTTCGCGGAAGGCGGCGTCCAGCGACGACTCGCGCGCGTCGAAGGTCTGGCCGCCGGTCACCTCGGCGAGTTCTTCCATCTCGGCGGTGTTGCCGTCGCCGAACAGCACGGTGAATACGGGGACGTCGCGCAGCCGCTCGTCGAAGTCGGCGTGCTCGGCGCGGAAGTCCGCCAGTGAGCGTCCCGTGTTTACCTCGCCATCGGTCAGCAGCACGATCGAGGTGAACTGTTCCGTGTTGCTGGCCGACTCCTCGGCCAGCACGTCGTAGGCCGCCACGAGCGCGTCGTAGCCGGCGGTGGCCGGGCCTAGCCCGATGCCGTCGACCGTCTCTTTGATGTCGGTCAGCACCGGATCGGGGGTCTCCTTGGGCACCGTGAACGTTTCCGGGGCGCGCGGCGCCCCGTCGAAGGCCAGCAGCGTGACCTCTTCGCGTGCGTAGAAGCGCTGGAACTGCCCGCTGATGGAGTCGGCGTCGCCGCCGGTGAGCGTGGTCATGGCCTTGCGGAGCCCTGCGATGCGCTCACCCTCCATCGAGTACGAGGCGTCTAGCACGTAGACCGTTCGGGCCGGTTTGCGGATCTCGTCGAAGTAGCTACTGATGAGCTCGTTGACGACGTTGCTGCCGGCGGGGAAGGGCAGCTCGGTCACCGCCGGGAAGTCGGCTTCGGCGCTGACCTCTGTCGACAGCGGGCGCCGGTGCGTGTCGGCCATGATCTCGCGCTGTACTTCGGGCGAGCTGAGGTAGTCGACGAGGTCGCGGTAGCCCGCGGTCACCTCGTCGGTGGTGCCGGCCAGCAGCGACAGCGGATAGTCGGCGGTGACCGCGCCGTCGGAGGGGTAGATGACCGTCAGCGGCTCCGGCAGTTTCCCGGACTCGTTGACCGACAACAGCACCGACTCGTAGTTGATCATGCCGTCGAGTTCGGCGCCCGGGCCGTCTGTGCCGGCGCGGCGCACGTACTCCTCCGACAGCCACCCCGACGAGCCGGCAGTGAGCTGCTGTCCGGTGAAGAACGCGCGCAGCTCGGGCGTTACCCGCTCCACGTCGGCGGCCCGCAGGGCGGTCCCGCTGTCGGTCAGCGCCGAGGCCACGCCGATCAGCGCCGAGAACCCCGAGTTGGAGGCGGCGGGGCTGGTCATGCCGTAGGACAACTGGCCCTCCGCCGCGGCGGAGGCGATCTCCGACCAGCTCACTTCGGCCCCCTCGTCCCATCCCAGGTCGATCGCGAGCGATTCGCTCACCCCCATCACTACGGGGGAGGCCATGATGGGCTCCTCGGTGCGCACTGCGGCCTCGCCGTCGGGGTAGAGGTTGAGGTAGCGGTTGGAGGCGAACCACACGGCGTCGTAGCGCTCCTCGGTCTGGCCCTCGACGACCTGCTGCACGCCGTCGAGCGTGCCGGTGTAGTCGAGGTGCACGGTGACGCCGATCTCCTCCTCGGCGCGCTCCAGCAGCGGCTCCAGGTCGGCGATCTCACTGCCGGCCAAGATCCGCAGCTCACCGGCTTTCCCTGGGCCAGTCGGGGCGCTTTCGGGGCCGTTTTGGTCGTCTTCGCAACTGGTGCCGGCCAGCGTCACCGCCAGCGCGGTCGCCGCGGCGATGGCAATGTGCCGTTTCCTGCTGCGCCCTCGGTGGGTCTTTAGCTGCGCCGGCACGGTCACCCTTCCAGGTCGTCGCGGTCAGGGGAATGGGGCGGGGACACGGCGGCGTTGTCGATGTCCTCGCTGGCAGGCGGCACGCCGCCGTCGCTGTAGCGCTTCTCGATGGCGTTGAGCATGCCGTCCAGCGCGTTGTAGGTGGGGGTGTAGACGATGCTGTCGATGCTGGGGCGCACGTTCAGGCCCTTTTCCTCGGTGAAGTCGGTGAACGCCGTGCCGTCCCCGTTGGGACGGAGACCGTGTTCGACGGCTAGGCGCTGTAGCTCCGAATCGTCGGTGAGATACCGGCCCACCTCTGCGCCTTTCTCGTTCAGTGCCACCACGGTGTGTGTGGAGAACGTGGTGGGGGAGGGGTAGAGCAGCACGATGTCGTCAGGGAAGTTCGCTTCGTTGACTTTGGCGCTGATGTACTGCGCCTCGTAGGCCCACAGCAGCGGCGTGTGGCTGGCCCCCAGCGATACGAACTGCTTGAAGGGCTGCTGGGAGGTCTCGGGCGGGTTGCCCTGGTCCAGGAAGAGCCCCGACACCCGGTCCACTAGCTTCGGGTCGATCTGGGTGTCGATTATGGACTCGCCGTTGAGCAGGTAGCTGGTGACGACGAGGTACATCGCCGCCGAGTTGGAGCTGCGCGGGTCGGTGGTGCGCACCAGCACCACGTTGGGGTTGGAGCCGCCGAAGTCGCCGGGCATGTCCCGCCAGCGTCTGCCCTTGCCGGCCAGTTCCAGATAGGCCGACATGTCGAACGTCCAGGAGCCGTTGTTCTCCTGTGTTGCCAGGCCCGCCTCGGCCAACGACTCCACGACCGGCGTACGGCTGAGGATCACCATGGGCGAGAAGAACGGCTCGTAGAGTCGGTCCTCCTGCACCTCCTCGTTCTTTTGCAGCTCCTCGGCAGAGGGGGTGCTGGAGGGGAACGCGAAGTCGTCCTCGCTCAGGTCGATGTCGGTGGCGATGGTGCGCGAGCCCGCCGTGCTGACCTCGATGGTGTAGCCGAGTTCGGCGAAACGGTCCCGCACCCGGGGATCGTCGAAGAAGGGCTCCTTCTCCGAACCGATGACGCCGGTGACCATCGTCGTGCGTGTCTGTAGTAGCCCCCAGCCCACAAAGATGCCGATGCTGAGGAAGAGCACGACCGTGACGGCCACTGCCACGATCCGCCGTAGCCGTAGCCCCGATCTCCGCTCCGCGACCTTCACGACCACAGCCCTGCCTCCGTCTCCACCGGGCGGTTGTTCGGTGTTGCAATGGGCTCGAAAGACTATCCCGGCAGGTCGAGGCAGTACCTCCAGTATTAGGTGTCCAGAAAATACTATTGGGAAAATATTTGGTTAAAAGTCCAGGTCATAAGATCGCTTTTGGTGTTCAAGGTGATTAAGGCCAGAATCGGACGAAACTGGAATGTATCTCTACCGAATAGGTGACGTCGCGCTGAGGTGGCGGTGGGCTGGCTACACGCCATTCCTTAGCTGTGTCTCTTTTCGTCGCCCGTAACAGTGACCTCGGGCGCGCGAGCCTGCTCGCGGCACTGCTGCCCGATGCTGGCTGGCGCAGGCGTGGCGGCGGCGAAGGAGAGGCGAAGGAACGCCGCGCTGGTGGGAAGCAGCGGACACGCCGCCCGATTCGTTCACCCGTCCGGATTCCAGTGCATTTATCCCTAACGCTCGATTTCCCGTAAAATCTCTTCTCATCGGTGTACTGGCGCGCGTATTGCCGGAGACTTCCGGGTTGGAAGAGCGCGATCACGCAGCGGGCACCACGGTCGAAACGGCAAGTGGGCAGGGACGGAGCAGGCCGGTCGAAGTGGAACGTGGGCAGGAACCGAGCGAGCTGAGCAGTTTCCTAACAAAAAACCGCAGGGGCGTCCGCACTGCCATCCGCACGTCCCTGCTGGCACTGGCGGGAGCGCTGGGACTGTCCGGGGATTTCATCGGCACCTTCGACTCCTCCTCAGCAGCGCAACGCACGTGGATATTCCTGACGTTCACGCTGATCCTGGCCGCCCACGCCGGAGTGGAGGTCTTCAGCACGCGCAGTGACCGCCGCGTGCGCCGAGACCTCGACGAGCAATACGACAGACTCGCGGAGTTGAGCAGGCAGAAGGACGCGGTCCAGAAAGAGAAAGAGGCTGCCGAGAAGCGCCTGGCCGAGATTGAGGGGCAGAAGAGCCTCAGCGAGCAGGAGAAAGAGCGTCTCCGGTCGGAGATCCAGAGCCTGCGTTGGCTGCAAAGCGAGGAGGGGCGCAAAGCCCTCGCGGGGATACAGGCATTCGCCGACCGGCTCCTCCCCTCCGATGACGACGCCTCGGAGAGCGCCTCCGACAGGGAGGCCACGAGCACGCCGGAGCCATCCAAACGGCCGGTCACCGACTCCACCAACAAGCTTTTCCTGGAGACCGTCATCGGCTTTGGAGTGGGGCTGGCCGTGGTGGTTGTGCTCGTATCGGTGGTCTTGGGGCTCGACCTGCTGGTGAACTAGGTGCTGTCTTGCCAACGGCTGGGGTGGGGTGGGGTGTAGGTGGGGGCTGATGTGTGTCTGGGGTGGGAGTGTTCTCCGTTCGCTCGTGCCTCGATCGCTTCGCGATCTCGGCAGCCTAGGGGGCGCTGGGTCGCCGAGCATCGCTGTTGTACAGGGTGCTGCCGTTGTGGGGGATACGCCGGGGGGCGGTCTCTTGGTGGGGTGGTGGCTGAGGGCGCGCCGGAAGGCGTCGAGCCGCCCCGCTCCTGTTTGCCCTGTTGCGGTGTTGGCCCCCCGTCGGCCCCAAGCTCCGTCGTGGCACCCGTTCCACCTCAGGCACAGCCCGCCCCGGGCTGCTGAGATCGCGCAGCGATCGAGGCACGAGCGACGGGAAACCCCGCACGCTCTCCGCAGACCAAAACCACACCCCACCGCCCGCCCCCGGGGGGACTCGGCTGTGTTCCACCGGCATTGGCGCGCCCATCGCCTGCCCCCGTGTGCCCTCGCGTCGTGACGGCCCCGCCGTGGTGACCACCCGCCGCTGCGGTTCGGTCCGTCGCCCGGCGCCTTACCCGACTCCGCCGTGGGGTTTCCCGAGTTTTCCATACCGATACTTTCGCTGGTTTCGGCTGCAAATAGCCCAGAGGAAGCCCGTAAAACAGACTTTTGGGCAATCGAACCCCATTGACAGCACTGCCCATGGCTGTAAACATCCCGTTAAAGGTTGGGAGCGCTCCCAGCCGGAAAAAGTGGTAAGTCACTGCGAACCTTCACGTCCGCGGCGGCGTTTTCCGCCCCTTTGAACCGCGATATCCCCCGTCGGAAGGATCTCCTGTGCCCCGACACGTGATCCGACGATCACTATCCCTCTCCCTCACCGCCGCCCTGCCGTTGATCGGCCTTGCCCTCCCGGCCGGCGCCGCCGACGGGCCGGAGCAGATCAGCAACGGCACCTTCGACAGCGACACCGCCGGCTGGTGGGGCAGCGAGAACACCACCGTCGAGCACGTCGACGGCCAACTCTGCGCCGACATCCCCGCTGGCACCTCCGCGGCCTGGGATGTCATCGTCGGCCAGAACGACATCGCCATCGAGGCCGACGAGACCTACGAGTTCACCTTCACCGCCTCAGCCAGCGTCCCCACGCAGGTGCGCGCGCTCGTGCAGAAGCAGGTCGAGCCCTGGCCCACCGAGGTCGACGAGCGTCCCGCCCTCACCGAAGAGGCCCAGACCTTCTCCTACGTCTTCACCGCCGACACCGACCAGGACGACACTCAGGTGGCCTTCCAGGTTGGCGGTGCCGAGGAGGCGTGGACCTTCTGTGTCGACGACGTGTCGCTGACCGGCGGGGCCGAGCCCGAGGTCTACGAGCCCGACACCGGCCCGACCGTGCGCGTCAACCAGGTCGGCTACCTGCCCGAGGGACCTAAGGGCGCCACGCTCGTCACCGAGGCCACCGAGGCCATGCCCTGGCAGCTCAACAACGCCGCCGGTGACGTCGTCGCCGAGGGCGACACCGCGCCGCAGGGCATGGAGGAGTCCTCCGGACTCAACGTCCACACCATCGACTTCAGCTCCGTCACCACCGAGGGCGAGGGCTACACCCTCTCGGCCGACGGTGAGACCAGCCACCCCTTCACCATCGGCGCCGACGCCTACGAGAAACTGCGTACCGACTCGCTGTCGTTCTACTACCCCCAGCGCAGCGGGATCGAGATCGACGACTCCATCGCGCCGGGCTACGGTCGCGAGGCCGGCCACGTCGGCGAGGAGCCCAACCAGGGTGACCTGAGCGTGCCGTGCGACCCCAGTGACGATTGCGATTACTCGTTGGACGTCTCCGGCGGCTGGTACGACGCCGGCGACCACGGCAAGTACGTCGTCAACGGCGGCATCTCGG
>NZ_BAABDD010000039.1:0-35036 GCF_039539445.1 Salinactinospora qingdaonensis
TGGTGATAGCGGTGGGGAAACACCCGGTCCCGTTTCGAACCCGGTCGTTAAGCCCACCAGCGCCGATGGTACTGCCTCCATGGTGCGGGGTGGGAGAGTAGGACACCGCCGCACACAATCCCCAACAAGGGTGGGGGTGCGGGCGCGGGGAAATGGTGGCCACCTATTGTGAGAGTGGCTGGTTCCCCTGTTCCCGCACCCCCACCCTTCCTTACAGCCCCAACAACGCTGAGACCATTTCAAGCGCGTCTAGTTTGTCGCGAGAATATTGACGCTCAATTCTTTTAGAAGCGTTGTTGAAGGAGTCAGTGGATATCTGGCTCACTTTCGAGGTTTTTGTGTTGTAACTCTTCCGTGCTTTTTGTGGTCTTCCTGTGAGAGCTGCAACTTCCCTGGCTGCCGTTGTTTTGGAACGGTGCTCTCTGCTCGTTGAACGGTCACGAGCTACCGCGTTCACCTCCCTCCGTCCAGCTATGTCTACGCTGCTCCGGCACAGCCGGCTTACTGCTCCCCACAAGCGAACACTCCGGACTTCTCCCTGCCTTCCAAGGGGCTGCTGACAGCCATTCAACCGGCTTCGCCCCCCGGAAAAGCCGGGGAAGGCTCGATGTCCAGGGCGATTGGGCCACACACGCGCATTAGCCCGCTCAAACACCACGGAAGCCCAACTGTCGGCCTCCTCGCCTTGAGCACGGAGATCCCTGGGCAGGCACTTCAGTTCCGCGAGCCCGCGATCGGGAAGCATCGGGAAGTCTTTCACTCCAGGCCAGCCACAGCCCAAGTCACAGGCTTGGCCGATCGGAGCCCAGTGCGACACGGTTGGCTGCCGCGCCCGAACGCCCATAGCGCCGATGACAGCACTGGTGAGAGCTCCCTTGGTGACGGGAACCTTCACCTTCCCGGCCGCGGAGATAGTGAGCGACGAGCGAACTCGCAGCCGCCGACTCCTCCCCTTCCCGTCACCTTCCCGAGCCGCCGCGGGAAGAGAGGCCTCTCCTCCGCCCGTGTGGCGACCTTCATAGCGTTTTCGCGGTGAATTCCGCGCTGACTTCCCGGCATAACATCCGATTTCATGCGGAGCCGCGGTCCCGCTCGCTCCCGTGAGGCCATAGGCTCGACACTCAGGACGGATTCCGGAAGTCAACGAGGGGCACATACTGGTGACGACCAACGGCGCGGCAGGCAACGCGGGAAACATCCAGCAGTTCACGCTGGACAATGGACTTCGCTTGGTCACGGCACCGGCCGCTACTGGACAGGTGGCCGCTGTCAACCTCTGGTACGGGGTTGGTTCCCGGTTCGAATTTCCCGGCAGAACTGGATTCGCTCACCTGTTCGAGCACCTGATGTTTCAGGGCAGCGGCAACGTGGCCAAGGGGGAGCACTTTGACGCCATCGAGCGGCTCGGGGGTGAGATCAACGCTTCCACGTCGACTGATCGCACCAACTATTTCGAGACCGTCCCAGAGCACGCCCTCGACATCGCCCTCTGGCTAGAGGCCGACCGTCTCGCGACTCTCCGAGACGGTATGACGCAGGAGGTGCTGGACAACCAGCGCGATGTCGTCAAGAACGAGCGTCGGCAGCGCTACGACAACATGCCTTACGGCACTAGGCTCGAGCGCATCCTACGGCTGGGCTACCCCGAGGGACACCCCTACCACCACCCCATCATCGGCTCCATGGACGATCTCGACGCCGCCGATCTCGAATACGTGCTCTCGTTCCACCGGAGCCACTACGGGCCTGACAACCTTGTTCTCACGGTTGTCAGCAACCTCGATCCCGCCGACGTCCACGAGAGGGTCAAGCGCTACTTCGGGGGCATCCCAAAGCGTGACGTCATCGCCGAGGCCCCTGACCCCTCCCTGGAAGGGCCTATCGGGGGGCCGCTCCGCGAGGATGTCACCGAGAACGTGCCGGCCGCTGCGGTGTTCCTCGGTTACCGCGTGGGCGAGTACGGCAGTCGCGAGTTCGACATCATGCACCTCACCTCGGCGATCCTGGGAGAAGGCCAGGGCAGCCGCCTCTACCGGCGATTGGTGGTCGAGCGCGGCATCGCCGCGGACGATGGCGGAGCCGCGGCCGACGTGCTTCCCTTCCGCTACACCCCCAGCCTGATGCTGCTGAGCATGATCGCCCGCGAAGGGGTCGGCGGTGACGTGCTTGAAGAGGCCATGTTGGAAGAGATCGCCACGATCGCCGACGGTGTCTCCGAGGAAGAGGTGGAGCGTGCCCGCGCCGTACTTGAGCGCGATCACCTCCAGACCCTCTCCAGTCCGAGCGGGCTCGCTGACGCACTGGGCAGTCACACGCAGTTGTTCGACGATCCTGAGCTTGCCTACACCTGGCCGCAGCGCTGGGCCGACATCACTCCCGAAGAGATCGCGGCCCACGCTAAACGCCTCCTCACCGCTGAGAACCGGTTGGCGGTCCGCTTTGATCCGGAGCACCAGGAGTAGCCCGCAGGATGAGCCGGCCCACGGTCGAGTAGCGGGTCGCGTCGCCGCACTCACGCCTTTTCCCACGTTCCGCGCACTTCGATGCCGAAGGAAGAAACCGTCTTGAACATTCTCCAGCCGCGTCCCCGTCTCGGTGACCCCACTCCCTACACGTTCCCTAAGCCGCGACACCTGCGTGTCGGCAACGGTGACATCGTGGCTATCGACGTGCCCGGCCAGCCCTACGCGGCTATCCGGTTGATCCATCCGGCCGGTGGCGCCACCGAGCCCCATGACCGTATGGGGGTCGGCGCGCTCACCAGCGAGGCCCTGGAGGACGGAGTACACGGGAACAGCTCGCTCGCCCCGGCGCTGGAGCGCCATGGCGCCGAATGGATGTCCCGGATCGGCTGGGACAGCTTCGTCACGGGGGTGGACGCTCCGGCCAACCGCATCGTCGACGCCACATCCCTGTTTATGGAGGCGGTTCGCACTCCGGCGCTGCGCCCTGACGATGTCGTGAGCCGGCGTGAGCAGCTCGTAGAGCGTTTCCGGCTGGAGACCTCGGTTGCTCCTACCTTGGCCGCCCGCGCGATTGGTGGACAGCTTTTCTCCGGCCGCTACGCCACGCCCCTCACCGGAGGGCCGGTGAAGCTACAGGAGGTTACCCCCGAGGTCGTCACCGACTTCCACAGCCGCTCGATCGCGGCCGTGGCCGGGACGCTCGTCGTTGTCGGCGACCTCAGCGACGTCGACCTTGAGGATCTGGGCAAGCGGGTCTTCGGCGACGCTGCGGAAACACCGGAGCAGCCGGTCAGTCCGCCAGAGGCCGCGGAGGGAGAACTGCCGGGGGTGCTGGTCATCAACCGGCCCGACTCGGTGCAGTCGGCGCTGGTGCTGGCGCAGCGTTCACCCTCGCGTTCCGAGATCGACCTCCCCAAGGCCGAGGGGATGAGTGATGTGCTCGGCGGCATGTTCACCTCGCGGCTCAACACCGAGCTTCGCGAACGGCTCGGTTACACCTACGGGGTGGGGTGCCGCTTCGACCTGCGTCGTGACAGCGGCATCTTCCTCATCAGCACTCAAGTCGAGACGCCGACCACCGCTCCCTCGATCACTGCGATGCTGGAGCAGATCGAGCAACTGCGTTCCGACGGTGTCACCCCTGACGAACTGGCTGCGGTTCGCGAATCCAACACGGTGGGGTTGCCTGTAACCTACTCGAACTCGCGCTCGCTCGCCGGCGCGCTGGTGGAGATGGTCGTACATGACCTGCCCGATGATCATGTCGACCAGCTAAGGGCCGGTTTCGAGCGGATCACCGCCGGTGATCTCCACGACGCGGCGCGCGAGTACCTGAGCCCCAGCGATTCGGTGGTTATCGTGGCGGGAGACGCCTCGGAGGTCGTGGGACCGTTGGAGGATCTCGGTTTTGGAGCCGTCACGGTTCGTGAACCTGAGACGCTGTGGGCATGATTCGGTTTTAAAGCTACTGATGTGGCAAAAAAGGACAATAGAGGGGAAAGTGCTCGGGGAGTGCCGATGCATAGCCGTAACAAAAATGAAGCTACGCGGCGGTAATCCGATAGCCGATCGCTCCCGGTGATCTCGCACCTGATATAAACCAGTGGTCCGTCCACCGTCCGGCGCGAGCGCCACAGTCAAAGAGTCCGCAGGAGGCCAGTGTGGCCCGTGATCTGATGCGTTAGAAGCTGTGTCCTCCATCGAGAAGCCTCACGCAGAGCGGCCGGCGCCGCTCGATTCGGCGCACCCCACAGCACTTGAGGAGACTCAGGGAGAACGGGTGCTGGCCGGGCGTTACCAGTTGCTGGAACAGCTCGCACGCGGTGGTGTTGGCACCGTGTGGCGAGCAAGGGACGACGAACTCGATCGTGAAGTGGCCATCAAGGAACTGCGCATTCCTGATGACCTCAGTGACGACGAGCGCGAGTCCCTGCTGCGTCGTACCACCCGCGAAGCGCGGGTGGCGGCGCGGCTGGCCCATCCCGGGGTCGTCACCGTCCTCGACGTCGTCAACGAGGACGATCGCCCGTGGATCGTCATGGAGTTGGTCGTCGCGCGCACGCTCGCCGAGATTATCGACATCGCCGGGCCGTTGCCCTACCAGCGTGTCGCCGATATCGGCCTCCATGTCATCAGCGCTCTCAAGGCTGCCCACGATGAGGGCATCATTCACCGCGATGTCAAGCCTGAGAACGTGATGATCAGCGAAGACGGTCGGGTGGTGCTCGCCGATTTCGGGTTGGCGGCCTGGACCGGCGAGTCCGGGCTGACCAGTTCGGGACGTATCGTGGGCTCGCCTTCCTACATCCCGCCGGAGCGGGCCAAAGCCGGCCCCGTCGGTCCCGCCTCGGACCTGTGGTCACTGGGGGCTACGCTCTACGCGGCCGTCGAGGGGCATCCGCCCTATGACCGCAAGGGCTACATCGCCATTTTGCGTGGTGAGGAGCTCGACGATCCGCCGCCGGCGAGCAGTGCCGGGCCGCTGGCCCCGGTGCTCGCCGGTCTGTTGCACGTCAAGGCCGAGGATCGACTGACCGCCGACAACGCCACGAAGATGCTGCGGATCGCCGCCTTGGCGCCGTGGGCTCCCGAGACCAGTCCTGAGACCGCGGCCAAGACGGCGGCTGAGGTGGAGGAGCAGCAAGACGACGAGGGTGTTGACACCGAGACCGAAGAAGAGGGCGCCGAGTCAGCGCGGGAGCACTTCCGAGCCGGTGCCCACGTGCTCCGTCACTCGCTGCAAGAGTCGGTCTCGGAGGCCTGGCAGCGCCACCGGCCAGAGTCGGTGAGTTCGCTGCTCACCGCGATCAGGGAGTCCACTGACACGCTCGGGTTGACCAGCTCGGGCCGCCACCGCAGCAAAAGCCCCAAGCTGCTCATCGCTCTTGTGGTGCTGGGCGTGACGGCGCTGCTGGCCGTCGTGCTGTGGGCACTGGTGTTTCGCTAGCAACCCTCCGGGCTGGTCGGGCGGCGCACCCTGAGCCCCTGAGAACGCAGCGGCAAGACGTGGCGACAACCGAAGGCGCGGGACATCCGTCCCGCGCCTCCAACGTCTGTGTAGGGCCGGCGAGATTCGAACTCGCACTGTACAGGACCTAAACCTGTCGCCTCCTGCCTATTGGGCTACGGCCCCTTCGATGGTGCAGGTCCTCCCCGAAAGGAGATCCGCTGTTATGAGGTTGGCAGGCCAGAGGTAGGAACCGCAAGGTGGCCGGCCGCCAAAATGGTCGCCGCAGGGACGACTGGTCCCCATCTTAGTGGCTCGTGGTGGCTGTGCGGACGCCCCCGCCAGCACGAGAAGCCCCGAGTTTCAGCCACCCCGTGGCGCACCACGGGCGCGAGGGTCGCGCCCGTGACCCGCGGCGGCGAGTTTCGGCAACCGGGCGCAGGCCGAGAACTGCGTTCGCGTTCTCGGCCTGCCGGCAGGCTGTCTCCGAGGCGCCGGTTGCTCCCACCGGGCTCGGTGGCTCTGCTGCGGTGACGTCCCGAGGCGGCCCGGCGTAAACACCACCGATGCGGGACCGGTCAGCCGGTGGCCGCCCTCGCTTTTCGCCCTGTTCGCCAGGGCGCTGCGGGTTAGCCCAGCTCCAGTTCCCGCTTGATCCGGTCCACATGTCCGGTGGCCTTCACGTTGTAGAAGGCCTTCTCCACCGTCCCGTCTGTGGCGATGACGAGAGTGGAACGGATGACACCTTGCACGACCTTGCCGTAGTTATTCTTCTCGCCGAAGGCGCCGTAGGCCGCCATCGTCGTCTTCTCGGGGTCACTCAGCAGCGGGAAGGTCAAGCCCTCCGTGTCGCGAAACTCGGCGAGCTTGGCGGGACTATCCGGGGAGATGCCCACGACGGAGATCCCCGCGGCGTCGAACTCGCGCAGGTTGTCGCGGAAGTCGCAGGCCTCCGTTGTGCAGCCCGGCGTCATCGCGGCCGGGTAGAAGTACAGGACCACGCTTTTGCCCGCGGAGGCGAGCACCTCGCTGAGGCTGACGGCGTTACCGTCGGCGTCGGTGAGGGTGAAGTCGGGCGCAGTGTCGCCGGGCTCCAGGCGGGTCTTGGTTTCGGTCACGTGCTTCCCTCCGGTCAGGACAGGTGTCCCTTGTCTGGCGGTTCCAGGGTAGGGCCGTCGCGACGGCGGTGACACGACACGCCGTGGCTCCGTGAGAGGGCACTGTAGCTGTGACACGGGTTTTTCATGAATCGATTCGGGGGTAACCCTCCTGCGGCGCCCGGTTCTCACCTATGGTTGAGCAAGCCCTTTGGACGGCGGCGGTTTCCCGGTTTAACACCGGATGCGTAAAATCATGCGTCCCCCGGCCGCCCGCACGCAAGGGCCGGAGCACGTTCCGCTTCGTGTTTGGGAGTTTCACCAGCGATGTCCGGTTTTACGTTGGAAGAGGTCAAGCAACGTACGTCCAGGGAGCGTGATTCCTGGTGGACGGTGTGGTTGGCCGACCCGCTGGCATTTCGTCTGGTGAAGGTGGTGGCCAACCGCACGTCGATCACACCGGACCAACTCACCGTCGCCGCCCTGTTACTAGGGTTGGGGGCCGCGGCCTGTTTCGCGGTGGGATTCTGGCCGTTTCTCATCGCCGGGGCGGCCCTGTACTACCTGTGTTTCCTCGCCGACTGCATGGACGGCAAGCTCGCTCGGTTGACCGACCGCGAGTCGTTGTTCGGCTCGTGGATGGACTACGTCTTCGACCGGTTCCGGGTGCTGGTGTGCGCGATCGCCCTTATGGGCGGACAGTATGTGCTCACCGGAAATGACGTCTTCGTGTGGCTGGCGCTGGCCGTGGTCTTTTGCGACATGCTGCGCTACCTCAACGCCCTTCAGGTCTACAAGGTACGTCGCGAGATGCGCTCCCATATCGCCGGCGCCCTGGAGCGCGCGCGGGCCACGTTGTCGATGCTGGAGCCGGAGGAGGGCACTGAGGGCAAGCCGGTGGGCCAGCCGATGAGCGATACCGGCGAGCAGGCCGTGCTGCGCCATGGGATCTCGGTTCTGGAGCAGATCCTGCGCACCACGACAGAACGGGAGAGTCAGTACGACCGGGCGGCCGGTAAGCAGCCGGATGTGCGGCTGCCCCGCGTCGATCTGCACCAGGAGTTCCGCAGCCGCTTCCCGTGGTACCAGAAGTTTTGGGACTTCCTGCGGGCACGGCGCATCCGCACCCACCTCGTGAGCGGCATCGAGTTCCAAGCGGTGGTGTTCATCGTGGTGCCGCTGCTCGGGGTGGTCTCGACGGCGGCGATCATTTGGGTTCCCGTGGTTATGGGGGTTCTGCTGCTCGCGTTCGAGATCGCGATCATCTATAAACTGTGGTTGTCCACGCGCGACTTCTTCCGGGTCGTGGACGGGATCGAAGGGGCGCTGAGTTTCAGGCGTCCCGCTGAGGCGACCCCTGAAGATCGGCAGTCGGCCGATGACGTGTCGCGGGCAACTCTGCGGTAGCGGAAGGGAACGACTGTATGGATGGACGCGACCCCGGGGGAGCGCGGCGTGACCCCGCCATAGTGCAAGCCGAGATCGAGCGGGCGCAGCAGCGGTTGGTTGTGGCCCTTGACGAGATCGTCGACCGCACCAGTCCCAAGCGAGTGGCGCGGCGCCAGTGGCAGCACGTCCGCGACTCGGGTGGTCATCTGCTGGAGGAGGTGCGGGCGCTGATCGCTGGAGAAGAGGCTGTGCGCGTCGACCGCTCCGAGGTCGAACCTTCGGAGGGCGCAGTGATGCTCAAAGGCGATAGCCAGGCCGTCTCCACGTACCGTTCCAGGGGAGCTGGACCGCCGGCCGCTGTCGTGGCCGGGGTTGGTGCAGGCGTGGCAGTGGCTGTCGGCGCCGTCGTGCTATGGCGCCGGCGGCGTAGGCGCTGAGCAGCGCTTTTCCTATCGTTGTGCGGCCGGCCATCCTCGTTACGGGCGAGGGTGGCCGGTTCTTTTCGGCCGCCGCGCATGTCTGGCGATGCGAGTGGGCGCGCCCCATTACCCTGGTTGCCTATAACCGGCCGGGCTGGTTTGGATAACCACCTAAAGATGAGGGTGTGGGTGTGCCATGGATGATCGCGAGTACGTGCTGACCCTGTCGTGCCCTGACACGCGCGGCATCGTCGCGGCGGTGGCTACGGTGCTTTCCCGGCACGGGTGCAATATCACCGAAAGTCAGCAGTACGGCGATCACTACACGGGGCGGTTCTTCTTGCGCACCCAGTTCCTGGCCGAAGACCCGGCCGTGGGGGAGGACGCGCTGCGTGGTGCCTTCGCCTCGCTGGCGGGCGATCTTGACATGGAGTGGGAGTTGTGGCGGTGTGCGGTACGGCCGCGTGTCCTGGTCATGGTCTCCAAACACGGTCACTGCCTTAACGACTTGCTCTACCGTCAGCGCAGCGGTCTGTTGGGCGTCGATATCGCCGCGGTCGTCTCCAACCATCCCGATCTGGAGTTTCTGGCACGCTCCTACGACCTCGACTTCCACCACCTGCCGGTCACCCCGGAGACAAAGCCGCGCCAAGAGGCGGCATTGTTGGAGCTGATTGACGCCTACAGTGTCGACCTGGTGGTCCTTGCCCGCTACATGCAGGTGCTCTCGGCGGATCTGTGCGCGAAGCTCTCGGGGCGCGTCATTAACATCCACCACTCGTTTCTGCCGAGCTTCAAAGGCGCCCGGCCCTACCATCAGGCTCATGCACGCGGTGTGAAGCTGATCGGCGCCACCGCCCACTACGTCACGGCCGAACTCGACGAGGGGCCGATCATCGAGCAGGAGGTCGCTCGGGTCGAACACACCCACAGTCCCGAGCAGCTCGCTGGAGTGGGCCGGGACTTGGAGTGTTTGGCCCTGGCGCGTGCGGTGAACTGGCACGCGGAGCGGCGGGTCGTGCTCAACGGCCAGAAGACGGTGGTGTTTCGCTAGTTTCGCCGTTGGTGCGAGTCGTGCGGCTGTGAAGAGGCGCGGGGGCGGGCCGGCCGCGCCGGTTGAGGTGGCAGCGTTTCGGCCGACTTGAGTGCGGGGCGTGCGCTCTGGGGCCGGTGGGTGCCGTCGGCGGGTAGCCCCCATCCCACCGGGCGGGACGGCAGTCGGTGATCCCAAAACACGTTACTTTTCGCTTGTGGTTGACTACAGTAGGTATCCCCGTTCGGGGCTACCCGTAGTTTTCATTATGTGCGGTCTAGATCACACCATATGAGGGTAGTGGTGCTCTCGGCTGGTCAAAGGGATAGCGACAAGCCGCCGACGGCATCCGAGGGTGTGGATATGGGGTGCTCCAGACGCCTTCGGCGCCAGCCGTTTCGGCGCGGCAGTACCGCGCTGTGGTTCGCAGTGAAGGAGAAGAACAGTGACCGAAACCAAGAGCGAGGCCAAGGTCCCGAGCGCCCGTGAAACGAGTCCCAGCGACCGGGGGAGAGGGGCACGCGAGACCACCACGACCGGAGGCCACACCTCCGTCGCCGACCAAGTCGTCGCCAAGATCGCCGGTATGGCCGCCCGTGAGGTCGGCGGGGTCTACCGGATGGGAAGCGGCGCGGCACGCGCCTTCGGCGCGGTACGCGACCGCATCCCCGGCGCCGGCACCACGTCCAACGCCGCGCGTGGGGTGGCCGTGGAAGTCGGCGAGAGCCAGACCGCGATCGACATCGATCTCGTGGTCGACTACGGCGCCGCCATCCCCGATCTCGCCGGGGCGGTGCGCCGCAACGTCATCACCGGCGTCGAGCGTATGACTGGCCTGGAGGTCACCGAGGTCAACATCGCCGTCGATGACATCCACCTGCCCGATGAGGGCGAGGACAGCGAGGAGGAGACCACCGCCGTCACCACGGCCGAGACCGGGTCGCGCGTGCGATGACAGAAGCAGCGGAGGTTGACGCCGAGGGGGAGAGCGCTCGCACCATCGCCGCGCGGGTACTCGCACTCCCCGACGTGGCCGCGCTGTCGCCGGGACACTTTCACACCATCGCCACGCCCGTCGCGGGCGGGCGGGTCGAGGGGGTGGCCGTGCGCGAGACTGCCGTGGAGGTCGGGATCGTGGCGTTGTGGGGGACACCGCTTCCCCAGATCGCCGACCAGGTCCGAGAGACGGTCGGCGGCCTGGTCCCGGGCAGCGCCGTCCACGTCCGTGTGACCGACATCGTCGGTGCCGCGCCGGGCGCGCCCGGCGGGCGGTGAGCCGATGGAAGGGGAGCTGCGGGCCTACCGCTGTTGGGTTCGCGCCCACCACCCCGATCGGGGCGGCGACCCCGAGGTCTTCGCGGCGGGACTGGCGTGGTGGCGAGCCCGGTTGGCGGTAACGACTTCCCACCGGGGGGACAGCGGCCGTGCTAGGGAGCGCATCGGCGTTTACCGGGCGCCGCGCGGACCTGTCGGCCGGGTCGCCGCGTGGCTGCGCCGCTGTCGGCGTCGCCGCGCGCGGGCCCGCCAGATCAGCTGAACCACCGGGCCGCGGTCACCGCGACCCGACAACACCACACACCGCGATCGGGAGGGATGGCCATGTGGCCAATCGTCGGATTGGCTTTCGGCACCGTGCTCGGGCTCGCTAGCGCTTTCGGGGGGTTCTGGGCGTTCGCCCTCGTACTGCTGCTGGGCTTGGCGGGGTTTTTGGCCGGGCGCGCTTTCGAGGGAGAGATCGACCTCGCCGAGCTGTTCACCCGGCGCCAATGAACACGGGGTGAGCCATGAACACAACGACCGCGTCGGTAACCGAGATGATTCCCGCTCAGCGGCCTCCGATGGAGCAGCGAGGGCGCACCGCCATTCCCGAGCGTGTCGTGGCCAAGATCGCGACCAGAGCCGCCGACGAGACCGAAACGACCAGGACGGGCGCTGGGGGTGCCCTACCCTTGTTCGCCGCCGCCAAGGGCAGTAGAGCCCAGGCGCACCGCAGCGGAGCCTCGGTGATGTTGAGCCTGAGCATTGCTGTGGGCTACCCCGTGCCGGTGCGCCAGGCCACGCGCGAGGTCCGTCGACACGTTCAGGACACAGTCGAGAGGTTGACCGGACTGCGGGTACGCCACACCGATATCGAGGTCACCGAGCTCGTTCGAGAAGGCGACCGTGGGCGCGAGCGTCATCTGCGGTAGCGGTGGGGCTAGGGCCGCCTGTTGCTGTGATCGCACACGTTGAGAGGGGTGATGACACACAATGACCACGGTGGAAGACGCGCTGGGCCGTCCTGACCCCGTTACCGCCAAGCGCGCGAATCGGGTGGCGGTCCACACCTTCCGTCCCCGCCGTTCCTGGCCGGCGCTCCTCGTCGGCCTTGTGGTCGCGGGTGTGGCGGGACTAGCCGCCGCCGAGGTGATCTCGGCTCTCATCGGGCGCCCCTTCACGGGGCTCCCGTTTCAGCAGGCGGCCGAGTACGCCGGTGAGGCCCGCTGGAGCGATCCCGCCGTACAACTCGCCTCACTGGTTCTGGCCCTGATCGGGCTGGTGTTGATCTCGTTGGCGCTGGTGCCGGGGCGCGGGCGCTGGCTGCCGCTGCGCACCGACGATCCCGCGTTGGTCGTGGGGTTGTCCAGGCCCGCGTTGCGGCGGGCGTTGAGCGTGGCCGCCCGCGAGGTCGACGGGGTGCGTTCGGTCCAGGTGCGCCTGGGACGGCGCCGGGTCGGGGTATGGGCCTACACCGAACTACGCGGCGACGAGGAGCTTCCCGACCTGCTGCGACAGGCTGTGGAGCGCAGGCTCGCCGATCTCGCCCCTCTGCGCGAGCTCAAGGTGCGTACCCGGGTGCGCTACGCGAAGGCGTGAGGCTGATGAGTGTGACCTCCGTCCCCTCTCGCGCGGGGAGATCCCTCCGGAGCGCGATGGAGGGGTTCCGGCCCGGCCGGCACCTGTGGAGAGGAAGATTTCGGTCCGGTTCGCCTCGGCTCAACCGGTATCGTCGCCGGATGCTTGGGCTCCGGCCCGAGCATCCGCGTGCACGGCGCGTCGCTCTCCGCCGGCCTGGCCTCCTGTGGTCGTGGCGGCAATGCCGGGCAGGACATGTCCAGCGACAGGCGTCGCCGATACATCCATCGTTCTACATTAGGTAGCGATATGCCTACGCACGCTATTTCTCCCCGGCCCGCACGGCCGGGGCAGCCTGGCGAAGCCCAGGTGAGCGACAGCGCGCGCGGGCCCGCGCGCGGCAACCGGTGGGGTCTGGCTCTCGTCGGTCTCGTACTCGTGGCCAGTGGGCTGGCCGCCCTGGCGGTGGGGTTGGGACTGCTCGGTCGGGCACGCGCGAGCGCGCCTCTGCTGGGTGGGGCAGTGACCGATACGCTTGGGCAGGCGTGGGTCCCCTACGCGGCGGTCGTTCTCGCGGTTGTGGTGGCACTGCTGGCGCTGTGGTGGATGGTGCGCCAGGGGCGCGACGACACGGTACGACGGCTGCGGGTGGAGCCGGAGCCGGCTGCCGGCATCACCGAGATGCGGTCGAGTACGGCCTGTGACGCGTTTGAGGACGAGGTGGCGGATTACCCGGGGGTGCGCCGGGCGCGAGCGCGCATGACTGAGTCCAGGTCGCAGCCGCAAGTCCGCCTTGACCTCGTCCTCGACGCCGACGCTGACGCTTCGGCCATATGGCGCGAGGTGCGCTCTCAACCGTTGGAGAACCTGCGTTGCGCCCTGGAACTCGACCGGTTGCCGGCCGTCATCCGCATGTCGATGGCGGCCCCACCCAAGAACCCGCAGCGTCAGCTCGCCTAAGGGGGCCGCCTGTCCTGGAAGGGCCGCGAGCTTTAGACGACGCGGGAGGGGCAGCGCCAAAACCGGAGGCTTCCATGGCACCGCACCCGGCTCGGCTCGGGCGTGGGGCAGCCACGCCGACTGCCGCCCCTGCTTCGAGGCGCGGACCATGCGCGCCGCTTAGGGCGGGCGGGGCCGCCGGTGATCCGTTCAGCCGAGAACAGCGCTCATGACGGCGTCGGTGTCGGAGAGGTCGGGCACAACGACGGTCGCGCCGGCGGCTTGGAGCGTGGCGGCATCGGTGACGCCGGTGGCGACCGCCACGACCCGTGCACCTCCGTCGTGGGCGGCGCGGATGTCGTTGGGGGAGTCGCCGATGAGAACCGTGGTGTCGGGGGTGAATTCCACGCCGGTGCTCTCGTAGACCCGGCGGCGGGCGATGTGGACCAGTTCGCAGCGTTCGGGGTGGTCGTCGCCGTAGCCGCCGAAGGGGAAGCTCACTAGTTCGTGCAGGTCGAAAGTGGTGAGTTTGAGTTCGGCGTTGGCACGAGTGTTACCGGTGAGCAGGGAAGATACGATGTCGGCTTCGTTGGCGCAGCGGTGGAGGACTTCTTTGGCGCCGGGCAAGATCCGGCCACGCATGGTCAGTTCGCTGGCGCGTGCGGAGAACTCCGCGTGCTGTAGCTCTAGGAAGCGGGAGAAGTCGCCGGGGGTGGCGGTGAGCCCGTTGGCGTCGAGGGTCTCGTTGAACCAACGCCATTCGGTGCGGCCGGGGCCTCGTGTGTCGATGTGGTCGGTGAGCCCGGTGAATCGGGCGAACGCCGCGGAGAAAATCTCGAAACCGATGTCGTCGACGTCCAGCAGGGTTTTGTCGATATCCCACAGCACCAGCCGCTTACCCACGTATACCCCTTTCGAATACCGGTGTGCCTGTCACGCTATCCCACCCCCAGCGGGTTCCCAATTGTATTGATAGGAAATTCACCGGCCGTGGGCCGGAGCTCGCCGCGGGGGAGGCCACCATGAGGCGCATGGCTATGAGGATAGGCTTTCCTGTATGTCGCATCGTGCAACCGGTAGAGCCTCCTCCTTCACCGGCCATCCGCTGGCCGGCGTGGTGCGCTGGGTCAACGAGCGCGAACTCCACGTCAAAGTCCGGCTGCTCGCCACCGACGCCCCCGAGCCGCACGGCCAGGAGTGGGTGCGGGCCGACCGCGCCCCCCAGCGCGTACCGGAACTGATCGAACTACTGCGTTCGGCCGCCTGCCAGGGACACCAAGTGTCGGCGGCGGCCGTGCTCGCGGCCAACCTCGGCCGGTACGTCTTCGGGTTCGCCGCTGCCACCGCCTACCTGACGGGGCGGGCTCCCGGGCTCTCGGCGCCGCGGGTGTGGCTGAGGTTCAGCCCTTCCGGCGGGATCGATGAGCTCGCGCTGCGTCCAGCGGCCACTGCGGTGCTGCACAGCGACCCCATGGCCCAGTTCTCCGGGACGGTCGTCGTCGACGACGAGGCCGCGCTGGATCACTGGTTCATCCGGTCGGCGGTGACCACGCTCACCCCGATCCTGGCGGCGGTGCGCGACTACACGCGATTCGGGACCCGACCGCAGTGGAGTATGGCCGCCGACTCACTGTACTGGGCGCTGCTGCTGGCTTCCGACGAGGTTGGCCGGGACCAGTGGGCGGCGTGGGACCGGGCCACGCGCATGGTGGGCTACATCAACTGCGGCAAGCACCGGGTGACCCCACGGCAGCGCGCTTTCCCCCTCACCCTTGCGAGACGTCCCCCCGAGCGCCCCGAACGCCTCTTCCTGGTGCGGGGCGGTTGCTGCTTCTACTACAAGTACGCCGAGACCATGTGCGCCTCTTGTCCGCTGTCCAGCGACGAGGATCGGGAACGGCTGCTGCGCGGCCACTTCGAGTTGTCTGCGCGTAGCTGAAGGCGGCGGGCGCGGGCCATGGCCCCTGCCAGGGCCCGCGCCCCTCGAAAGGGTGGATCGTCCAGCTCAGCGCAGCCCGGGGTAGAGCGGGTGCTTCGCCACGAGCGCTTGGACCCGGTCGCTGAGCGCCGCGGCGTCGAAGTCGGGCTTGAGCGCATTGGCGATGATGTCGGCGACCTCGGCGAAGTCATCCTCGTCGAAGCCGCGCGTGGCCAGGGCCGGCGTGCCCACGCGCAACCCCGAGGTGACCATCGGTGGACGGGGGTCGTTGGGCACCGCGTTGCGGTTGACCGTGATACCGATATCGTGCAGGCGATCTTCGGCCTGTTGCCCGTCGAGTTCGGACTCGCGCAGGTCGACGAGGACCAGGTGTACGTCGGTACCCCCGCTGAGGACGTTCACCCCCACCTCGACAGCGTCGGAGCGGGTGAGCCGTTCGGCCACAAGCCGCGCCCCCGCCACGGTCCGGCGCTGCCGGTCGGCGAACTCCTCGCCGGCCGCCATCTTCAACGCCACCGCCTTGCCGGCGATGACGTGCTCCAGCGGTCCGCCCTGCATGCCGGGAAACACCGCCGAGTTGATCTTCTTGCCGTACTCTTCCTTCGCCAGGATCAGCCCGCCGCGGGGGCCACCCAACGTCTTGTGCGTGGTGGTGGTGACCACGTCGGCGTAAGGCACCGGGTTGGGGTGCAGGCCGGTGGCCACGAGACCGGCGAAGTGGGCCATGTCGACCATCAACAATGCCCCGACCTGGTCGGCGATGGCACGGAACCGCTCGAAGTCCAGGGTGCGGGGGTAGGCTGACCAGCCCGCGATGATCATCTTGGGCTGGTGCTCTTTGGCCAACGCCTCGATCTCGTTGTAGTCCAGCGTGCCGTCGGACTCGCGGACGTGGTAGGCCACCGGGTTGAGGATCTTCCCGGAGTAGTTGAGCTTCATGCCGTGGGTGAGGTGCCCGCCGTGGGCCAGGTCCAGGCCCAGGATCGTGTCACCCGGCTTGAGAAGCGAGAAGTAGACCGCGGTGTTGGCTTGGGCACCCGAGTGCGGCTGGACGTTGGCGTGCTCGGCCCCGAACAGTGATTTGGCGCGGTCGATGGCCAGTTGCTCGATGACGTCGACGTGCTCGCAACCGCCGTAGTAGCGCTTGCCGGGGTAGCCTTCGGCGTACTTGTTGGTCAGCACCGTGCCTTGGGCTTCAAGGACGGCCTGCGGCGCGAAGTTCTCGGACGCGATCATCTCCAGCGTGTCGCGCTGGCGCCCCAGTTCTGCCTCGACAGCGGCTGCAACCTCCGGATCCAGTTCGTGCAGCGACTGATTCAGGGGCTTACTCTCGGCGGTCATAGGATCAACCTTCGCCTTCAGTCAGTTGTGTGTACTGTTCCGGGGTAAGTAGACCGGTCGGGTCATCTGTGAGCTCAACCTTGAACAGCCATCCCTGGCCGTAGGGGTCACTGCCGATGATCTCCGGGTCATCGTCGGCGACCCGGTTGACCTCGACGACCTCTCCGTTCACGGGCGAGTAGATATCGCTGACCGACTTGGTGGATTCGACCTCACCGCAGGGCTCGCCCGCGGTGACGGTGGCACCGACTTCAGGCGCCTCAAGGTAGACGATGTCACCCAGGGATTCGGCCGCGTAGGCCGTGATACCGATGGTGGCGACGCCCTCGTTGACGGACACCCACTCGTGCTCGTTCGTGTAACCCAGCTCCGCGGGAACGCTCACTTCAACTCTCCAGGAGGTCTTTATTATCCAGCACGGCCCCGCGCGGGCGCGCGGGACCCAGACCGTCGGTGCCGCCTGTGGGGCGTGACCGCGAGGTCTTGATCCGTACCATGCCCCTTCAGGTCAGCGCTCTCGCTTATAGAAGGGAAGCGACACTACATCAACGGCTTCCGGCCGGCCTCGCACGTCCACGGCGAAGGCCCCCGTGCTCGTGTCGACGTCACTGTCGATGTAGGCCACCGCGATGGGGCGGCTAAGGGTCGGCGAGGGGGCCCCACTGGTGACGACACCGACCCGCTGATCGTCGCGCATGACCGCATACCCCTGCCGGGGAACGCGCCGACCATGCCCGACTAGACCCACCAATGTCTGACGGGGCCCCTGCTCAGCGCGTTTGGCCAGCGCCGACCGACCTACGAAGTCTCCGGGTTTGCCGAGTTTGACGACCCGGCCCAGTCCGGCCTCGAACGGGGTCACCTCAGTGCTCAACTCGTTGCCGTACAGCGGCATACCCGCTTCCAGGCGCAGCGTGTCCCGCGCCGACAGGCCGGCGGGAAGCACTCCGTGGGACTGGCCGGCTTCGACGAGCGCATCCCAGACGGCCGGTGCGTTCTCGCCTGGGCGGATGAAGATCTCGAAACCGTCCTCGCCGGTGTAGCCGGTACGGGCCAGCAGCACCGGGTAGCCGGCCACCGTCTGCCGGTAGCCGGCGTAGTATTTGATCGTCGTCAGATCCGCGTCGGTCAGCGGTGCGAGAAGCTGCGCCGCCTCCGGCCCTTGCAGGGCGATCAGCGCGTATTCGTCCGAGAGGTCGTTGACCTTGGTGTCAAAGCCGGCAGCGCGTTCGGTCAGGGCCGCGGCGACGGTCTCGCGGTTGGCGGCGTTTGCCACCACCAGGTATTCATCGTCGGCCAGCCGGTAGACGATGATGTCGTCGAGGACGCCGCCTTCGCTGTTGGTGAGCATGGTGTAGCGAGCGCGCCCCACCGTAACGGCCGAGAGGTGTCCCACGAGCGCATAGTCGAGGAACTGCGCCGCCTGCGGGCCGGTAACGTGAATCTCACCCATGTGTGAGAGGTCGAACAAGCCGGCTTTTTCGCGCACGGCCCGGTGTTCGGCGGTTTCGCTGCTGTAGCGCAGCGGCATGGACCAGCCGGCGAAATCGACAAGGGTAGCGCCCAAGCGTTCGTGGACCCCATGCAGCGGGGTCGGGCGGGCGCTGGTGGCGGACTCCGTCATAGGCACTCCCGAGAGGATGGACGTCGAGATTACGAGGGCTGCCCCGGCGAACCAACCGAAAACTCGACAGTTTCGGTCGCCTCGGCCGGCCCAACCAACGCCGACACTGTCATCCTCCCCCTCTGTCATGGTGCCTGAGAGCTTCGCCACCCCGCGGGGAGGCTTGCACCTTCGGCGAGGAGCGGTAGCCCCTGCTTTCCAGAGTGGTCTCACCCGCGCGGTCCGCTACGCCTGAGAGGTTCTCTGGGGAGGGAATTGCTCCTTCGGCGGCCCGGACTGGCTGCCCGGACACTCTCCCGTGCGGGGTCGGTGACGCGCTTCAGACTAGCAGTGCGCCCCCGCCCGCCCCAGAGGCGCCCTGGTGCGAGACGGGGGTATCCGCCCTATTAACCTGCCGTGACGTGGGAAAACGTCCCTGTCTTGGGGGTCGGCTCAGGGGTGACAGTGCCGGGGCGTGAGCCCCGTTGTCGCCCCCTCCTCGCGTGGGGCGTGATCAGTGTCACGCCTTTGGGGAGTGCTGGGCCGCGGTACTGCCGGCAGCCAACAACTGGTCAAGAACAGGGGGCAGCCACGCCGCGCTCGGCGCTCACCGCCGCCAGCTAGGACCGGCAGCGACGCGCCGAGGCAACGTGACCGGCGCTGGGCGCGCTCAGTCGGCGAGCTTGCGGCGCGTGCGTACCGACTCGGCCAAGTCGGCGAGGACACTTTCGGTGACCTCCCAGCTCATACACTTGTCGGTGATGCTTTGGCCATAGGTCAAGTCGGTGGGGTCGGCCAACTTCTGGTTGCCCTCGACCAGGAAGCTTTCCAGCATCACCCCGACGATGTCGTTTTGGCCGGCGGCGATTTGGGCGCCGATGGTTTCGGCCACACCGGGCTGGCGCCGGTGATCCTTGCCGCTGTTGGCGTGGCTGGCGTCGATCATCAGCCGGCGCGGCAGGCCGGCGTTGCCGATCACCTCCAGCGCGGTGTTGACGCTGTCGACGTCGAAGTTGGGGCCCGACCGTCCCCCGCGCAAAATGACATGGCAGTCGGGGTTACCGGAGGTGTTGACGACCGCGCCGTAGCCGTTGGGGTCCACCCCGAAGAACGTGTGGGAGGCTCCCGCGGCCGAGCAGGCGTCGACTGCGACCTGCACATCTCCGTCGGTGCCGTTCTTGAATCCCACCGGCATGCTCAGCCCACTGCTGAGTTGGCGGTGAACTTGGCTCTCGGTCGTACGGGCACCGATTGCGCCCCAACTGACGGCGTCGGCGATGTACTGGGGGGTGATGGGGTCGAGGAACTCCGTGCCGCAGGGGACACCGAGCGAGCCGATGTCGAGGAGGAGTTTGCGTGCTGTGCGTAGCCCGCGGTGCACGTCGAAGCTGTCGTTGAGGCCGGGATCGTTGATCAGGCCCTTCCAGCCCAGCGTGGTGCGGGGCTTTTCAAAGTAGACCCGCATGACCACGCACAAAGCGTCGTCGACGGCGGGCATGTACGCCTTGAGTCGGCGGGCGTAATCCAGCGCTGAGACGGGGTCGTGCACCGAACAGGGGCCCACGATGACGACGAGGCGGTCGTCGTCGGCGTCGAGCACGCGCTTGACCTCGGTGCGCGCCTCTTCTACAAGTGCGGTGCGTTCCGGCCCCATCGGCAGCTCCGCGAGGAGGTCCTCGGGAGCGATGAGTGGGCTGTAGCTGACGACACGAGTGTCGTTGGTGGTCGGCATGTCTTCCTTTTCCCTATCCCCGGTAAACCCATCTGCACCCTAACGCGCTGGTTGGTTGCCGAGGCCGGCCCCCTGGGGCGGTGTGGCCGGCGCTCATCCCCATCGGCCGTCTCCACGCAACGCGCGGGTTAGTCCTTGTCGTCGGTGCTCGTGTGAATCCATCGCCGCCGTGGCACGGCTCGCCGCGGAGGCTCTGAGTGGCGGCCATGGCCATCGGGCCCTCTGTGTGAGATGCGTCGCCCCGCGGCTGTGGGGCCCTCCCCCTGAGGCGGCGCACTCGGGCCATAGCGGTGGTGAGGGTGGTTGGTTCCAGTGCGACAGCGCCTCACCGGCGGTAGCGGATGGCGCTTCGCCAGCCTGGCTCGACATGACCCTCCACGTCCGCGGCGCTGTGACAGGGTTCACTGTAGCCGAGTGTGTCGTATGCGGTTATTAACCGTTGCGACGGGCGCCATTCGCCCTGGCGAGTCGCTGCCGCGCGGATTTCGATAACGGGACGGATACGGTGCTGATGTGGCCATTCGCACCGGTCGGCGCGGCAGGGCGGCGGAGTCTAGGATGACTCAAATGGATGAGTTGCGCGGCGATTGTGGCTCATGGTGTGCGGTCGGCACAGCAGCCCCGATCGAAGGTCGCGCGGCGCGGCGGTCTCGCAGCATCGGTCGGTGGTTTCGCGCGTGGCAACAGCGCCGCGGGCCCGCAGCGCGTCCCTGGGGGTGCCTCTCCGTTGGCTATGACCCGAGCCACTACGCCCGTCGATCGTCGGGCGGGAGGTGTGTCCCCACCCCGTGGAGTAGATGCGGTCGGAACCGTCCACACCGGCGGCATCTGCCACATAGCCGTGAACTCGATCCAACGCGCGATGGGCACTGATCACCGTCGAGAGTTACCGGGCCCGCGTACTGGCCGTTGAGCTAGTTGCCACGTCTGCCTGGGTCCCACTTTCGGCGCGGTCACCGTCGCTCGGCCTCCTGCACGACCGTCAGCCTCGTTGACAAAAGAAGGGCGCTCCTCTCATGCGCACGCTGTATCCGCCCATCGAGCCCTATGACAGCGGAACGCTCGATGTCGGTGATGGGCACGGCATCTACTGGGAGCTGTGCGGGAACCCGGCGGGAAAGCCCGTAGTGTTCCTCCATGGTGGCCCGGGCGCCGGCTGTACTCCCGACCACCGCCGGCTGTTCGACCCCCAGCGCTACCGGATTTTGCTGTTCGACCAGCGCAACTGCGGCCGGAGCACCCCTCACGCCAGTCGCATGGACACCGAGCTGCACACCAACACCACCTGGCACCTCGTCGAGGACATCGAGCGGCTGCGCAAGATGGTCGGTGTCAGTAAATGGCAGGTGTTCGGAGGTTCCTGGGGCAGTGCATTGGCGTTGGCCTACGCCGAGGAGCACCCCGAGCGTGTCAGCGAGCTCGTGCTCCGGGGGATCTTCACCCTACGTAACCAGGAATTGCTCTGGTTCTACCAGAGTGGGGCTTCCTTCCTCTTCCCCGACCTATGGGAGTCCTACCTCGCTCCCATCCCCGAGGACGAGCGCGACGACCTCATCGGAGCCTACGCCAAACGGCTCAGCTCGCCCGACCCCGAGGTTCGGCTGCGGGCAGCCCAGGCGTGGAGCGTGTGGGAGGGCTCCACCATCAAGCTGCTGCCCGACGAGAAGCTCCGCGCCGTCCATGCCGAGCCCTCCTACGCGCTGGCCTTCGCGCGTATCGAGAACCACTACTTTCTCCACGGCGGGTTCTTCACGCCGGGCCAGCTCATCGAGAACGCCGGGAAGCTGCGCTCCACCCCCGGCGTCATCGTCCAGGGCCGCTACGACGTGTGCACGCCGGCCACGACCGCTTTCGACCTGCACCGCGCCTGGCCGGAGGCGGAGTTCTTGCTTGTCGATGACGCCGGGCACGCTTTCGACGAGCCCGGCATCCTGCACCACCTCATCGAGGCCACCGACAGTTTCGCCTTCGGATGAGCCGGGCCGGCGGTGGTCATCTCGCTGTCGCGGGGTGACCACCGCGCTCTCGCGGCGTGGTTCGGCACGGGTCAGCCCGCGGCAGCCGCCAGCGCTTCATCCCACGTCGTCTCGGCGGCCAGCAGGGGGCGGTACCGCATAACTTTGGGGGTAGAGCGCAGGCCGAGCACCCCCACGAGGCGTCCCGCGCGGCCCAAAAACGCGACGAACTTGCGGCTTTCGGGGGAACCGTGGACGAATTCCACCTCGTCGGCTGGCGCCGCCTGCCCCAGGAGTTGGACTTTCCCGCCATACTGGTCGGACCAGAAGTAGGGGACCGGGGTGTATTCCCGCTTGCTGCCCGCACCGGCTAGCAGGTTGTGGGCGGCCACCTCCGCCTGCTCGCTGGCGTTGGTCCAGTGCTCCAGTCGTAGGCGCCCGCCATAGCGCGGGTGCGGCCAACTGGCGATGTCGCCTGCGGCGAACACACCGGGCAGTGAGGTCTCGCAGTGGGCGTTGCACTGCACCCCGCCCAGGTCGGGGTCGAGTCGCACCCCCGAGTCGGCCAGCCAGTCGGTGTTGAGCTCCACCCCTAGACCAGCCACCACCAGGGGAGCTGTCACGGTGCTGCCGTCGGACAGCCGGAGGCGCTCCACCCGGTTGTGGCCGGGGCCGGAGTCGAACCCCACCACGCCGGCCCCCAGTCGGAGGTCCACCCCGTTGTCGCGGTGCAGTTCGGTCAGCACCGTCCCCACCCGCGGATCGATCGCCCGCGTCATCGGCGTGGAAGCCGCCTCGATGAGGGCCACTTCCAGGCCGAGCGTGCGCGCGCTCGCCGCAACCTCGGCGCCGATGAAACCGGCACCGATCACCGCGATCCGGTCGACGCCGGCCATGGCCTCGCGCAGTTCTTTGGCGTCGTCGAGCGTGCGCAACACGTGCACCCCGGCCAGCTCGGTCGCGGGGGCACGCGCTCTGGCGCCGCTGGCGATCACAATGCCGTCACAGGTCAGCGCGGCGCCGTCGGACAGTTCGACGCGGCGCTGGCCCGGCAGTAGCCGCTGGGCGCGCCGTCCCAGCCGCAGGTCCAGCTCCAGCGCGTCCAACTGTGCGGTCTCACGAAGCCACACGCCCTGCTCCTGGGCCGCCTGCCCGCCCTTGCCGGTGAGGAACTCTTTCGACAGGGGAGGCCGAGAGTAGGGAAGGTGTGGCTCCTCGCCGACGAGGGTGATCCTCCCTTCGAACCCGCCATCGCGCAGCGACTCCGCAACACTGAGCCCGGCCATCCCGGCTCCGACGACGACGATGTGGTCCAACAGCTCTGCCTCCAACCATCCAGGGGCGCGTAGTAGCCACGCGGGGCTCTTCAGCCTAGACGGCTCGTCGCGGGCCAGGCGCCCCTTGGATCTGCTCCGCCCGCCCCGCAACAGCCACGGATGCGCGTAGGGACGGGGCGGGGCCCGTTTGCTCCGCTGAGCACGCCGGCCGAGGCGAAAGCGAGGGGGCCTCTCACGCCCGCGT
The DNA here is from genome assembly GCF_039539445.1 of Salinactinospora qingdaonensis. Lineage (NCBI taxonomy): Bacteria > Bacillati > Actinomycetota > Actinomycetes > Streptosporangiales > Nocardiopsidaceae > Salinactinospora > Salinactinospora qingdaonensis. The sequence continues at coordinate 23,216 of NZ_BAABDD010000039.1, forward strand.
GGTGGCGGTGCGGCCACGGCGGGACCCGCAGTCAGCGCGGAAGACCGCTCGGCGGTGGGAGAGCCACCCGGCACAGCCGTATCCGCCTGCCCCGAGAGTTGGCACCGTGCACCCGGCCAGTGTGTGTTTACGCGGGTCGTGTCGCTGCCAGCGGGTAGGGTCGTGAGTTGGCCCTTCCGCGAGAGCACCCTTATGTGGTTGCAGGGAGAGGCCGCCTGGCTCCTGCCGAGGCCGGCGGGGGTGAATCCGACGGACAGGGGACCACGACGTGCTGGACGATGGCCGCGCTGGCCGGCGCGCACTCCTTCAGGGGACCTTGACCAGGTCTCGGTGGGGTGTCCGGGCGCGCGATCTCGAATACGCGGTGCTCGATGTCGAGACCACCGGTCTGCAACCGGCCGAGGGAGCCCGCGTGTGCGAGATCGCGGTGGTGCGCATGCGCGGCGACGGCACTGTGGTGCGCGAGTTCACCACTTTGGTCGATCCCCGCGTCCCCGTCACCGGACAACAGTTCCACGGTATCGCCGGCGGCGACGTCATTGGAGCCCCGACTGCGGCCGACCTTGTGGGCGACCTCACCGAACTGTTCTCGGGGGCAGTGGTCGTGGGGCACAACCTCGACTTCGAGGAGCGGTTCCTGGCCGCGGAGTTCGTCCCCGCCGGCCTGCCGGCCGGCGCGGTCGGGCTGTGCACACTGCTCGCCCTGCGGTCCCAAGTCGAACTGCGGCGCTATTCGCTGCCGCGCGCCTGTCACGCCCTCAACGGACGCTGGCCCACCGGGCAGCATACGGCGTTGGGTGACGCCCGCGCCTGTGCCCAGATGCTCGCCGAGCTGATCGCCAACGCTCCCGGGGAACTGCGCTTCCTGGGGCCGCGGCCGGTGACGCTGCCCCCGCCGCCCCGCCCTGCCGGGCAGGCACGGCTCAAGTCGCGCCTACCGACGGGCACGTTGGCGGCGCGGTTGTCGCGCGGCAGTCTCCGTGGGGCCCCCGCGCACCCGCTGCGTCGCTGGCCCAGCCTGTGGCGTCCGTTGGAACTCGAACCTCAGATGTGCACTGGGCCATTCACCCCTGAGCAGCGCACGGCCGCCGTCACCGCGGCTAAGGCCCGATGGCTGCGCATGGGCGCGGTCTCGGCCACAGCGGCCCTGACGGGTACCGTCGCCGCCGCTGTGGCGGCCCGCGCGCTCGTGCGTCGGGTGCTGCCGAGCTAACGATCCCTCAAAGGCTCGACAGCGTCAGGAAGAACGCCACGATGAGCATGCTGCCGCCCAGCGTCGTCAGTGTGGCGCGTCCCGCCTCAGTGAGGCGCGCCGGGGCCATGTGTAGGCGCGGCGGGGGTGGGGTTCGAGAGCGCGTCGCAGTGGCCCGTGAAGCGCCCCGTGACGGGGACACCTGGGTGCTGGGGGCGTTGGTGAGGCGTCTCCCCACGCGGGGGACGCGGTTGAACGCTGCGATGGCTACCAGCACGGCACCGGTCAGGATCAGCGCGAGCGACACCTTCGGGGTCCTTTCGGACTAACGAGCACCTTCCCGCACCGTATTCTCCGCTATTTACCCCGGGCGCGCCGCGTTTCGACAACAACGTCCTCTGGGGCCTGTGGGGCCGGGTATCACGATGGCCCGTTGCGGGCATTGGGGCCGGTATCGGCGTGTCGTGTTGTGGAGTGGCGATGTTCACCGATGGGGCCGGCGCGATGCCGCTGTGTTCTCGGTTCTCGGCCGCGCGTTGTGACGAGCCCATGGTCGAGTGCGGAGGGATCGGGGCCACAGTGCTGTTCACAATCCGTTATGAATCCGTGTCGGGCCAGCCTCCGCCGGAGTCGAGGGCGCCCCGCCTTTCTGGCGCTGTCGTGGCTAGCAGGTATTCTTGCCTGGGAATTCGGTGCTTCACGACCATCGCCGCTATAGGGGAAGGTTCCGAATTCATACACCGAACGTCCCTCGTGCAATCCCGCTGGCGACATGACATTGCGGACGGTTATTGTTTGGCATCGTTTGACTTGCCGTGAGTCTGCCACGTGCCGGCGCCTCCCCCTGAGCGGGCTCCCCCGGTCTTCGGTGAAGGCGGGCTCTGGTGACGTACGGCACCAACGGACCCTGAGGAGGCTCATGAGTGCCCCGGGAAGCGAGGCGAGGCGCCGCTGAGCGCTGAACGACTGGTCGACGTAGAGGCGATGTGTGGATACCAGCAAAACAGGGCACGATCCCGCGGCCGTCACCGAGACGCGCCCGCATGTCGGCGGTGACTCCGTCGAGACGGTGACCGAAACCCCCGCTTCAGCAGGCGAGCCCGTAGAGATCCTGCTCATCGAGGATGACGCCCAGGACGCTTTCCTCGTCGAGGAGTTACTCGACGAGGTCGCACTCGATGCCAACATCACCTGGGTTGCCACGCTGGCGGACGCCCGCAAGCACTTCTCTGGTTTCCGGGGTTGCGTGCTGCTCGATTTGAACCTGCCCGACGCCAGCGGTATAGAGCTGCTGCGCGAGGTACTCACCTCAGCGCGTTCGGCCGCCGTGGTCGTACTCACCGGACTTGACGACGAACACGAGGGTATCGAGGCGGTGGCCACCGGTGCCCAGGACTATCTGGTCAAGGGCCAGGTCGACGGTTCGCTGTTGGCGCGGAGCCTGCGTTATTCCATCCAGCGGCGCCGCTCCGACGAGCACGCCCGCCAGTTGCGCGAAGCCGAGATGTACGCTCGGGAGAACCTGCGGCTGGAGCGCGGCCTGCTGCCCCAGTTGCTGCTCGACCACTCCCCGCTGAACCCGCGGTCCTTCTACCGGCCCGGCCGGAAACGGGCCCTGGTGGGTGGTGATTTCTTCGACGCGGTGGACAAGGACGGCGTTACCCACATCATCATCGGCGATGTGAGCGGTCACGGACCCGACGAAGCCGCCTTGGGCGTGTGCCTGCGCATCGGCTGGCGCGCTCTGGTCATGGGCGGAGTCGCCGAGGAAGCGCTGCTGCCGGCGTTGGAAGACATACTCGTCAGTGAACGTGCCCAAGAGGAGAAGTACGCCACCTTGTGCCAGGTCAGCATCGACAACGGCACCGAGACCGCGCGGGTCCGACTGTTCGGTCACCCGCCGCCGTTGGTCATCAAGGATGGCGTTTCCGAAGTGAGCGCCACCCCGCGCCCGCCGTTGGGCGTGTTTCCCGACGTCCACCCACCAGTGGAGGAGTTCTCGTTCCCTCGAGGCTCCACTCTCATGCTCTACACCGATGGGCTCGTCGACGCCTACGACGGCGAGACTCCGCGGCGGCTAGGCGTCGAGGGGCTCAGCCGTATCCTCAGTTCGGTGCTCGCGGAGGGCACCTCGATCAACGATCTCCCCGAACGTCTGGTTGACGAGGCTGAACGCTATAACGGCGGTCCGTTGCAGGACGACGTCGCCATGCTCCTTTTGACCCATGAGGATCTTCAGTGAGCCACTCAACCGGCTCCCAACCGAGTGAGCAGCCTCATCGCGTCGGTTCGGCCGACCAGCCCGGGCGGATGGATCGGCTCGGCCGCTTCGGCCGTTCCACGCGCGTGCGGCTGTGGTCGCTGCGGCGCAGGGTGATGGTGCTGCTCGCCACCGTGGGGGTGGTGCTGGTCGCCTCGGTCGCCACGATCACCGGGGCCGCCTTCGAAGCCCGCGACGCCATGATGCGCATCGTCGACCAGCTTGCGCCCGCTCAAAGCGCCGTACAGCAGACCAAGGCCGCTTACCTCAACCAGGACAATGGGGTGCGGGGTTTCGCCCTCACCGGTGATGTCGAGTTCCTCTCGCCCTACCAGCAGGGGCGCACCACGTTGCAGGACAGCCGGCCCACGCTGCGCGAGGTCGCCGGTGACAACGAGGAGATCGACTCCGACATCCGACAACTCCTCAACGCTGGCGAGGCCTGGCATCGGGACTTCGCCAACCCCACCCTCGCCAAGGTGGAAGACGGAGAGGAGGTCACTGCCGAGGACTACGAGCTGGGGCGGGAACGCTTCAACGACCTGCGGGCCGCGGCCAACGACGCCGAGCAGCGCATCGACCTGGAGATGGCTCAGGCCCGAGACGGTCTGGCCACAGCCACCCAGCAGCTCATCGCGCTGCTGGTGCTCGTGGGAGCCGTCATGGTGGTGCTCAGCGTCTTCCTGTGGATCATGTTGCAGCACTGGGTGCTGCGCCCTCTCGACGAGTTGGGGCGCCACCTCCAGCAGGTCGCCGACGGCTACTACACCCACCGCATCGAGGTGGAGGGCGCCCCGGAGCTTCAGCAGGTCGCCCGCGATGTCGACACGATGCGCATGCGCATCGTCAGCGACCTCGACGAAGTCGGCTCGGCGCGGCGCACCCTCCAGGAGCAGTCGGAGCTGTTGGAGCGCCAGACCGAGGAGCTGCGCCGCTCCAACTTGGAGCTGGAGCAGTTCGCCTATGTCGCCTCCCACGACCTCCAGGAGCCGCTACGCAAGGTCGCCAGCTTCTGCCAGTTGCTCCAGCGTCGCTACCGCGGTCAGCTTGACGAACGCGCCGACTCCTACATCGACTTCGCCGTTGAGGGCGCCAAACGGATGCAGACCCTCATCAGCGACCTGCTGGCCTTCTCCCGCGTCGGGCGCACCAAGAACTTCGCTCCCGTGGACCTAGAAGAGGCCCTCCAAGACGCCCTGCGCAGCCTTGACGCCGCGCTGGAAGAGGTCGGAGCGGTCGTCAACGGCGATGAGCTTCCTGTGGTCAACGGTGACCGCACCCTGCTGACGCAGGTGTTTTTCAACCTGATCAACAACGCGATCAAGTTCCGTGGGGACGAGGCGCCCCGCGTCTACATCAGTGTCGAAGAGCGCGACGATGAGTGGGTCTTCTGCTGTGCCGATAATGGGATCGGTATCGAACCCCAGTACGCAGAGCGCGTCTTCGTGATCTTCCAGCGGCTCCACACGCGCGACAAGTACGGCGGCACCGGTATCGGCCTAGCCATGTGCAAGAAGATCGTGGAGTTTCACGGCGGACGAATCTGGCTCGATATCGAACCGGAAATTGTCGGCACACGGATCTGCTGGTCGCTGCCAGTCGAAGCCGACCCCGGCGACGGTACCGCCAGCGACACCACAGAGGAGACCGGCGAAGGGCACGGGCAGGACCACGCCCAGCCTCCCGACTCCGAAAGAGACGAAGGTATGAGAAATTGAGCGAGGTCATGATGGTGCAACCCATAGAGGTGCTGCTGGTCGAGGACGACCCCGGCGATGTTCTCATGACCAAGGAAGCCTTCGAGGAACACAAGGTGGGCAACCGCCTGCACGTGGTCTCCGACGGTGTCGAGGCGCTGCGGTTCCTGCGCCGGGAAGGCGAGTACACCAACGCCCCACGCCCGCACCTCATCTTGCTCGACCTCAACCTGCCCCGCAAGGACGGCCGGGAGGTCCTCGAAGAGGTTAAGAAGGACGATGCCCTCGCCCACATCCCCATCGTGGTGTTGACGACCTCTGAAGCTGAGGAGGACATACTGCGCAGCTACCGGCTGCACGCCAACGCCTACGTCGCCAAGCCCGTCGACTTCGACCAGTTCATCAAGGTCGTTCGCCAAATCGACGACTTCTTCGTCACCGTCGTACGCCTGCCCCGAGGCTGACCAGTGGGGCCGCGGCGGCCGGCCCCCACTGCCACGGTTGCCTCCGACGGCCACACCGGCCGCGGCCAGCAGCCGGTTCGCTCTCTCTCAGCGCCTTCACGCATTCCAACGCCCGCGCCCCAAGCCTGCCTCGCCGTTTTCCCCACGTTGTCGAGGAGTGGCCATAACCGGGCAATTCCGGGCGCCACGCCGTTTCCCGCGTAATCAGGGGGCCATGATCGATCGCGCAAAGTGGGTTACGGTTGTGCGCATGAGCGTGCCGGAACCTCGCGATCCACTTGGCCCTTACCGTATCTGCCTCGTCTGCTTGGGCAACATCTGCCGTTCCCCTATGGCGGAACAGGTCCTGCGTACCGACCTGGAACGCGCCGGCCTAGGGGAGGCCGTCGTCCTCGACAGCGCCGGCACCGGGAATTGGCATATCGGCTCCGGTATGGACGAGCGTGCCGCCGCCACACTGCGCGTCCACGGCTATCCCACCGAACATGTGGCGCGCGTGTTCCAGCCCGCCTGGTTCGCCGAGCGTGACCTCGTCTTGGCTATGGACACCGACAACCTCGCCGACCTTAGCCGCCTCGCCCCCGACGAGGAGGCTGCGCGCACCCGACTGCGGCTGTTCCGCTCCTTCGCGCCCGGCACCGGCCTCCACCCCGAAGTCCCCGATCCTTACTACGGCGGTGACGACGGCTTCACCACTGTTCTCACCATGATCGAAAGCGCGAGTAAGGGCCTGACCGGCGAACTGGCCATGCTGCTGGCTGCGGACTAAGGGGCCGTCATGGAATCCGTTGCCGAGCGCGTCGCGGAGTTGACCGGCCGCGAGGTCGACTCCACCACCTCGTTGGGCGCCAGCCATGAGTGGCACCTCCACCGCGCCGTCCTTGACGACGGCCGGGCGCTGTTCGTCAAGGCCGTGCCCAGCGGGCGCGGTTCAGCGCACCTGACTGGCGTGTTCCGCGCTGAAGCGCTGGGCCTGGACTGGCTCGGGCGCTCCTTCGGCTCGCCCGTTCCCGAGGTCGTGGGTTGGGACACCCGCACCCTCGTCACCTCATGGGTGGAGCAGCGCGAGCCCACCCCCCACGCGGCGGCTAGCTTCGGCCACCAGTTGGCGGCGATGCACCTGGCCGGAGCCGAGACGTTCGGCGCCAGTTGGGACGGTTTCATCGGCCCGCTGCCGCTGGACAACACGCCCGCCCAAGAGTGGCCGCGCTTCTACGCCGAACAGCGGCTCGCCCCCTACCTGCGTAAGGCAGCCGATCGGGGAGCGCTCACCCCCGGCGACGTCCGGCTGGTCGAGAAGGTCGTCGACGCTGTCGAAGAGTTGGCCGGGCCACCGGAGGCGCCGGCCCGCATCCATGGGGACCTGTGGAGCGGCAACGTGCTGTGGCAAGACGAGGGGGCCGTCGTCATCGACCCGGCCGCCCACGGCGGCCACCGCGAGGCCGACCTGGCCATGCTCGCCCTGTTCGGCCTGCCCTACCTCGACCGGGTGCGCGACGCCTACAACGAGGCGGCGCCGCTGGCCTCGGGATGGCGCGCCCGCATCCCGCTGCACCAGTTGCACCCGCTGCTGGTGCACGTGTGCCTGTTCGGCGCGGCCTACCGCACCACCACGCTGGACGCCGCCCGCGCCGCCCTGCACGGCGGAGGGTGACCCCGGCCCCCGGGGTGCCGGGGGAGCCGCTGTGGATGCCGGTCCCGCCGTCGCCGTCGGACCTGCTCGATGCCCGCCTACCTGGGCCTGTTCGGCGGCCAGTCGCTCACCCGGCCGGCGGTAGGCGGCAATTTCCTCGCAACCGCCGCACGGGGCGGCATCGTCTGCAACCGCGCGCAGCCACGTGAGTCGGGCCGTGGTCGAGCTGCAAGCTCGCGACCGCGACCGGTTCGTCGTCATCGCCTACCGCTGTGGTCTGGCGAGTTGACGGCGCCCCTGAGCACTCCCGGACATCGCGCCCTCCCTCGGCACCCGGCCCTTCGTATCGGCCGCGGCGCCCCATGGCGCTCTGGTCACAGCGAGGATGGCCGCCTGGTGCCCCTCGTGACGATCATGCAGCCTCATGCCCCGCGGGCTGCCGAGATCGCGAAGCGATCGAGGCACGAGCGAACGGAGAACACTCCCCACGGCCCACGGCCCAGCCGTTCAAAAACAGAACCTAAGCCCACGGCGAACCGTCCCGTGCCCCGCCCGCAGGCCGGAACAACTCCCCGCGTCGCGGTGTTGCGGTACGGCACAGACCAGCACTGATACGACTCCGGCCCGGCGATCGCTCACGGCGAAACCCCACAGGGGAAGAAAACCGGGCTCTTTTTTATTGAGTCTGAGTGACTCAATAAGGAGGGTCTGATGACTGAGACGCAGTCCGACGTGACGTTGCCCGTCCTGCCGCTCGATGACGACGTCGTTCTTCCCGGCATGGTCGTGCCGGTGGACATCTCCGAACAAGAAGTCCGTACCGCCGTGGACGCCGCCCGTGCCGGTAACGACACCGCAGCCAAGGCGCCCGGCGTGCGCTCTGCGCCCAAGCCGCGCGTGCTCATCGTGCCGCGCGTCGACGGCTCTTATGCCGAGATGGGAACAGTGGCCACCGTCGAACAGGTCGGCCGCACCTCTGGCGGCGAACCCGCCGCCGTGCTGCGCGGTGTCGCGCGGGCGCGCGTGGGAAGCGGCGCCACCGGACCCGGCGCGGCCCTGTGGGTCGTGGCCACACCCCACGAGGACACCGCTCCCGAGGGGGGCTGGCCCGGCAGGGTCCAAGAGCAGGCCCGCGAGTACAAGACCCTGCTCACCAGCTACCTGCACAAGCGTGGCGCATGGCAGCTCATCGACGGGATTCAGCAGGTCGACGATCCCGCGACGCTGGCCGACCGCGGCGGCTACTCCCCCTTCCTCAAGGTCGCCCAGAAGCTGGAGCTGCTTCAGACCTACGACGTCTCCGAGCGCCTGACCAAGCTCATCGAGTGGACGCGCGAGTACCTCGCCGAACTCGACGTGACCGAGACGATCAACCAGGACGTCCAAGAAGGCGTCGACAAGCAGCAGCGCGAGTTCCTGCTGCGCCGCCAGATGGAGGCCATCCGCAAGGAGCTCAACGAGCTGTCGGGCAAGCCGGGCAGCGAGGAGGAGGACTACCGCGAGCGCGTGGAGGCCGCCGACCTGCCCGAGCACGTCCGCAAGGCCGCGCTGGAGGAGGTCGACAAGCTGGAGCGCGCCGGCGACTCCTCACCCGAGGTGGGCTGGATTCGCACCTGGCTCGACACCATCCTCGACATGCCCTGGAACGAACGCACCGAGGACGCCTACGACGTCAGCGGCGCCCAGCAGGTCCTCGACGCCGACCACACCGGCCTCGACGACGTCAAGGACCGCATCATCGAGTACCTGGCGGTGCGCAAGCGCCGCGAGGAGCAGGGCATGGGCGTGGTCGGCGGGCGCCGCAGCGGCGCCGTGCTGGCCCTGGTCGGCCCGCCCGGCGTGGGCAAGACCTCGCTGGGCGAGTCGGTCGCGCGCGCCATGGGACGCTCGTTCACCCGCGTGGCGCTGGGCGGGGTGCGCGACGAGGCCGAGATCCGCGGCCACCGCCGCACCTACGTGGGCGCGCTGCCGGGCCGGATCGTGCGCGCCATCCGGGAGGCCGGCACGATGAACCCGGTGGTGCTGCTCGACGAGGTCGACAAGGTCGGCAGCGACTTCCGGGGCGACCCCACCTCCGCGCTGCTGGAGGTGCTCGACCCGGCGCAGAACCACACCTTCCGCGACCACTACCTGGAGGTCGACCTCGACCTGTCCGACGTGGTGTTCCTGGCCACCGCCAACACGGTGGAGACCATCCCGCCCGCGCTGCTGGACCGTATGGAGCTGGTGGAGCTCGACGGCTACACCGAGGACGAGAAGGTCACCATCGCCCGCGACCACCTGCTGCCGCGCCAGTTGGAAAAGGCCGGGCTGCGGCCGGGCGAGGTCAGCCTCGACGACGAGGCGCTGCGCCGCATGGCCGCCGAGTACACCCGCGAGGCCGGGGTGCGTGCCCTGGAGCGCTCGATCGCGCGCGTGCTGCGCAAGATCGCGGCGTCGCTGGCGCGCGGGGAGCGCGAGCTGCCGGTGGCGGTGGGTGGCGACGACCTCACCGGCTACATCGGCCGGCCCCGCCACACACCCGAGACCGCCGAGCGCACGGCGGTGCCCGGAGTGGCCACGGGGCTGGCGGTCACCGGGACCGGCGGCGAGGTGCTGTTCGTGGAAGCCTCGCTGGCCGACGCCGAGTCGGGCGCCGGCGGGTTGACGCTGACCGGCCAGCTCGGCGACGTGATGAAGGAGTCGGCCCAGATCGCGCTCTCCTACCTGCGCTCGCGCGGCGCGGAGCTGGAGCTGCCCGTGGGCGACCTCAAGGACCGCGGCGTGCACCTGCACGTCCCGGCCGGGGCGATCCCCAAGGACGGCCCCAGCGCCGGGGTGACCATGACCACCGCGCTGGCGTCGCTGCTGTCGGGGCGGATGGCGCGTTCGGACGTGGGCATGACCGGTGAGGTGTCGCTGACGGGCCGGGTGCTGCCCATCGGCGGGGTCAAGCAGAAGCTGCTGGCCGCCCACCGCGCCGGCGTCACCACGGTGCTCATCCCCGCCCGCAACGAGCCCGACCTCGACGACGTGCCCGAGCACGTGCTGCGCGAGCTGACCGTCCACCCGGTCAGCGACGTCCGCGAGGTCTTGAACCTCGCCCTGGAACCCGCCGAGGCCCCACAGCGCCTCGCGGCCTGACCGAGCCCCAGACGGCCCGAGCGAGCCCGGTGGGGCGCCGGAACCTCCCGACGCCCCACCGGCCGTCACGTCCACGGGAAGCGTGTCCTGGCGTGCTTTCCGTGAATCGAGCCATTCGCTCCTGCCGGTCGCCCCGCTCTTTCTAGAATGTGGCGCCGTTGACGCAAGCCGAGGAGGGACGCTGTGCGGCTGGTCGTGCGGTCGGGAGGACTAGGAAAACGGAAAAGGGGCAAGCTGGTGCGTGACCGGATTCCCCACATCATTCGCAGTGAAGGTGGGAATCCGGTCACGCATACCGCTGGCCCGCAGGAGTACCGGCACAGATTGCGGGAGAAGCTGAGCGAGGAAGTGGCGGAGTTCCTCGCCGCGAAGGAGGACCGAGCCCCCGAGGAGCTGGCCGATATTTTAGAGGTGATCCACGCCCTCGCCCACGATCTGGGGATCGACGAGGAAAAACTCGAAAAGATCCGCCGCTCCAAGGCCGAGGAGCGAGGAGGCTTCGCCGACCGCGTCATCTGGAGCGGAAACCGCTGAACCGGAAGCGCCGTGCCCGTCACGGCGGCAGGATGACGCGACGCCATCCGTTTCCGGAAGCCGGGGAGACCCATCACCGGGAACATGGCCGGCTTCCCAGATGAGGGAACGCACCGCAAGGGCTGTCAGGCCGGGGCAGCCCTGTAGTGGTGCGCCGTCTACAGTTCCTCAGCGCGGAGCGTGCCGAGGAGGGTCGTCCATTCGGTGCTGGGGATGCTGAGGTGCCCGAGGTGGGGGTGTTTGGAGTCGCGTATGGCGACCAGGTTCGTCGGTAGTGCTTCGCCGTTTACGGCGGAGGTGAGGCCGACCTTTCCGCGTAGCGGGGCAGGGAAAGCTGAACCGCCGTTAGGCGGTCCGGCGCACCTTCACTGCGGACGCTCCCGCTGTTCGATGTACTGGCGCGGCACGGTCAACGGGGCCCCGCCCACCGAACCGGCGAAGGAGGAGCCCGACCAGAGTCGCGTGGCCCGCCGGTAGTGTCGGACAAGCTCGGGGAACTCCTGGCGCAACCGGCGCGAGGACACCCCTTTTGCGGCTGTTGACCGGTGTGGAGACCGCGACTTTGGGCGGGAAGGTCACCAGTAGATGCACATGGTCGTCCTCACCGTTGAACTCCACCGGTTCGACCTCGAAGTCTGCGCGCACCGATCGCATGATCTCCTCCATGCGGTGCAGGTGGAGCTCGGAGCACACCGCGTGCCGGTACGTCGTCACGAAAACCAAGTGCGCGTGCGGAACGAAAACGTAGTGCCGGCCGGTTGTGACCGTTCGTATGCATCTGTGAACCGATGGTAGTACGCTTGTTCGTATGCAGCTTCGGTACAGCTTCCGTCTGTACCCGAACGGTCCCCAGCGCGCCGCGCTGGCGCGGGCCTTTGGGTGTGCGCGGGTGGTCTACGTGCGACACGAGGTCGCACC
>NZ_BAABDD010000040.1:0-34822 GCF_039539445.1 Salinactinospora qingdaonensis
TGTGCCAGCGCATCTGCGCCCTCAACGCCGCGATCTGGCACAACTGGCTCATCGACGCCCCCGTCAAACGCTCCCTGACCGCCTACGACCACTGACCAGCAACAACCATTCCCCATCAACGATCTAGCGCCGCACCCGAGCGGCATCCCTGACGACAAAAGGCCTCCGTCTCTCTTTTCGCCCCCGGAAGGGCAAGAGAGACGGAGGCCGTCACCGACGCCTTAGTGATCCCGTCCTACTCGGATGCCGGTTCGAGCTCGGTCAGCATCAGGATGCTTCCCAACTGGAAGTAGCCGTTCCAGGTGGTCGGGATGTAATGACTGTCGCCCTGAGCGGAGGGCCAGTTGGTCCAGGTCGACTCGTTGGCCTGCGACCACAGGCCGTTGTACCACAGCGGGATCAGCGGCATCTCCTCGAAGTGGATCTCCTGCAACTGCGAGGTGATCGCGCGCATGGTCTCGGTGTCGTCGACGGAAACTCGGTTGAGCTCCTCGACCAGCTCCCAGGCCTCCTCGTTCTCGTAGCGACCGAAGTTCACCGTGTCCTGAGAGTCTTTGATCGGGAGCTGGAACATGTACTCGTAGTAGGTCCACGGCGAGTTGCTCATCTGGCGCTCATTGTTGATGACGATCTCGTAGTCGCCGCTGTTGCGTCGTTCGATGAGCGCGCTTTGCTCGGGGAACTCGGTGGTGACGTTGATGCCTGCGGCTTGGGCGCCCTCGCTGATGACGCGGGCGGCCTCCATCCAGTCGGTCCAACCGCTGGGCACGATCAGCGTCAACTCGATCGGGTCACCTTCGGGACTCTCGACGAAACCGTCGTCGTTGGTGTCCTCGTAGCCGGCGCCGGCCAGCAACTCCTTGGCCCGCTCGGGGTCGTAACCGAAGCCCATCTGCTCGACGAGACTGTTGTCGATGTACTGCTCCCACATGGGCAGCAGACCGGTTGGGCTGGCCTTTTGGACGAGTTGGCTGTAAACGCCGTTGACGATCTGGTCAACGTCGATGGCGTGAGCCATGGCCTTGCGGAACTGCGCATCGTCCATCGGCTGCTTCGTGGTGTTCATGACCAGCCACGACGTATTAGCCGAGAGCATGTAGGGCGGTCCGGAGTAGTAGGTATGCACCTCGTCCCCGCCCTTTTCGGCGATGTTGGGCAGGAAGTTGTTGCTCAGGTCGAGGTCACCCTGCATAACCTGGTTGAGCGCGGTCTCGTTGCTGGAGTTGACCAGGTCGATGACGTAGTTGGGCTGCACCTCCAGGCCGAGAGCTTCTTCAGCCCACCAGCCGTCGCGCTTGGCCCAGATCATGCGGTCCTGATCATGGTCTTCGTAGACATAGGGACCGGTGCCCACCGGGTTTTCGTTGGCGCCGCTGGTGACCTCCTCCTCGGAACGCCCCTCCCACAGGTGGTGCGGCAGGATGGAGGTGCGGTAGATCCACCGCCCCCACTCCTGGTAGCGGGGGTCGGAGAAGGTGAAGCGCACCGTGTGCTCGTCGACGGCCTCGACGCTGTCCAGCCACTCCCACACGTCGTGGTAGTGGACGGTCTCCATCTGGCCCAGTTCGGTCGTGAATACGACATCCTCGGCGGTGAACGCCTCGCCGTCGGACCACTCGACGCCCTCGCGCAGCGTGATCTCGTAAACGTCCTCACCGGTCCACTCACCGCTCTCGGCCAACCAGGGGCGATACTGCCCCTTCAAGGGGTCGTAGAGGAACAACGGCTCATAGACCAAGCCCACCGTGCCGGTGGCGAGCTGGCCCAACATCAAGGGGTTCCACGTGGAGGGCGGCCCCCACTGGGCCCCGCTGGTGTACAGCGTCTCTTCGCGCGGGTAAGCCTGTGCCCCATCACTGTCATCGTCGGAGTCGCCCCCGCCATTGCCCGTACACGCCGCGGCCGTTAGCGCGACCGCCAAAGCACCGGCGATATACGTGAGCCGATTTCGCAATTCTTCGTCCCTTCCCCCTCAGCAAAGATCGCGGCGCCCCCAGGGGGTGACTGAGAACGGGTAGCAAGCCGTCCCCCTGCACGAGTCCGCTGCCGGTCGCACCCCCTCCCCGGCACAGAGTTCTCTCGCGCATCTTCCGCACACTCTTCGGGGTGCTTTCAGGGGGGTGAGCCAAGGGCGCGCCGGCGTTGCTACGGCGCTCTCCTCTGGCCCCGGCATGTCCAGTGGACAAGTGCTGAGTAGCGAAACACAGCCACCATCCCCCGTCAATCCTCGATTAATGCGACGTTATGTTCCCGCAACGTCACCTTGTCTCTCACAGAAGAACAGAAATTGAAACGATTCAAAGTATGGCAAAGATGGGACGACTAGCCGTTAGCTTCCATTGCCGGCCATGGGTACGGCACGGCGCTTTCTTGTCACGCACCGGCAGAGGCCACGGCGCACTGCTGAAGCCGACCCGCTCCAGCAGCCAGACCTGCCGTTGCCTGCTGATGAAGAGCCGGCACGGCGCCGGCTGAGTCATGCCGCCGCAGGGAACCCGCTGCACGGAGAGCCCCCCAGAAGCCATCTCATCACTACTGTGCGCAACTATTACTTAACCGGTTAACCAAGGGATTGGTTAAGGCACTCGGCCAACCGCCACCGACCCTTGCCCCTAACCGGGGAAGCGGAAAATTTTCCGCGTTCGGAGCGCGAGAACCGAATCCGCTACCGCTCGCGAAGACGAAGACGGAGTCACACTGCGAACGAGCACCGCCCTCCCGCCACGGCCGCGCCAACGACCCGCGCGGCCCGGACTGTGCTACAGTGACCTGTGGGTTGCAAGGTTTGATTTCGCTTGATCGCACGATCGCCCGCGGAGTTTTCACCGGGCGAGCACTCTCTCAGTGGGAAGGTTCGCAGCACCCAACGGTTCCGCAGAGTGTGGGACCAGGACTGATCCCAGGATGGAGAGTCCGCATCATGCAGGGAAACGTGAAGTGGTTCAACGGCGAAAAGGGCTTCGGCTTCATCAGTCAGGATGACGGCGGCCCCGACGTGTTCGTCCACTACAGCAACATCGCCGGAACCGGCTTCCGCAACCTTGACGAGAACCAGCGCGTCGAGTTCAGCGTCACGCAGGGCCCCAAGGGCCCGCAGGCTGAGGACGTTCGCGGCATCGTCTAATCAAAGCGTCACGAGGGGCCGCCGGGTCTTCCCGGCGGCCCCTCGTCATTTCCCCCTCCGTGCACCTCGTGTCCGGCGCCAGCGCGCCCCGGGTGACCACAGCGCCAGGCCGAGGGCGGTTTCCTCACCCGAGCGTGCGCCGCTCGCCACGGACAGCCCCCACCACAGACCTTAGGTTCTGTGCTTTGGAAGCGGGGCGAGTGGGCGATGGGCAGGAGCACATCCGCTGTCACCTTCGCGGGCTGGCGCGATCGCGACGCGATCGAGGCACGAGCCAACAAAGAACACCCTCCACAGCCCCCACCCCAGCCGTTCGCCCACCAGAACCTAAGGGCCGCTCCGGTCGGCGTCGCACACCCGGCACCCCGCTTCCTCAGTCCGCGCCGGCGGCCAGCAGCGGAATCTCTCCGCCGGCCAGCACACACTCGACCTGGCGCGGCGAGAGGCTGTGGCGCAGTTGGTAGCTCTCGCCCGTGCTGGCGTTGCGGACGAATAGTTCGGCACCAGCGGGCAACGCGCGGCGCAGGTCGTCGAGGACGAGAACGTCGCCCCTGTCGATGCGGTCGTAGTCGGCCGGATCGGTGAACTCTAAGGCGAGCACACCGAAGTTGGCGAGGTTTTGCCAGTGAATGCGCGCGAAGGAGGTGGCGATGACCGCGCGCAGCCCGAGGTGGCGGGGCGCGATGGCCGCGTGCTCGCGCGAAGAGCCCTGGCCGTAGTTGTCGCCGCCCACCACAAAATGGCCCGACTCGCCGCCGCGCTCGCGTGCCCGCTGCGGGTAGCTCTCATCGATCTGGGTGAAGGTGAACTCGGCCAAGGCTGGGATGTTGGAGCGCAGCGGCAGCGCGCGGGCCCCGGCTGGTGAGATCTCGTCGGTGGAGATGTTGTCACCGACCTTGAGCAGCACCGGCGCCTCGATCCGGTCGGGCAGCGGCGGGAAATCCGGCAGGGAGGAGATGTTGGGGCCCTTGACCAGCTCCGTGTGCCGGGCCTGCTCGGGGGGTGGCGGCGGGGCCAGCATCGCGGTGTTGACACTGGCGCGCTGGGGCAGCTTCAGGTGGGGATAGGCGAGGTCGAGCCGGTCGGCCAGGTCGCGAGGGTCGGTGATGACGCCGGTGAGTGCCGAGGCGGCGGCGGTCTCAGGCGAGCACAGCCATACCGCGTCCTCCTTGGTTCCGGAACGCCCCGGGAAGTTGCGGGGGAAGGTGCGCAGCGAGTTGTGCCCCACGGCGGGCGCCTGGCCGATGCCGATGCAGCCCAGGCAGCCGGTCTGGTGGATGCGGGCGCCGGCGTTGATCAGGTCGACAGTGGCGCCCATGGTGGTGAGGTCGGCGAGGATCTGGCGCGAGGAGGGGTTGACGTCGAAGCTGACCGTGTCGTGGGTCTGGCGGCCCTTGACCATGGCAGCGGCGATGGCGAAGTCGCGCAGGCCAGGGTTGGCCGAGGAGCCGATGACGACCTGGCTCACCTCGGCTCCGGCGATCTCGCTCACGGGGACGACGTTGCCCGGCGATGAGGGAGCCGCGATGAGCGGTTCCACGGCGCTCAGGTCGATCTCGTCGGCGACATCGTAGCCGGCGCCGGGATCGGGCAGCACCTCGACGAAGTCGCTCTCGCGCTCTTCACCGCGCAGGAATGCGCGCACGTTGGCGTCGGCGGGGAACACGGTGGTGGTAGCGCCCAGTTCTGCGCCCATGTTGGCGATGACGTGGCGGTCCATGGCGCTGAGTGTGGCCACGCCAGGGCCGTGGTACTCGATGACGCGGCCCCGCCCGCCGTGGACGCCGTGCCGGCGCAGCAACTCCAGGATCACGTCCTTGGCCGAGCTCCACGGCGGCAACCGCCCGCTCAGCCGCACCCCCCAAATCTGGGGCATCGGGATGCGCAACGGGTGGCCGGCGATGGCCATGGCCGCGTCCAGGCCGCCGACGCCGATCGCGAGCATCCCCAGGGAGCCGGCGGCGCAGGTGTGGGAGTCGGAGCCGACCATTGTGGCGCCGGGGACGCCGAAGCGCTGCATGTGGGTCGGGTGGGAAACGCCGTTGCCCGGCTTGGAAAACCACAGGCCGTAGCGTTGGCAGGCCGACTGGAGGAACAGGTGGTCCTCGGCGTTGCGCTCGTCGGCTTGGAGCAGGTTGTGGTCAACGTATTGCACGCTGCGGTCGGGGCGGGCACGGTCCAGGCCCAACGCCTCCAGTTCTTGCATCACCAGAGTGCCGGTGGCGTCTTGGGTCAGGGTCTGGTCGATGCGCAGCCCGATCTCGCTCCCAGGCACCATCTCGCCCTCGACCAGATGCGATCCGATCAGCTTGTGCGCCAGGGTGTGGGGCATCTCGTTCCTCCTTGCGGCTCGGATGCCGACGGCGCGCGCCGTGGCCAGGGTCGTCACTTCCACGGCTGACCGATGCAACGAGGGCGTAAACAGAAAGGTTGGTAAGGGGCCGTGCGGGCGGATCGGAAGGCCGCTTTAGTGCGGCGGCTGTATCGTGTCGATCGGCCGGTGGCGCCCAACTGCCGGCACGGCCCAGCGACAGACGACAGAGAGCACGGCACGGTGGCGGAACAACCCGAAAACGAGTACGCGGCGACCTTCGACTTGGTCGACGCCGACAATGACCAGCTCATCTCAGCCGGGGAACTCAAACGGCTGATGGAGGTCATGGGTGAGGAGATGACCGACGAGGCGGCGGCGCGCGCCGTGGGCGCGGTCGACACCGACGGCGACGGCCGGATCTCGCTGGTCGAGTTCACCGCTTTCCTACGGCAGAACCGGGGGTGAGGCCGAGCGCCGGCTGCGGGTTCCCCGCCGCGAGCGGCGCCGGGGAACCCTCCGGTAGGGCGGGGTGCTAGATGACGCCTTGGGCCAGCACCGCCTCAGCGACCGCCTCGAAGCCGGCGATGTTGGCGCCGGCCACGTAATCGCCGGGACGGTCGTAGCGCTGGGCGGTGTCATGGCACAGCGTGTGGATGTGCCGCATGATCTGGGCCAACTGCTCTTCGGCGCGCTCGAAGCTCCAGGACTCCCGGGAGGCGTTTTGGCGCATCTCCAGTGCGCTCGTGGCGACTCCGCCGGCGTTGGCGGCCTTACCCGGCCCGAAGGCGACGCCGGCTTCGCGCAGCACGCGCACCGCCTCCGGTGTCGTCGGCATGTTGGCTCCCTCGGCGACGGCCGTGACCCCGTTGCGCACCAGCGTGACCGCGTCGGACTCGGTCAGCTCGTTCTGGGTGGCGGCGGGTAGGGCCACGTCGCAGGGCACCTGCCAAACGCTGCCCTGCTCGACGAGGCGGGCCGCGCCGCCGCGGCGCTCCACGTAATCGCCCACGCGACCGCGCTCGACCTCCTTGACCTGGTGGAGCAGCTCCAGGTCGATGCCTTTCTCATCGACGACGTAGCCGCTGGAGTCGGAGCAGGTGATCACGGTGGCGCCGAGTTGGTGGGCCTTGTCGATGGCGTGGCGGGCGACGTTTCCCGATCCGGAGACCGCGACGCGGTGGCCGTCCATGTCCTCGCCGCGCACGCGCAGCATTTCGGCGATGAACAGGACACTGCCGTAGCCGGTGGCCTCGGTGCGTACCTGCGAGCCGCCCCAGCCCAGCCCTTTTCCGGTGAGTACGCCGGCTTCGTAGCGGTTGGTGATACGGCGATACTGGCCGAAGAGGTAACCGATCTCGCGGCCGCCGACGCCGATGTCACCGGCGGGCACGTCGGTGTGCTCGCCGAGGTGGCGGTAGAGCTCGGTCATGAAGGACTGGCAGAACCGCATCACCTCGTTGGCGGAACGGCCCTTGGGATCGAAGTCGCTGCCGCCTTTGCCTCCGCCGATGGACATCCCGGTGAGCGCGTTCTTGAAGATCTGCTCGAAGCCGAGGAACTTCACGATGCCCAGATTGACCGAGGGGTGGAAGCGCAGCCCGCCCTTGAACGGGCCCAGAGCACTGTTGAACTCGACTCGGAAACCGCGGTTGACGTGTACCTGGCCGGAGTCGTCGGTCCACGGTACCCGGAAGATGAGTTGGCGTTCGGGTTCGCAGATGCGCTCGATGACTTTGGCTTCAAGGAACTCGGGACGCTTGGCCAGGAGCGGGCCGAGCGTCTCCAACACTTCCCGCGCGGCTTGGTGGAACTCCTCTTCACCGGGGTTGCGGCGCAGCAACTCGGCGTAAAGGGGCTCCAACTGACCTTCCAGGACTGGGGACATGCGTGTGCCTCCGCATCGATTCGATTGTCACGCCCCGCGCGTGGTCCAAGGCGCGAGCATGCCAGCGGTGTGTGCCGGCTCGCTGGTCGAGGGGCACGGGCCCGACAGCTTCGGCGGGCCCAAACCGCCCTGACGATGGTAGGAGGCAGCGGTGAACTGCGGCGCGCGTTCGGGCCAGCGGCGTTGCGAATCTAGTGTTCGGGGAGAGGCGGCCCGGTCACGGCCGGCCGACAGCCAGACGACCTCGCGCTGACGTGACGGTACGGAGCACGGGAGGTAAGGATGCCGGACGCGCAGCCCGGCGGCTGAGACGATTCGGGCTATGGCTGGGATACTCGGGGCAGGGCGCACTTCAGCCCGCGTGAGGGTCCACGGCTGGAGCGCGAACGGCGACGCACAGGAGGTGTCTGGATGTCTGCCGCGCCACGTGAAGATCCGCGCCAAGACGACCCGCGGGTCGAAGAGCCCAAAGAGTCGGCGGTGGGACTGCCGGCCATCGCCAACAGCCTGCGTGTGGTCGGCAGGCAGGCCGGCGCCCGACGCGGCCTGCGAGGGCTGCGCGACGTCAACCAGGCGGGGGGTTTCGACTGCCCGGGGTGTGCCTGGCCCGAACCCGAGCGGCGCCACACCGCGGAGTTCTGCGAAAACGGCGCCAAGGCGGTCGCCGAGGAAACCACCCAGCGCGCGGTGCCGCCGGAGTTCTTCGCCGCCCACCCGGTAGCCGACCTCGCGCAGCGCTCGGGCTACTGGCTGGGCCAGCAGGGCCGGCTGACCGAACCGATGTACCTCGCCGAAGGCGCCACCCACTACACCCCGATCTCGTGGGAGGCCGCGTTCGATCTGGTCGCCGAGGAGCTGACCGCTGCCGATTCCCCCGACGAGGCCGTCTTCTACACCTCCGGCCGCACCAGCAACGAGGCCGCGTTCCTCTACCAGCTTTTCGCACGGCGCCTGGGCACCAACAACCTGCCCGACTGCTCCAACATGTGCCACGAGTCCTCCGGATCGGCGCTGACCGAGACGTTGGGGGTGGGCAAGGGCAGCGTGGTGCTCGACGACCTCCAGCAGGCCGACCTCATCATCGTGGCCGGCCAGAACCCGGGAACCAACCACCCGCGGATGCTGACCGCGCTGGAACGAGCCAAACGCGCCGGCACGGCGATCATGACGGTCAACCCGCTACCCGAGGCGGGAATGCGGCGGTTCAAGAACCCCCAGAGCGCGCGCGGCCTGGTGGGCGGCGGCACCGAGCTGACCGACCTGTTCCTCCAGATCCGGGTCGGCGGTGACCTGGCGCTGTTCAGCGCCTTGAACCGGCTGCTGCTCCAGGCCGCCCGCGAGGGCGACGACGGTGCCATCGATCGGGAGTTCATCGACGCCCACACCCACGGTTTCGCGGAGTTCGCCGGGGGGCTGCTCGCAGCCGACGAAGCGGCGTTTTGGGCTGAGGTGGGCACGGCCACCGGGCTGTCGCGCGAGCGGATCGAGCAGGCGCTGGCGATGGTGCGCGCGGCCGACCGCATCGTGGTGTGCTGGGCGATGGGGCTGACCCAGCACCGCCATGCGGTGCCCACGATCCGCGAGGTCGTGAACTTTCTGCTGCTGCGCGGCAACGTGGGACGGGCCGGCGCGGGCGTGTGCCCGGTGCGCGGGCACAGCAACGTGCAGGGCGACCGCACGATGGGGATCGTCGAGCGGCCCGCCCCGGCGTTCTTGGACGCGCTGGGTGCGGAGTTCGGGTTCGAGCCGCCGCGCGAGCACGGCTACGACACGGTGCGCGCGATCCAGGCGATGCGCGAGGGCGCGGTGCGGGTGTTCTTCGCGATGGGCGGCAACTTCGTCTCGGCCACGCCCGACACCGCCGTCACTGAGGACGCTATGCGGCGGTGCCGGCTGACGGTGCACGTTTCGACCAAGCTCAACCGCTCCCACGCGGTCACCGGCGCCCGCGCGTTGATCCTGCCCGCTCTGGGGCGCACCGACCGCGACCTGGCCGCCGATGGCAGCGAACGGTTCGTCACGGTCGAGGATTCGATGGGGGTGGTACACGCTTCGCGGGGGCGCGCCAAGCCGCTGTCGTCGCAGATGCGCTCCGAGGTCGATATCGTCACCGGCTTGGCTCAGCGGGTGTTCGGGGCCGACGACCCGGTGCCGTGGCAGGAGTTCAGCGCCGACTACGACACGATCCGCGAGCGGATCGAGCGGGTGGTGCCGGGCTTTGCGGCGTTCAACGCCCGAGCGCGCCGGCCGGGGGGTTTCACACTGCCGCACGCCCCGCGTGACGACCGCCGCTTCCCTACCGCCACGGGCAAGGCCAACTTCACCGTCAACGAGATGACCGCACCCCAGGTGCCCGAGGGGCGGCTGCTGTTGCAGACGATCCGCTCCCACGACCAGTTCAACACCACGATCTACGGCCTCGACGACCGCTACCGGGGCGTGCACGACGGGCGGCGGGTCGTGCTGGTCCACCCCGACGACGCCGCCCACTTAGGGTTGGCTGAAGGTAGCTACACCGATCTGGTCAGCGAGTGGAACGACGGAGTGGATCGGCGCGCCCCGCACTTCAAGGTCGTGTACTATCCCACGGCTCGCGGCTGTGCGGCGGCCTACTACCCCGAGACCAACGTGCTGGTGCCGCTGGACTCCACCGCCGAGACCAGCAACACTCCCACCTCCAAGTCGATCGTGGTGCGCTTCGAGGCCGATAGCGGTGTCACCCGCCCTAGTTGAGTTCCGAGGCTTTCGACTCGGGTCCGTCTGTCACGGGCGCGTCCATGGCTGCTGTCACCGGCGCGCTCTCCCGCGGCCTGCTCCGCGGGCGCCTGGCGGCGGCGGTGGGCAAGGAGTGACGTCGTGACCGCAGGCGTCGAGGGTGTGCGCCTCCTGAGGGCGCGGGGGCTGGTGGCGGCGCCACGTATGACGCTGTTCGCGGGCAGCCGCCCCTGGACCGGCTGGGGCCTCGATCCCGGTGGGGCCGCCGGGCAGGTGGGCGTCGGCGCAGCGGGCGGTGTGGGCGCCGAGCGCTAGGCTGGGAGCGAAGTCCGAGAGCAGGGAGCGGGACATGCAGGCCGCACGCAGCGAAGAGGACGCCAGCGTCCAGTCGGTTCCGGAATGGCTCGTACCGCCGCCTGAGGGGTTCACCGCCGAGGACCTCGACCGGCTGCCCAACCTCCCGCCGCACACCGAACTCATCGACGGGAGCCTTGTACTCGTGAGCCCGCGAAAGGCGTTTCACACACTGATGATGTTTGTCCTGGAAGCTGGACTGCGTCGGATGGTGCCGCGGGATCTTCGGGTGCGGCGAGAGATGAGCGTGATCCTGGGCAAACGGCAGCGCCCCGAGCCTGACCTGCTCGTGATCCATGCCGATGCCGCAGGCGGAACGGAGGAGACCTCCTACCGGCCCGAGGCGGTGGAACTGGTGGTGGAGGTGGTCTCGCCGGAATCGGACGAGCGTGACCGGGAGCGCAAGCCGCAGTTGTACGCCAAGGCCGGCATCACCCATTTCTGGCGGGTGGAGAACCGTTCAGGGGCGGCCGTGGTCTACGTCTACGAGCTCGATCCCGCCACGCGCGCCTACGCGCTGACGGGCATCCACCATGACCGGCTCAAGCTCACTCAGCCTTTCGACATCGACATCGATCTCACCGAGGTCGAGCGGCTCTAGGTTCCCGCGGGGCACGGACGGGCTGCGGGCACGCCGGGGGGATGCGTGGGATCAACGGTGACGACGCCGCGGCGCTCGGTAACTCACAACAGATCGTCAGATTCGCCGCAAGTATTACCCTATGCCCACAACGGGCATTGAATCTACGATCTCTCAAAAAGCACAAATCCACGCACGGAGAGTTGAACACCGTCCCATGAGCCAGACCCCAGAGTGGATGAAACCCACTCCCGAAAGCGCTGCTTTCCCACCCGAAATCGACATGACCGTGGCACACTCGGCTCGGATGTATGACTGGTGGCTGGGCGGTAAAGACAACTTTCCCGCCGACCGGGAGCTAGGACGGGCCTTCCTGGAAGTCATCCCCAACATGAAGGAGATGGCGCGGGCCAACCGCGACTTCGTGAGTCGGGCAGTGCGGTATTTGGCGCGCGAGGCGCAACTGAGCCAGTTCCTCGACATCGGCACCGGAATCCCGACGAGCCCAAACGTGCATGAGATCGCCCAGGGGATCGAACCGGCGAGTCGGGTGCTCTATCTCGACAACGACCCGATCGTGCTCGCCCATGCGCGGGCGCTGATGACGAGCAGTCCCGAGGGCAGAACCGCCTACATCCACGCCGACGTGCGCGAGCCGGAGCAGATCCTGTCCAGCCCCGAACTCCAGAAGGTGCTCGACCTCGACCAGCCCGTGGGGCTCATGATGGTCGCGGTTTTGATGCTGCTGCACGACGAGGAAGACCCGTGGGGAAAGACCCGCACAATCATGGATGCCCTGCCTTCCGGCAGCTATATGGCGCTCACCCACCCCAGCGCCGACTTTGATCCGGAGGCGGTTGCCAGGGCCGTGGAAGCGGCCACGCAGGCACAGGTCACCCTGGTGCCGCGGGAGCGCAGCGCCGTGCAGCGGTTCTTCGGCGACTGGGAGCTGGTCGAACCGGGCTTGGTCCCGGTGATGGCCTGGCGGCCCGACGAGGAGCCCGAAAACCCCAACGCCACGTACTACTGGGCTGGGATCGCGCGCAAGCCCTGACCCCTGTGGCCCTTGGTAGCGTCTCGCGAGCGCAGCCGGCGCCGAGTCGGGCGTCGCGCCTGTCACCAGGGCAGGCCCGCCGAGCACCGGATCTCCATCGAGGAGCCCCGGTGCCGAGCGAGTAGGGAAGACACGGACTCCCGCGAAGCAGGGCAAGGAGCGGCTCTCCTACCTCGGGGGCGTCGGCGTCGTTTTCCACTCGCCCACAGCCACGGCGCCCCTTTTGAGGCTGCCGAGATCGCGCAGCGATCGAGGCACGAGCGAACAACAAACCCTCCAGGCCCGGGCAAGCGCTAGCCCCACCCACGAACCCAGCGCCCCACCCCCGGCTTGACCACCCCATAGAAACACACCGCGCGTTGCTCCGAAGCGCCACGGCGGGGAGGCGGTGACTACTGGGGCTGGGTGGTGACCTCGCCGGGTTCGGCCGCTTCGATCGCGGCGCGCAACTGCTCGGGAGCGTAGATGTCGATGCTGTTGGCTTGCAGCGCGCCGTTGATGTAGACCGACGGGGTCCCTTGGAGGGCGTGTTGGCCGCTGTAGCGCTCGTAGGCGCCGGTGGTGGCCGCCAGCAACTGGCCGGTGTAGGTGCCGTCCAGGAACGAGGCATCAACGCCGTTCTCACCGCCCCAGCTCATCAGTTGCTGCAACGTGATGCTGGCCAGTTCGGCTTCGGAGAGCTCGCGTTGGGCCAACTGCACGAGTTCGGGGTAGTACTGGCCCACGAACTGCTCCACAGCGGCGTTCTCGGTGTCGATGCGCTCGGCGAAGGCCGGATCGTCGATGCCCACCTCACTGCCCCACTGCTTGAGCTGGTCGACGGAGAGCGCGGCGGTGCCTTCGGCAGGTTGGTTGGCGAAGAGTGTGTCGTAGTAGGCGATGAACTTGCCGTGCTCGGCGGCGGCCCGTGCCGCAGCACCGCCCAGCAGCGAGTTGGTGCTCGTGGGCGCGGGCCGGCCGGCGAAGATACTGACCGGGCGCACGTGGACGATCGCCTCGCCCTGCGCGGCCAGTTCCAGCAGCGTGTCGTTGCTGGTGGCGTGGAACTGGGCGCAATAGGGGCACTGGAAGTCCACGTAGAGTTCGACCACCGGCGCCTCGTCCCTCTGCTGCGCTATGACGACGCTGCCGTCGTTTTGCACCACCTGGTCGAGGTCGACTGTAGCTGGGGGCGATGGGGCGCTGTCGGGGTCGGCGGGGGTGGAAGGTACCGGCGAGGATCGGAGAGCGCTGGGCTGGGAGCTGTCGGGCGGGGCGGCTACGGCGCCCTCACGGTCCCGGGCGAGCATGAGGGAGGCTCCCGCCGCGACCACCAGCGCCAGCGTCACCAGTATCGCGGCCCCGATCACCAGGGGGGCTGTGGAGCGGGAACGGGCGGGGGTGTAAGGCGGGGGGACAGCGGCCGGCTGGCCGCGGCTGCCCGGCGACGGTGGGGCGCCGCTCGTACCGGCGGGAGCGGCGGGGGGCGCGGCCGGCGCTGTAGGCGCGCTCAGCAGTTGAATCCACTCCAGCGCGGGCGGGCGCTGGCTGGGGTCGGGGCTCACCATCGCCAGCAGTCGCTCCCGGCGCTGGGGGTCGACGTGGGCCACGGCCGGCAGCGCGGCCATGCGCGCGCGTAGCTCCTCGGGGTGGGCGGGTGGCGCCTCACCGGAGAGCACGGCGTAGGTGAGGGCCCCGAAGGCGTAACGGTCGGCGGCCGGCGAGGCGAGGCCCCCGGCCGTCTCGGGCGCGGCGTAGCCGGGTGCGGCGTAGGGTCGGGTGGTCGCGCCCGCGGCGGCGACAGCGCCCATCCCGAACGCGGTGAGTACGACGTAGCCCTCGCTGCCGATCACCAACGCGCTGGGGGAGATCTCGCCGTGGAGGACGGGCTGGCCGGAGGGGGTGGCCGCGCCCGAGTGCAGCCAATCGAGCACCCCGGCGGCCTGCTCCAGATAGGGCAACGCCGCGCGCGGGTCGTGGCCGCTGACCGCCGCGTGCGGCTCGACACCTTCAACGTTGCTGGTGACCAGGTACAACACGTGTTCGGAGGTGGCGGGTGCCTGGTCTTGGGGGTGGGGCGGCGCGCCGACGAAGTGCTCGCGCACCCGCGCCACGCCGGGGTGGGTGATCGAGCGCAGTAGTTCGGCTTGGGTGTACCAGCGCTGGCTGACCTCGGTGAACCGGCTCTGCTCGGCCAGCGCGTCAGCGCCGAGCAGTTGGACGGTGACGGTTTCGTTGCCTTCGGCCAGCGTCACCTCAGCCAGATAGCGTCGGGTGCCCGCCTCGTGCTCTACGGGGTGGAGCAGGCGGTATCGGTCGGGCTGAGCTGGGGGGCCTACGAAAAGCGCGGCGCTCACCAAAGAACACTCAATTCCGTGTAAGGGGGCAACGGCGATACACGTGTGGTGTCGCAAGAATAGCGTTTTGTCCGGTGCCGCCCTGCCGTCGTCAGTCGCGCACGGACACGCCACGCCGCTTCCGCCGGCGGCGGCCGGGCAGGCGGGGCAGTTCTGGGCGCGCCGCGGCTGCTGGGCGTGGACGGCTTTCGCGAGGAGGGTGGAGAGAGCAGGAGCGGCCACTGGCTCGCACCGTTGCGTGCGCCCCTGCTCTGGTGGGCGGCGCCCTCTTACGGATGGATAACGACCTTGGTGTATCCCTCAAGATGCTGGTCGAACTTCTGGTAGGCCATCGGAGCCTGGTCCAGTGTCACTTCGTTGGTCACCACGAACGACGGGGTGGCGCGGCCGGCGGTGATCAGGTCGCGCAACTGCCGGTTGTAGCGCTTGACGTTGGCCTGCCCCGTACCCATGCGTAGGCCCTTTTCGAACATGGCGCCGATCTCGAACAGCAGCCGCCCCTGCTGGGCGTGCTCGTCGCGCCCGCCGGGGTCGGCGGAAAGGTACAGGCCGGGCACTCCCAGGGCCCCGGTGGGCCGGACGGTGTGGATGAGCGCGTTGAGCACCGTGGCGGGCTCTTCTTGCTCGGGGTCGTGGTAGCCGTGTGCCTGGTAGCCCACGGCGTCGATGCCCGCGTCGGGGCCGCCGTCGGTGAGTTCGCGGATCTGCTGGGCTGGATCGTCGACGGTGAAGTCGATCGGCGTAGCTCCGATCTGCTCGGCTAGGCGTAGCCGCTCGGGCACCCGGTCGACCACGAAGACCCGCGAGGCGCCGCGCAGGAACGCCGAGTAGGCCGCCATCAGGCCCACCGGGCCGGCACCGTAGACGGCGACCGTCTGCCCCGGAGAGACACCGGCGAGGTCGCAGCCGTGGTAGCCGGTCGGAAAGATGTCGGCGAGCATGGCGTAGTCGGTCTCGTGCTCATCTCCCGGGGGAAGTACCAGACAGTTGAAGTCGGCGTAGGGTACGCGTAGGTATTGGGCCTGACCGCCGGTGTAGGGTCCCATGGCGACGTAGCCGTAGGCGCCACCGGCGGCTCCGGGGTTGACCGTCAGGCAGAAGGCGGTGTTGCCCGCTTGGCAGTTGCGGCAGAAGCCGCAGGCCACGTTGAACGGCATGACCACGCGGTCGCCGGCGCGGACCGCGGTGACCGCGGAACCGACCTCCTCGACGATGCCCATATTCTCGTGGCCGAACACGATGCCGGGCTCGGCGGCGGTCCTTCCCTCGTACATGTGCAGGTCGGAGCCGCAGATACACGTCGAGGTCACGCGCACGACCACGTCGTTGGGGTGTTCGATGCGCGGATCTGGCACGTCTTGCACCGCCACCTGGAACGGCTCCTGGTAGACCACGGCTCGCATGAGATGCCCCCTATCGGTTGGAGAAAACACATCGAACTCCCCCGCTACCCGAGGAGGGCCCCGTCCTCGCCCGACGTGACAGAGGTTTTCCCTACCGCTGTCGCGATGGGAACGAATTGGGCGCTATGAGCGAGATTTCGCTGTTATTGCTGGTTAGCGCCACAACATCTGGTGTGGGACTATGACGGGCGACAAAGGGCCGACCGCACCGGTGATGGTTTCCTCGCGACGGTTGTGCGGGGGCCGGCGCCCGGTGGAGGGGGCGAGCCGGGCGCGGGGCTCACGCAATATGAACGAGAAAAGGACGGATTCGTGTCGATTGTTAGCAACCCGTCTCCCCTAGCGGCGGAACGAGTCGTCTCGGCCGTGCAGGCGGGCCCCCTCATCGACTGGGTCACCAGCAATACCGGCGCTTTCATCACAGGCTCGATCAACATCGTCATCATCGTCGTGCTGGCGTTGGTCGCGCGGGTGATCGTGGGCCGGCTCATCACCCATGTGGTGCGGCGCATGGTCGATTCCCACCAGCGGATGAGCAAGATGGCTGGGGCGGTAGGGGTCCTGGGCGACGGCAAAGAGTCGAAGGCGAATCGGCAACAGGCGCGTGCGCAGACGCTGAGCTCGGTGCTGCGCAGTATCGCCTCGTTCGTCATCTTCGGTGTGGCGTTCATGATGCTGCTGGCCGAGTTCGGCATCAACCTCGGGCCGATCCTGGCCAGCGCCGGTGTCCTTGGCCTGGCGATCGGCTTCGGGGCCCAAGCGCTGGTCCAAGACTTCCTGTCGGGCACGTTCATGATGATCGAGGACCAGTACGGCGTGGGGGACGTCGTCGACGTGGGAGACGCGGTGGGCACCGTCGAAGAGGTGGGGCTGCGTATCACCAAGGTGCGCGATCTCAGCGGCGGGCTGTGGTACATCCGCAACGGCGAGATCACGCGGGTGTGCAACATGAACCAGGACTGGGCCAACGCCATCATCGACTTCCCGCTGGATTACTCGGTGGACATCTCCCTGGCCAAGGAGGTCATCGAGCGCAGTATCAGCGAATTCACCGAGGACCCCGAGTTCAGCGACAAGCTCATGGAGCGCCCCGAGATCAACGGCATCGTCGGTGTGGGCGACGGGGCGATGACGGTGCGTGTGATGGCCAAAACGCAGCCGGGCGAGCAGTGGGCGCTGGGCCGGGCGCTGCGCGCCCACCTGAAGCAGAGCTTCGACGCCGCCAATGTCCAGGTGGCCCACCCGGTGCTGTCGTTGAGTAGCTCCCGACAGGGCTAGCGAGGCCACGCGCAGGCGCGCAGGTCACGCCGGCCACGGTTTCGTCTGCGGCCCGGACCCCGTGCGGGGTCCGGGCCGCAGACGTATCGGCCGCACCCACCCCGCCGATCTGAACAGTGAAACCACCGCGACGAAAAGCGCCAATGAACCGTTTCACCAGGAAAATCGCAGCAGCTAAGACTTCTAACTCCAGTTTCGGTCGATATTTCCCTCGGCAGACGGTAGCGAACAAAAATCGCCGCAGTTTACTCTCTGGGAAAACAATTCACTCTCACCACGATGTTTCTGAGGGGGATCGCCGTGTTGAGTGAGAACACCCCGACCAGCAGGAGTAAAGATGTCGCTACACCGATGGGCGTGGCGGGTCTCGGTCGCCGCGGCAGCGGCCGTGCTGGGGCTGTCCACCCAGTTCGGCGCGGTCGCCAACGCCGCGAGCGCCGCCCAGGTCCCCCTCGATGACCTGGAAGTCACCACCACCCAGGTCGCTTCCGGCCTCGACCGCCCCACGGCCATGGTCACGCCGGAGGATGGCAGCAATCGGATGCTAATCACCGAAAAGCCCGGGACGGTGCGCGCCTACCACGCCGACACCGGGCTGTCGGCCGACCCGCTGCTCGACATCAGCGACCGGATCACGAGCTCGGGCAACGAGCAGGGACTGCTCGGTATCGCCACGGCATCCGACTTCGCCCAGGACCCCGCGCTCTACGTCGCCTACACCAGCGCCCCTGACGGAACGCTCACGCTCTCGCGGTTCCCGATGGACAGCCCCAGCCAGAGCCCCGTCTCCGCAGCGGGCGAGGAGATCCTGCTGACCCAGGAGCACGCCGACTACGGCAACCACAACGGTGGCGCGCTGGCTTTCGGCCCCGAAGGCTACCTGTACTGGAGCCTGGGCGACGGCGGTGGCAGCGGTGACCCGCTGGACAACGGCCAGGACCCCAGCACGCTGCTGGGCACGATCGTGCGCTTGGACGTGAGCCAGACCTGTGGCGACAACAACTACTGCGTGCCGCCGGACAACCCCTTCGTCTCCGATCCCGAGGCCCGCTCGGAGATCTGGGTCTACGGGCTGCGCAACGCCTGGCGCTTCTCCTTCGACAGCGCCGACGACTCGCTGTGGATCGCCGACGTTGGACAGGGCAGCATCGAGGAGGTCAACCATCTGGCCGCAGGCGAGGCGGGGACGAACTTCGGCTGGTCGTGCATGGAGGGCAGCACGGTCTTCGACGAGGAGCGCTGCGCCAGCGACGCCGACTACACCGACCCGGTGTTCTCCTACCCGCACGAGGACGGGGCGTGCTCGGTGACCGGCGGCTACGTCTACCGGGGCGAGGAGTTCACGGAGCTGGCCGACGGCACCTACGTGATGACCGACTACTGCAACGGTGCGGCGTGGGGCGTGCGGGCCGCGGATGACGGCACCTACACCGCCGCGCGCATCGGAGAGCTGCCGATCCAGACGACGACATTCGGTGTGGGTCCCGCCGGGGAGCTCTACCTCGCCAACGACCTGCCGGGGCAGCTACACCGCGTCGAGTTCGAGGGCCCCGAGCCCGCGGCGCAGTGCACCGTGGACTACCAGGTCGACAGCCAGTGGGGGACGGGGTTCACTGCCTCGGTGACCATCACCAACACCAGTGAGGAGCCGGTGACGGGATGGAGCCTGGAGTGGTCCTTCACCGCCGGCCAGCAGATCACCAACGGCTGGCAGGCCGAGGTCACCCAAACGGGCACGATGGTGACGGCGACCAACATGAGCTGGAACGACACCATCTCACCGGGAGGGACGCAACAGTTCGGCTTCCAGGGCACGCTCGATGGGGCCAACCCCGCACCCACGGAGTTCACCCTGAACGGCTCACCCTGCCAGTAGACCGGTAGCCCTCACGGTCGGGGCTGTGCTCGCCTAACCCTGACCGTTCTGGACCGCCACGCCCGCCCGTGGCACGCGACGCCGCGGGCGGGCGTTTTGGCCTTGGGCCACAAGAAAGCACGCGACACCCCGTAACAAATAATCATTCATTAATTACTCTAAGTAGTGTTAGCTTGCTCGCGGTGCTGCATACCAACCTCTGGAAGGAGAATCGCATGCACCTGCGCAAAGCCACCGCCATCGCGACCGCGACCTTGGGGCTGCTGTCCTTCGCCTCACCGGCCTCCGCCGGCGAGAGCGCGTGGCGCTTCATCTCCAGCGCGGCCAACTCCACTCAGGTGCTCGACGCCGAGGAACACGGCATCAAGGACGGCACGGTCATCCTGTCCTTTACGGCACACCCGAACACCGATCCGGACAACCAACTGTGGCAACTACTCGACCGCAAGGGTGACCGGGTCGCCATCCAGGGCAAGGAAAGCGGCAAGTGCATCACCGCCGGGCCCACCCGGAACGACTTCCTGACCCTGCAAACCTGCAACCGCAAGAACAAGCGGCAGCAATGGCTGGCCCATCCGCAGCGGCTACAGCGGCTGATCTTCGAGAACAAGCGCTTCCATGGCCACTGCTTGACGTTCCTCAACACCAACAGTCCGGTCGGGCTGGAGGAGTGCGACGGCGCCACTGACCAAAAGTGGCGGATCACTCACTGAGAGCAATGCGATACCCCGTAGCTGGCTGCCGACTCCAGCCACGACAGTGACCGGCTGAGCGGGCGGACGCCGATGCTCCGCCTGGCTCACCCGCGGCTTTCCCGGGACGCTGTCCGGGAAGGGGCCCGCCCCGTCCCCGCACGGCAGGGCGGGCCCCTTGCTGTTGCCACGCCGTCGGGTCAGCCGCGGGGCGGCCATGCCTAGGGCGTGACGAACATCTGGTGCGGTTGGAAGATGCAGATGTTGGTCTCGCTTTGGGCGTTGGCGTCGGTGACCTCAACGAAGTAGGCGTAGGGCGTCGCGGGCCGCAAGGGGGCGCCTACGGTGACCTCGCCACGGTTGTGCCCGGCCTCGGGGTTCCCGTGCGCGCGCTGGATGAAGATGTTGTCCCACCAGGTGAGGTTTTGGGTGTCGAACTCCCGCGCAGACCGCCCTTGGGAAAGGCGGTAAATATAGAAAGCGTCCGGGCCGCCCAGGTCGCGCAGCGTCGACCACTGGCACCGCAGATTCTCCAGGGAGGTCCCCGCGGGCAACTGCTCCGACTTGGCCGGGGAGAAGGAGTCCACGATGGTGTCGCGGTGTTCGGTGTAGGCCGAGATCAGCGCTTGGGAGGGCGCGTCGCGCTGCACCCGCGACTTGCGCAGCACCTCGCCGTTGGTGCAGGTGACCTCGATGGTGTACTCCCCCTCCGGCAGGTAGCCGGTGGGCAGGTTCAGCATGTACCAGTAGTAGTTGAGGGTGCGATCGTAGATATAGCCGTCGGTATTGCTCGGGGTGAACCTCTGGTTGCTGATCTCCACCTCGTAGCCCTGGGGGCCGCGTGCCACGATCCGCTGGATCAACTCCGGGGTGGCCACCTCGGTGGGGTAGAAGGAGACGAGGAACTTGTGCTGTTCGCGCTGTAGCGGAGACTCGAAATCCCAGTACACGTTGCAGGCCATGATGTCGTAGATCCGGACGGCCGCCTCAGTCATTGATCGCTCTCCTCGCGCCGGCGGCCCCGAACCGGCGTTCCGGCCGTTGCGGCGCCGCCCCTGTCGCTGTGTGTCGCTGCACCTAACACCGAGCAGTCTCGGACAGCAGCGCCACGGCACGCATCGGTGGGATCGCCAGTCCTGCCCCCGGCCCCGCGACCGCCCACCCAGCGGCGCGGGCGCAGGTAACGCCTCCCCTGTCACCCGCGCCGGGAGGCGGTCGCATACTCGTCTTGCGCCAGCATGGCGCGCACCGCCGCGGCGATGGTGTCGGCGTCGATACCGGCCTCGCGCAACTGTTCCCGCGGCGAGGCGGATGCGGGCATGCCGGACACGGCCAGTTTCATGATGCGCGGCGCGGGCCTGGTGTCGGCGAAAACGTCGAGTACGGCATCGCCCAGCCCGCCCTCGGGCCAGTGGTCCTCGACGGTGACGATGTGGCCGGTCTCGGCGGCGGAGGTGCGCAGCGTGGGCGCGTCCACCGGCTTGACGGAGTAGGCGTCGATCACCCGCACCCCGACCCCTTCCGTGGCCAGCGTGTCGGCGGCGCGCACCGCTTCGACCACGGTAACCCCGGCGGCCACGACCGTGGCCCGGTCGGCTGCTGAAGAACGCAGCAGCCGGCTGCCGCCGATCTCGAAGTGGTCGCCGGCCTCGTAGCGCACCGGGGTCTCACCGCGCATCGTCCGCAGGTAGCCGATACCGCGGTGCTCGGCGAGAGCGGCGGTGAGGTGGGCGGTGGAGGTGGCGTCGCAGGGGTGCAGGACCACGCTGCCGTGGATGGCGCGCAGGGCGGCGATGTCCTCCAGCCCCATCTGCGAAGGACCGTCACGGCCGATGGCCACTCCGGCGTGCGAGCCCACCAGCACGAGGGTGGAGCGGCCGATCGCGGCCATGCGGATGAAGTCGTAGGCGCGGTTGAGGAAGGCGGCGAACGTCGTCGCGTAGGGTCTCCAGCCGCGCGCCTGTAGCCCCACGGCCGCGGCCACCATCTGCTGTTCGGCGATGTAGCACTCGATGAAACGCTCAGGGTGGGCGCGGGCGAACTGCTGGGCCCGGGTGGAGTCGGCGACCTCGCCGTCGAGCACGACGACGTCGCCGCGGGCGGCACCGAGCGCGGTCACGGCGGCGCCGAAGGCGTCGCGCGTGGCGACCTGGTCGCCGACCTCGTAGGTGGGCAGCTCCAGGGGGCTGTCGGGGAAGCGGCGCGGACGCGGGACGATCTGGGGACGGGCCACATCGATGCGCAGGTCGCGACGCCCGCCCAATTCGGCGATCGCCGCTTCGGCGTCGGCCAGCGGCTTGCCGTGGGCGCCTTCGCGGTCGGCGACGGCAGCCACACCCGCGCCCTTGACGGTGCGGGCGATGATGGCGGTGGGCCGGTCGGGGGTGGCTTCGGCTTGGGCGTAGGCGTCGTCGATGGCCTCGATGTCGTGACCGTCGATCTCGACGGTGTGCCAG
Source organism: Salinactinospora qingdaonensis (assembly GCF_039539445.1). Taxonomy (NCBI): domain Bacteria; kingdom Bacillati; phylum Actinomycetota; class Actinomycetes; order Streptosporangiales; family Nocardiopsidaceae; genus Salinactinospora; species Salinactinospora qingdaonensis. The sequence continues at coordinate 22,068 of NZ_BAABDD010000040.1, forward strand.
CCGAAGGCGGCGATCCTGCGCCGGTAGGCGTCGACCTCCCACCCGTGGCGGGTGGGGCCGCGCTGGCCGAGCCGGTTGATGTCGAGGATCGCGATGAGGTTGCCCAGGCTGGTGTCGCCGGCGTATTCCACGGCCTCCCACACCGAGCCTTCGGTGAGTTCGCTGTCGCCGCACAGCACCCACACCCGGTAGGGCAGTTGGTCGAGGTAGCGCCCGGCCAGCGCGATCCCCACGCCGATGGGCAGGCCTTGGCCCAGGGACCCGGTGGCGACGTCGACCCAGGGCAGTCGGGGCGTGGGGTGGCCCTCCAGGCGGCTGCCGAGTTGGCGGTAGGACAGCAGTTCCTCGTCCGAGAGCGCTCCGCACGCCTTGTACAGGGCGTACAGCAGGGGCGAGGCGTGGCCCTTGGAGAAGATGAGGTGGTCGTTTCCGGGGGCGGTGGGCGCGTCGAAGTCGTAGCGCAGGTAGTTGTTGGCGAGCACGGCCATCAAATCGGCGGCCGACATCGACGAGGTCGGGTGGCCTGACCCGGCCGCGTCGGCGGCGCGCACGGCGTCCACGCGCATCTGCTGTCCCAGCTCTCGCAGCCGTCGGCGGTCCGTCATGGTGTGTCCCTCCCCGCGCTTGGGGCGGCGTGCAGTCGACTTCGCCCCCCTCTACCCGCCGGAGGGGCGGACATGCGGGACGTGATATGCGTACCGCGCTGTGAACTGGTAGATATGAGGGGTTTCCGGGGCATGAAGGTGACGTAAACCGGAACAGCTAACATGAGGGGGTTAATCGGTTAACCAGCCGCGCCACCCAAGTGAGACTGGAAGGCTTCCCCCTTGAGCACCCCTCAACAGAAATTTCCTCCCGATATCCCAACTGATATGCCTACTCCAGCTCGAATGTATGACTACTGCCTCGGGGGCAAGGACAACTTCGCTGTTGACCGAGAGGCTGTCCTCGCGGTCAACAAGAATTTCCCCGAAGGCGTCGATGTCGCGCGGCAGAACCGGCTGTTCCTGTACCGGGTGGTGCGGTTCTTGGCCCAGGAAGCCGGCATCGACCAGTTTTTGGACCTGGGCAGCGGCCTGCCCACCCAGCACAACGTCCACCAGGTCGCCCAACAGTTCCAGCCCGGCGCCCACGTGGTCTATGTCGACAACGACCCCATCGTGCTCGCCCACGGCCGCGCCCTGCTGGCCGACAACGACGCCACCACAGTCATCACCGCCGACCTGACCGAGCCCCGCGAGATCCTGGCCCGCCCCGACGTCGCCCAATTGATCGACTTCACCCGCCCGGTGGCCGCGCTGTTCTTGTCGGTGCCCCACTCCATCCCCGACGACCACACGCTGCGCGACACCCTCTCCACCGTCACCCGCGCCCTCACCCCCGGCAGTTTCGTGGCGCTGTCGCAGGCGGCGGGGGTCGACGAGGAGGCCGCGCAGGAGAACACCGAACTGGCCACCAGCCTGGGGTTGGCGTGGAAGACCCGCACGGTCGCGGAGTTCACCGCCCTGGTGGCGGAACTGGGACTGGAACCGGTCGAGCCCGGCCTCATCGACGTCAACGACTGGCGCCCCGACCCCGACCAGCCACCCCTGGCCCCCGTCGACGCGCCGCTACGCCCCTACGTGGGAGCCGTGACCGGCGCGAAGCGGGTCATGGAGCTCGGCGGGGTGCTGCGCAAACCTTGACGGCCGCTCTCTGGCTCGTGGGTCCTGGCCGGGCACCCACGAGCCAGAACGGTGGCGGTCACTGGCGGGGCCGCGAACGGCGGGCGTAGGTCATCGACAGCGCCGCGGCTGCCATAACGGCCGTACAGCAGGCCCAGGCCAGCGCGTAGGAGCCGTGGGCGACCAGGAAGCCGATACTGGCCGGCCCCACGACGGTGCCCAGGAACGTCCCCGAGGCCACGATCCCGGTCGCCACCCCGGGTGAGCGCCCGGAGGAGCGCACCGCATGGTAGTGCAGCAGGCCGGGCCAGCCCCATCCGGCGGCGAAGGCCAGCACGGCCGCGCCGGTGAACAGCACTGGCTGGCCTGTCGAGAAGACGAGCAGCAGCAGGCCGACCGCGCCGCCCACCATGAGGGTGATCAGTTCGGTCGTGGCGTCGCTGCCCCGCCGGTCGACGAACCAGCCGACCGCGACCCGGGTGGTGATACTGGCGGCGCTGCCCACAGCCAAGACGACGGCGCCGGCGTGCTCGGTCAATCCGGCGGCCACCGCCGCGTCCACGATGAACACGGCCAACGAATTGCCGATCGCTCCCGCCAACGCCGCCGTGAGCGCCAGCGAGAACAGTCGGCGGTCCACGGCGCGCCGGCCCTTGCCAGCGGCGGTGCGCGGGGTGGGAGCGCCAAGGCGTGGCACGAGCCAGATCGCCACAGCAGGCACCACGGCCAGCAGCAGCACGGCCGTCCGCCAGCCCGCGAGGCCGCTGATCGCCGGCAGCCAGGCCCCCGCCGCCAGGCCCGCGATGGGCACCGCCGACTGCTTCAACCCAAACGCCACCCCTTGGCGGTGGGAGACGATCCCGCGCGCCAACGCGACGTTGGCCGACATCTGGCTCAACCCGTTGGCGAGCGCGCCCAAGGCCAGGCACACCGCCAAGGCCGGCCAGGAGTCGGCCACGGCGCCGAGCAGCAGCAGGGCACTCAGGGAGCAGGCGGCGGCGCCGCGCATGGCGGCGCGCGCGCCCACCCGTTCGACGAACCTGCCGATGAAGGGCGACACCACGGCCGAGACCGCGAAGTAGAGGCTGATCGCTGTGCCGTAGAGCGCGGGGCCAAAGCCCAGTTCCTGTTGGAGGCGGACACTGTAGGCGCTGATGAGGAACAGGGGCAGCGAGCCCAGAGCCGTGTAGGCCACGGCTGTGGCGACGGTGGTGAGAGGTCGCCGGGTGGCCGGGGAGTGTTCGCTAACCGTGGTGGGTCCTCTCGGGTCGGGTGGGGCCGGCCGGCGCGACGGTCGTCGGCTGCGGTCCCGCGTCGGGAAGGGCGAGGGATGGTCGTGGGTGAAAGGTGCGCGCTGGGGGTGGCTACCGGAGGCCACCGAGACCGCAGTGGTCCCCGCGCCCGCGGAGGTCATCCGGGCGCGGGGACGGCGTGTGCCGGCTCAGGCCGGTCGCACCGAGGCGGCCAGCGCCTGTTCCTGCTGTTGGCGGCCCATCGGCAGTGTCACCGGCTCGTTGCGTTCGGCCGAGAGGTCGGCGGCCAGGTAGACCTCCATGGCCGCGCGGGCTTGGCGCGGTTCGACGAGGGCGGGACGCCCCAGGGCGACGGCCTTGAGGAAATGGGCCGTCTCGCGCTGCATGGGTCCGGCGTAGACGTGGCCGAGGTCCTCGCCGGGCATGGTGGAGATGGGCAGCACCATCCCGTCGTTCATGGTGTTGAGCACCGTGTCGCGGTGGCTGTCGTCGACGAACAGCGCGCCCTCGCTGCCGACGACCTCCATCCAGGTGGCCGAGAAGTTCGGATAGCCCGGCGGCAGAATCCAGCCCGCACCGATCGTGACCACCACTCCGTTGTCCATCGTGATCACGATCCACATGCAGTCGGCGACGTCATAGCGCTGCTTCATGACCCGCTCGACGGCTTGGGCATACACCCGCACCGGCCGCGCGGGCTCCAAGCACCACAGCACGAAGTCGATGTCGTGAGTGGCCTCCATCGCGGCCGGGGAGAGTTTGATCCGACCGCCGATCTTGTCGCCGAGCTTGCGGGTAATGTGCCGGCTGACCAGCACACTCACCGGGTCACCGAGGGTTTTGTCGGTGAGTTTGCGCTTGATGAGGGCCTGCTTGTCGTTGAACCGCTGCGAGTAGCCGATCGTAAACGTCAGCCCCTGCTGCTCGGCCACGTCAATGAGGTGGTCGGCTTCATCCAGCGACAAAGCGATGGGTTTTTCCAACAAGACGTGCTTGCCGGCGCTGAGAGCCGCGAGCGCGATCGGGTAGTGGGTCGTCTCGGGCGTCGTCGAGATCATGACCGCGTCGACGTCGTCGCGTTCGAGGATTTCGCGGTAGTCCTCGGTGGCCGTGCGCGCCTGGGTCTGCTCGGCGACCTCGGCGAGACGGTCGGGCCGGATCTCGGCGACGTGGACCGAGCTGACCAACGGGTCATCGGCGGCGGCGACTGCGCGTATCCCCCCGCACCAGCCGGTACCGATGATGCCCACGCCGAGTTGTGACATCGTCTGGCCTCTCCTCACTACGTCGTTGTCGCCACGGGAGCCGCCGCTCACGTCAACTCCTGCGGTGTGAGCGGCAGCCGCACGGGGGCGCCGGTGCGCGCCGACAGGTCCATGGCCATTGACAACAGCAGGTTGCGGTGGCCGTCGCGGGCCGTGGCGTGTGGGGTGGCGGCGCCGGTGAGCAGCCGGTTGAGCCACGTCGTGGTCTCCTCGCGCATCGGCCCCCACAATCGGCCGTCGTGGAGATCGCCGGGCGGGTAGCTGCCGAAAAAGTCGACGTGGCGCGGCGCGCCCGGCGCGAACCCTTTGGGCTGGTAGCCCCCGCCCAGGGGCTGTTCGGCGGCCAGGATCGTGTCGCGGTGGGTGTCCTCGATGTCGAGGATGCCCTCAGTTCCCACGACCCCGATCTCCAGGCCGTAGACCGAACCGGGCCACACGGTGGGCAGCGCCCAGTTGATGTTCATGCTCCACAGGCTGCCGTCGGCCAGGGTGAACACACCGAGGGTGGTGTCGAGCGTGCCGAGGTCGCCGAGAACACGGTCGTCGGAGCGGGCGTAGACCTCGACGGGGTCCTTTCCGGCGAGCCCGTCGAGCAGCCACAGGCACACGTCGAGGCTATGGGTGCCCGAGACCACCATCGGGGTCAGGCCGTTGCGCTGCTCGGTGCGCGCCAGTGTGGCCAGCGGCACCATCCGGTTCATGAACGCCCGCGTGACCACGGTGGTCACGTCACCGATCCTGCCGTCGTGGATGCGTTGGCGGGCGGCCAGGAAGCGGCGGCGGAACCGCTGAGTGTAGCCCACGACGGCGTCGACCCCGCTGTCCTCGATGGCCTGGAGCACCGCAGCCGAGCGCACCGGGTCGGTGGCCAGGGGCTTTTCGATGAAGATCGGCAGGCCTCGCTCAACGGCGGCCAACACCGGTTCGACGTGCTCGTTCTCGTCGGTGGCGATGATCGCCGCGCTCACCTCGGGGCGGGCGAGGAGTTCCCGGTAGTCACCGGTCACGAAATCGGCGCTGGTGTCGGTGGCCAGGGCGGCGGCGAGGTCGTCGTCGAGGTCGCACAGGCCCAGCCAGCCCAGGGCCGGGTGCTCGCGCGCCAGTTCCGCACGGATTCGACCGATGGTGCCGCAGCCGACGATCGCGAGACCGATCCCGGCGCCGGGGACCGCGCCGCCGCCCTGTTCGGAGATCTGTCCGGCCATGTCAGCCGCTCATCTCCTCCAGTAGGGGAAGCAGGTCAGCGTAGACCTCTTTTTGCTCGTCCACGTAGCTTTGGGCCTCGTCCGGGCCGATCATGATCGGGTCGAAGCCCTGATCGGGGAGTTCCTCCTGGATCTCGGGGTCCTCCATGGCGGTGATGACGGCCTCGCCGAAGCGGGTGACGGCCTCATCTGGAGCGTCGGCGGGCATGCCGACCCCCCAGGCGTAGGAGATGTTCACCTCGTGGCCCAGTTCGGTGAAGGTGGGCACGTCGGGGAAGGCGTCGATGCGGTCCTCCGAGCCGATGGCCAGCGGACGCACCTTGTCGGAGGTGGCGGCGTGGGAGGTCCCCAGCATGGCGGCGTCGATGTGGCCGCCGGCCAGGTCGCTGATGAGGGCGCCGGCGCCACCGGTGACGGGCACGTAGGAGACGTCGACGTCCGAGGATTGCATGAGCTGTGCCAAGGCGAGGTCGGAAGCGGAGTAGTTACCCACACCGCCGATGGTGAGCTCGCCGGGGTTGTCCTCGGCGTGTTGCAGGAAGCCCTCCAGGTCCTCGAATTGGCTGTCCTCAGAGACCAGCAGTGCGACGGGGGCGCCGACCTGCCAGGCGGCGGCGCGGAAGTCCTCGGTCTCGTAGCCGGTGTCCTCCAGCGCCAGCGGCTGGATGAGGATGTGGGGGATCACCAGGCCGCTGACGGTGTAGCCGTCGGCGCTGGCCTGGGCCGCCTCGGCCCAGCCGACCGCGCCGCCGCCGCCGGAGCGGTACTCGATCTGGATGCTGGTGCCCAGATCCTCTTCCAACTGCTGTTGGACGCGGCGCGCTTGGGTGTCGGAGCCGCCCCCTGGGTCGAAGGAGACCATCCAGGTGATGGGCCGCTCCGGGTAACTGCTCTCGGCCTCGCCAGAAGACTCGGCCGTGCCTGCCTCTTGGGTCCCGCCACCGCAGGCGGGCACCAGCAGGGTGCCGACGGCGGCCAGGGCCGCCGCCTTCAGTCGCCACCGCTTATCGCGCGTTGGGAAGGTCATCGGTGTCTCACCTCGCCGGTAGGGGTCAGCCGCGTGAGCCACTTCACTGCTCAACGCGGGAACCGATACCATAATAAACATCTTGTATGATGCACAAGCTTTTGCTTCGATGTTAACCATCGCCGCGCCGAACGGGCCGGGAAGATGACGTCTCCTCACTGTTCAGCGCGACAGCCAGTCAGCGGTTAGCGCCGAGAAGCAACCAAACATCCGATGCCCGGTTGACCAAGCATTGATATATTTTGCAATGTATTAAGTATAGGCAAGCAGGTGGGTGGTGTGGTGCATGCGCTGCCCGGCGCACTCTTTTTCGCTCTGCCCCACCCGCACCGCGATTGCGCGTCGGCCGCGGGGACGCGGACGCGCACGAAGCGCCGCCGGTGCTCCCCGATGAGGAGGAATGACATCTGATGAGCTTTCGCGTTGTCGTCACCGACCAGGTGTTTCCCGACGTCGACACCGAACGCGAACTGCTGGCCCAAGCCGGCGGCGAACTGGTGGTGGCCCACGGAGACCGCGACGAGGTCCTCGCGACCGCACGCGAGGCCGACGGCCTGCTCAACACCTTCTTCGGCCTCGACGCCGCCGACATCGAGAGTCTGACCAAATGCAAGGTGATCGCCCGCTACGGCATCGGGGTCGACAACATCGACCTGGACGCCGCCCGCGCCGCCGGCATCCAGGTCAGCAACGTCCCCGACTACTGCGTGGAGGAGGTCGCCACCCACACCGTGGCCATGGCCCTGGCGCTGTTGCGCCGCGTCCCCGAAGGCGACGCGCTCGTGCGCGCCGGCGGCTGGGGGGTGCGTTCCCTGGGGGAGATCCGGCGCGTCTCCAACACCACCGTCGGCTTCCTCGGCTACGGCCGTATCGCCCGCCAGGTCGCGACGACGCTACGCGGCCTGGGCGCCGACGTCGTGGTCCACGACCCCTACCTCGCCCCGGACCAGAGCAGCGAGCGCATCGTCGATTTGGACACCCTGCTGGCCGAAGCGGACCTGGTGTGCGTGCACTGCCCGTTGACTCCGCAGACCCGAGGACTGATCGACGCCCGTGCCCTGGCGCGGATGCGCCGCGGCTCCTACCTGGTCAACACCTCGCGCGGCCCGATCGTGGTGCTCGATGACCTGACCGCCGCCCTACGCGAGGGGCACCTGGCGGGCGCGGCACTCGACGTCTTCGAGACCGAACCACCGCCGACCGAACGGCTGATCGACGTCCCCAACCTGCTGATGACCCCCCACTCGGCCTTCTTTTCCCGCGAGGCCATCCGGGAGTCACAACGGAAGGCCGCCACCCAGGTCATCAAAGCGCTACGCGGCGAAGAACTCGACTACCGCGTCGCATGACCAGCCTCCCACCACCTGCAAAACACCCCGACCGCGGGGCGAACTCCCCCTCCCGGCCCCGCGGGCTCACCCACGCGTCCCGAAGCGATCGCGCCGTTAGAGAGGACTCTCCATGACCGCCAACCCCACGCCATGGCACACCGACCGCTGGTTCACCAGCCCATGGAACCACGCCCCCGACGTCGCCGAAACGTTCACCTTCCCCGACAGCGTCCAAGTCCACGACGTGACGCTGCGCGACGGGGAGCAGCAGGCCGGGGTCGTCTTCAACGCCGATGAGAAGATGCGCATCGCCGAAGGTCTGGCCGAGGCCGGCGTCCACCGCATCGAGGCGGGCCTGCCCGCGGTCTACGAATCCGATGCCCAAGCCGTGCGCCGCATCGCCTCGGCCGGTTTGCCCTCCACCGTCTACGCCTTCTCCCGCTGCATCGTCGACGACGTCAAACGCGCTTTGGACTGCGGCGTCGACGGCGTCGTGATGGAGATCCCCTCCAGTCGCCATCTCATCGAACTGGGCTACCGGTGGAGCGTGGACCGCGCCGTCGACGCCTCCATCGAGGCCACCAAGTTCGCCCACGATAACGGGCTGCTGGTGTCGTTCTTCCCCATCGACGCCACCCGCGCCGCCGTGGAGGACTACCTCAACCTGGTCGAACGGGTGGCCCGCGACGGCCACGTGGACGGGCTGGGGCTGGTCGACACTTTCGGCGTGCTGACCCCCCACGCCGTGGAACGGTTCGTGCACGCCAGCAAGGAGCGACTCAACGTCTCTTTGGAGACCCACTTCCACATGGACTACGGGCTGGGCATCGCCAACACCTTGATGGCGGTGGCCGCCGGCGCCGACGTCGTGCAGACCACCATCGCCGGCATCGGGGAACGCGCCGGCAACACCCCGATGGAAGAGGTCGTGATGGCGCTGCTGACCCTCTACAACCGCGACATCGGCATCAAGACCGAGAAGCTGACGCCACTGGCGCGGATGGTGGGCGAGCTGTCGGGCGTGGCCCAACCCGCCAACCGTGCGGTCACCGGTACACGGCTGTTCGACGTCGAGTCGGGGATCATCGCCAGTTGGGTGCGTAACGTGCGCGACACCGACCGCACCGAGGCACTGCCCTACCTGCCCGAGCTGGTGGGCCAGTCGGGGCCGGGCATCGTGTTGGGCAAAGGCAGCGGCCTGGACAACATCGTCGACGCACTGGAACGGCTAGGGCTGAGCGCCACCGAGGAGCAGCGCGACACGATCCTCCAGCGGGTGAAGCAGCGTTCGCTGGAGACCAAGCGCCTGCTCGACGATGACGAGTTCACCGCGATCGTCAACGACGTGGTCGCCGGCTAGCGCCCCGCTTCGCCCCCGCGGTGGCCCTGGGCCGATCTCGTCCCCTCGCCCGGGGCCGCCGCCCCGCCGCGGCCCGGCGGGGGCTGCGGCGTCGGCGGGAGAGCATCGCGTGGCGGCACCGGCCGCACCGGGCGAAACGTTACTGGAGCTGGCCGAAGATCGCCTTGGCCTCCTGGTTCATGGCTTCGTCGACTGTGTCGCTGTAGTCGGGGCACGCCGTCTCCACATAGGTGCGGATGAACTTCTTGACCGAGAACTCGACATCCTCGATGTCGCTTTGGGCGGCGAACACCGTGACGTTGCCCAGCGCCATGACCATCTCCTGGGTCTTCGCCGGGTTCTTGGGGTCCTCCGAGGACTCACCTTCCACCGGCTGCTTGCTGGCCACCTCGCACACGCTGGAGGCGGTCCCTTGGAGTTCGCTGCGTTCGGCGTGCGACAGCGACTGCCACCAGGCGTCGTCGGCCATGGCGTCCTGGACGGGCTGCACGACCTCGCCCGGTTCTTGCGATCCGGAGGGAGCGGCTGCCTCACCATCGGAGCCGGAATCGGAGCATCCGGCGATCAACAGCAGCGGCAAAGCAGCGGTAACCGCGAGTTTTCGCATAACAGCTCCTCGAAGCTGGGGGATAAGGAGAGTGTGCAGCGGGAGCCTACCGCCCTTGATTGATCACTCACCACAGGGGGCTGGCCACATACCGCCATAACCGCACGCCGCACTGCCCCCTCCGGTGCTGCGTACATCAGAAACACTGGTCAAACCACCGTGAGAATCAGGTGAGAATCGCGCCAACCTCTCCCCGCAGCGGGCGCGGGTGTGGGGAGCTCGCGGGGCTACTCGGCTAGCCCCGCACGCGCCGGAAAACGCGACACTGACCTGAACGTAGCCCACGTGGTCGCAGAGCCAACTATCGCGCGCGGGGACGGTGGCGCACTACGTCGCCGCTTGTCGCGAGCGGCGTCATTACCCGAGACGCCGCAGGCGAGACAGCGGGTCATCCAGACTGTCCGAAGACCTCGTCATGACGCTCGGTCATGACCTGCTCGACGCGGTCGTGGTGCTCGGGGCACCGCTGCTCGACGTAGGCGAGCGTCATCTCCTCCATCGAGGCGGCGGCGTCGGTAGCCGCCGTGCCGTCACCGGCCCTGGTGACGTTACGCAACGCCATCACCAGCGTGTTCATGGCTCCCGATCCCGAACCGTCACCCTCGTCACCGGACTCAGCCGACTCATCGGCGACCGCGCACACGCTGAAGACGCTCTCCCACACCTTGGTGCGCTGCTCCTGCGAGAGCGCCTCCCACCAGTCGTCACCAGCCATGATCTCGGCGACCACGCTTGAGTAGGGGGCCGAATCCTGCGACTCCGCGGCAGAGGCCGACTCGCTCTGCGGGACGGCGCCGGAACATCCAGCAGCAAACAGACACAAAAGAACAAAAACGACAGATCGTCGCATATCAGCTCCTTAAACTGGGGGATGAGGAGAAAGATTGAAGCGGCAGCATACCGCTCACACCTCTCCACCGCCCCGTAGCGTAGAGCCGACCGGGCAGAGCCCCATAGAAGCTAACAAACCATACCGACGCCCCCAAAGGTAGCGATCGCACCTCCGGCTCAACCACCCGCGATACACAACCGGCGGGACCGACGCTTCCCCACGCCGGTCCCGCCGTTATCCCGCATCCGCCTGAATTGGGACGATTCTGAGCCTAGCCCGCCCCTGTGACATTCCCACGCCGCGACGACCGACTAGCCGGCGCGGGCCGGGCCCGGAGAGGCGGGCCGCAACAGGAAGCCCCCACAGCCCCCAGTCGTCCGAAAAACAGACCCTAAGCCGCCCCCGGAGATGGCCGCGGTCAGCGACGCCGATTCGCACTATTCGCCGCCGCCCTGCCTCCCTCCCGCCCGCCCAAACACGCTCCACCAGTCCGACATCTGCGGCATTTCACAGCCCTCGCGGGGTAGGCGGAGTTCGCGGCTGAGCACTGTCCGCCCCCATGCCCCGGCATGGGCCTGTACTGCCACTTCCTTGGAATCCGACCGGTCGGTATATTGAATGCCTTCGGGCTGCGGCATCGCAGCCCGAGACTCCGGCGGACTATGGAGGACTCATGCCCGACACCGAGCCTCACGTTCACGGCCACTGCGACGCCCGCTTCACGGCGGTGCGTACGGCGTTCGAGGAGAACTTCCGCGACCGAGACGAACTCGGCGCCGCGGTCACTATCACCATCGACGGCACGACCGTGGTCGATATGTGGGGTGGGTGGGCCGACGCGGCACAGACCCGCCCCTGGGAGCGCGACACGCTGGTCAACGTGTGGTCGACATCGAAGGGACCGGTGGGGCTGTGCGCCCACATCCTCGCCGACCGCGGGCTACTCGACCTCGACGCGCCGGTGGCCACCTACTGGCCCGAATTCGCCGCGTCCGGCAAGGAGAAGGTCCTCGTCCGGCATCTGCTGTCGCACCGCTCCGGTCTGGCGGGCCTGCATGAACCGCATTCGCTCGCGCAACTGTACGACTGGGACTACACCACCAGCCAACTCGCGGCAATGGAACCCTGGTGGGAGCCGGGGACACAGTCGGGGTACCACGCGCTGACCTACGGCCACCTGGTCGGGGAGGTCGTACGGCGCGTATCGGGACTGTCGCCCAGCGCCTTCCTGGAGCAGGAGGTGACAGGACCGCTCGGGATCGACTTCAGCATCGGCCTGCCGGAGAAGGACGCCGGCCGGGCCGCCGAACTCGTGCGCTCCCCGGCCGTCGACAGTGAGGCACAAGCCGAACTCTTCAGCCAACTACCGCCGGTGGTACTGGCCTCGCTGGCCAACCCCGCCGTGGGCGCTGCCGAAGCCAACACGCCGGAGTGGCGGGCCGCCGAGATCCCCGCCGCCAACGGACACGGCACCGCGCGGGCCATCGCCGCACTGTACGGAATCTTCACGGGCCTGGGGTCCTACGACGGCCGTCGCCTCCTTTCCACCGACGCGGCCGAACGGGTACGCGAAGGGCAGGGCGCCTGCCTCGACCTGGTGCTCGGCCCCCTGACCGGGGCCGAGACGGAGAACGGTCTCGGAGTGTGGCTGAGCAGGCCGAACGGCTCCTATGGCCCGAACCCGCGGGCTTTCGGCCACGACGGCTTCGGCGGCTCCTGCGGACTGGCCGACCCAGAAGCAAGGGTGTCGCTGGGCTATGTGATGAACAGTATGGGTCCCTACATCTCCGACGCCCCCCGCAAGATGGCGCTGGTGGATGCCCTGTACAGCTCCCTCTAGCACCTTTCGGAGGAGGCTCGGGCGGCACGGTTCCCGGCCCCGAGCCACGTCTCTCCACACGCACAGGGCTCGCTCGCGGCGACGAGCCGCCGCACTGGGTGGCAATATGTGCTCCCCACACGCGCGGGATCTGCCAGCCCTTTCGGTAGGCGTAGGCGCCCCATTCCGTGTGCTCCCCACACGCACGGGATCTGCTGGTAGTCCCGCCGCGGGTCCCGGACGTGTGCTCTCCGCACACACGGGACTTGCGGGACGTGTTGGATGGCACCGCTGGGGCGAGGGCTCGAAGGGCTCGTGCTTCCCATGTGGGACTTGCTGGCGTGACAGGGGCGAGGCAGCCGTGTCCCTACTGGAGGCTCGTGCTTCCTATG
>NZ_BAABDD010000041.1:0-34349 GCF_039539445.1 Salinactinospora qingdaonensis
AGCCGTCGTGGTTGCCGGTTTGGTTGGAGGTCACGGCCGCGTTGGCGGTGCCGGGCAGCAGCGCGGTGGCCGTGGCCACCGAGACCGCCACGGCACAGACCCGCCCCAGGATCGACCTGGCACGGCTCCTCGGGGGAGCAAGAGTGTCGTTCATAGGTGTTTCCTCCTCGTGAAGGCGAACGGCGACCGAGGGGGATACGGCCGCCGTGTATCGGCCGCGGACAACGCGATTGGGGGCCGGTTGTCGTGCGGCCGACGGTTTCGAAGGGCTGAGGCACGTTGAGTGACTCGCACCACAGTGTCCGGTTGGCTTCGTTGAGTTGTCAATATCTTCCGGAAGTTTTCGTTACTTACGAAACATTCGGTTCTTTTCGAGGAGGTTACACAGTACGCATGGCGCAGGGCTCGGTGAGACAACTGCGGAGTTTTGGGGCTTAAGCCGACGACATTCAAGGGGGCGTCAGTTGCGAAGAGGGCTGATGGACTTCATGTGACTGCCAAAAACTTCCGGAAGATTGCGTAGTTTGCGAAATTTTCGAAAGATTTCGGGATGTTTTGGCCGTCGGTAGCAATGGCGCGGCCGGATCTCACGGTTCGTCGGGGTGGCCGCTGTGACAGATCGACACCCGCGCCCTCAGTCGTGCCGCGCAGCCAACATGCCTGAGTTCCACCCCCAAGCTCCGGCGAGCATGAGTGTGTACAACGGATGCGTGTGCTGCCGGGGGCAATGCTGACTGTGTCGCCTGGTGCGCTCCGCCGCGATGGTGCTGGCACGCAGCTACCGGTGCTTCGCCCCTGGAAAACGACGACGCCCGCCGCCATGCTCTGGAGCACGGCGACGGGCGTCGCGGTTAGCCAGGAGTCAGCCGCTCAGGGCTGGCCCGGCGTTAGGCGCGGTTCATGCCGGCCTTGCGCTTGCGGGAGAGGAACATAGCCGCGGCACCACCGCCGATGGCGACAGCTCCGGCGGCGATCAGCCCGACCAGGGCGCCACCGGTGACGGGCAGGCTACCGCCGTCGTCCTCGGGGGTGGGTTTGGTGTCCGGCGTGGGGCTCTCACTCGACGGCATGGTCTCCGAAGGGCTCGGCGAGGGCGAGCCCGACGGGCTCGGGCTGGGGCTCTCCGACCCACTCGGCGAGGGCGAGCCCGAGGGGCTGGGGCTCGGCGACTCCTCGACCTTCTCGTCCCACGTGACGGTGACCATGCCCTCGACCTTAGCGTGCTCGGTCTTGGCCGTGATCAGCGTCTGGGTCTCCTCCTTCACGCCCCGGAACAGCCGGCCGGCGTGGACCTCGGTCTCGATGGAGGCGGAGGCGCTGGCCTTGCCCGCCGCCGCGTCCTCGGGGACCTGGAAGCCGAACGTGCTGCCGTCGCTGACCTCGCTGATCTCCGAACCGCTGTCGATGTCGACCAGCTTTACGCCGCTCGGAGCGCTGAGGTCCAGCTCCAGCGAGGAGGCGCTGGTGGAGACGGCGAATTCACCGATGGTCTCGCCGGCCGTGCCTTCGGCGCTCTTGGGAGTGAACTCCAGAGAGGCGTCCGGTTCCCCGCCCGAGGCCAGCGCCTTGGCGCTGTCGACCAGGTAGTCGTAGAGGTCGACCACGTTGTCGCTGTTGTGCCGCGAGTCCGTGTCCAGGTCGGTGTCGTTGCTGAAGTGCCAGATGGCCGCCTGGGTGGCCGCAATCGCGGTCTCCTTCTTCAGCCCGTCGACCCCGCTCGCGTCAGCAAGCTCGGCCACGCTCTGCGAGGGGTAGGAATTCTGGAGAATCCAGTGGACCTTGCCCGGCTGGGCGAAGTCGCCCTTACCGGGGTAGGTGTCCCAGGCGCCCTCTTCGTACTCGGTCTGCTTGATGCCGGTTTCGACATCGATGCAGTAGGTCTTCAGGATGGTGCCGTCGTCGAGCTTGAGGCCGAACAGGCTAGTCCCGAAGACGTCGCCGTCCTCCATGGCGACGTCTTTGCCGCCGGTCACCTTGCCGGTGAACTCGCCGGTCGCACCGCCCTCGGACTCATCTGCGTCGTCGGCCGAGACAGGGGCGGCGCCGATGCCCAGGGCCAGCATGGCTGCCGCGGAAGTGGCTGCGATGGTCGTGAGGGGGCGACGGCGGCCACTCGCTGCCGGGGAAAGAGTTGTGTCGATCAAGTTGTGTCCCAAGGAGATTTAGGGGAACAGGGGACGAAACCGCTCCGGGCAAAAAGATGAGACAGCCGTACATCATGAGACGGCGTGGTGCGAATGCCACGTGGAGCTGACCGGAGGCGATTTCCCTTGCGCGGTGTCCTCGTCGGCTGCTGGGAACTCGGGTGCCAGAGACCGAACGGGGGAGTGGCCGTCGAGAGCGGGCAACGGCCGTGCGGAATCTTGAGCAACCGCACCGCTAGATAATAACGAGCTGTTTCGAGCCTTCCAACCTGGTTCGCGAAAATCGCGGACATCTATTGAGTGACGACCGTAATATGCTACTTGCTGTCATCATACGGTTTCACCATGTTTGTGACTGTCTGCTCGATAGGTGTTCCGTTGGCGAATGGTGATCATAGCCAACCACACCGTGTTCGCCCATAGGGGGCCCGGTTCCGGGAAAAATCCCTGTTCACTGGGGATATCCTCTCGGAGGCCTCTTCAGTTTCGCCGGCGCCGCCGGGCCAGGACCAGCGCTGCCACGCCGGCTGTCACGAGTGTCACGCCGGCGATGATGATCGCGCCGACCCACGTTCCGGTTAGCGGAAGGTCCCGTTCCGGCTGCTTGTCGTTGGCGATGACCACAGGTGAGCTGCTACTGGGCTCCGGTCCGGGGGTGGTGGCCGCTTCCGGCCGGCTCGGGCCGGCCTCGCTCTCAGTCGCTGCCTCGGCGCTGGGGGAGGCGGCAACACTCGGTGAT
This sequence comes from Salinactinospora qingdaonensis, assembly GCF_039539445.1. Taxonomy (NCBI): domain Bacteria; kingdom Bacillati; phylum Actinomycetota; class Actinomycetes; order Streptosporangiales; family Nocardiopsidaceae; genus Salinactinospora; species Salinactinospora qingdaonensis. The sequence goes on from NZ_BAABDD010000041.1 coordinate 2,884, forward strand.
GCGCTCGCCAGATCCCAGGTCACTGTCGCGCTCGCGGTCGCCGCAACCGTCCCGCGCTCCGCTGCCACCAGCGGTTGGGTGCTCACCCCGTCCTTGCCGATGAATAGTCGCCCCGCCTCGACCTTGGCCTTTGCTGCCTGGGCGTAGACTTTCGCGGCTCCCGCGGGGACCTCGTCCTCCAGCCGCAGGAAGAACTCCTGGCCGGCGCGGACCACCGAGACCGGTGTTCCCGAACCGTCGACGATCACCGCTGACTCGGCTCCGCTGACCGACACCTGGACCGGCTCCGCGCTCGTGGTACGCACCGTCAACGGGCCAAGGGGCGAGGCGCCGGTCCCCGACACGCGCTCGGGCTCCACCGTCAGCGACGGCGCCGGCTCACTCGTGCTCTCCGCGGTTTCGGTCAGGTAGCTGTACAGCGCCCGGACCTCCGCCGAGTTGGCCCTGCCCCTTCGTTCGCCCGGTTCCAAGGAGGCGGCCGGCCCCTCGCCGCCGGGATCGGGCAGGCTCACTCCGTTGCTGAAGTGCCAGATCGCCGCCTGGGTGCCGGCGATCGCCTGTTCGGTGTCCAGCGAGGGAATGCCGGCGCGGGTGCGCAGCCGGTCGAGACCCAGGCTCGGGTAGGAGTGCCGGAGCACCCAGTTCACTTCGGCCGCGTACTCCAGGAAGCCGCCCTCCTCGGGGGCGTCCTCCCACGCGGCCTCGATATAGGCCGCCTCGTGGTCGACTTCGGAGCTGATGTCGACACAGTAGGCGCCCACGGCCGAATCGCCGTCGAGCCGCAGGTTGAACAGGGTCGTCGACGCCGCGGTGTCACCCTCGCCGGCGAAGTGCACGACTTCTCCAGCGATCCCGTTGTCGTCGACACGGGCGATGTTTTGTTGCGCCGCGGCGGCCGTGCCGGGGGTGATCGTTCCGGCCGCGGTAAGGCTCGCCGCTACCAGCGCCAAAGCTGCGCGGGCTCTGCGCCCCGAACGGGGGGATAGGGCGGCCAAGACTGGTTCTCCTACGAAAGACGGACGGTGTGTGCCCATGGTGGGATACGGGCACACACCGATGAATTGAGACCCCCAGGTTACCGACTCCCGTGGCCGTGAACCTGCGCTGTGGCCCCTGATCAGCGCAATCGTGTGCGTCCTGTGATCTTTGGCCAGGAGAGCGCGCCATGGGAGCAGTTCACCGGCGCAGGATCGGCTCGGGGACGAGTGGTGCTTCCAAACCGTCGTGGTGGTGCCGTGGCCATCGGTAGGCTGCCTAGTGAACGTGTGTCCCGTGCGACCGCCTCGCACGAGACAGCGAGAGACCATGACGGATGCCTTCACCGACAGCCGGCGCCCGGCGCTGCCGCGGGCCGGCGGTGAAGGCCCCCTCGGACTACGGAAACGGGTTGTGCGGCGATGGGTAGCGCGGTAACGGACGATTTCACCGTGAACGGCGGGCCGGCGCTGGTGGACTACGACGACGCCTTGGCCACCTACGAGCCGGTGCTGGGGCTGGAGACCCACGTCGAGCTGGGCACCGCCTCGAAGATGTTCTGCTCCTGTGCTACGGAGTTCGGCGCCGAGCCCAACACCCAAGTGTGCCCGGTCTGTCTCGCGCTGCCCGGTGCCCTGCCCGTGGTCAACGGTGTGGCCGTCGAGAGCGCGATCCGTCTCGGGCTCGCGCTGAACTGCTCCATCGCCTCGTGGTGCCGTTTCGCCCGGAAGAACTACTTCTATCCGGACATGCCGAAGAACTACCAGATCTCGCAGTACGACGAGCCGCTGTGCACCGATGGTCACCTCGACGTCGTCGTCGACACCCCCGACGGCCCGCAAGAGTTCCGGGTGGGCATCGAGCGGGTGCACATGGAGGAGGACACCGGCAAGACCTCCCACGTCGGTGGGGCCACCGGCCGTATCCACGGCGCCGACTACTCCATCGTCGACTACAACCGCGCCGGTATCCCGCTGCTGGAGATCGTCACCAAACCCATCGAGCACACCGGCGACCTCGCCCCGCTGGTGGCCCGGGCCTACGTCACCGAGCTGCGTGACCTCGTCCGTTCGCTGGGCATCTCCGATGTCCGCATGGAGGAGGGGTCGCTGCGCTGTGACGTCAACGTCTCGCTGATGCCGCGCGGCGCCGACGAGTGGGGCACCCGCAGCGAGACCAAGAACGTCAACTCGCTGCGCTCGGTCGAGCGCGCCGTCCGCTACGAGATCCAGCGCCACGCCGGAGTGCTCGACATCGGCGGGCAGGTGGTCCAGGAGACCCGCCACTTCCAGGAGAACAGCGGTTCCACCGTCTCCGGGCGCAGCAAGGAAGAAGCCCAGGACTACCGCTACTTCCCCGACCCCGACCTGGTGCCGGTGGCCCCCGACGCCGAGTGGATCGAGCGCCTACGCGCCGACCTGCCCGAACTGCCCGCCGCCAAGCGCCGCCGGGTCAAGACCGAGTGGAACCTCTCCGACGAGGAGCTACGCGATCTTGTCAACGCCGACGCCATCGATCTGGTCGCCGCCACCGTCGACGCCGGAGCCTCTCCCGACGACGCCCGCAAGTGGTGGCTCAACGAACTGTCGCGGCGAGCCACGGAGAGCGAGGTCGAACTCGCCGACCTGCCCATCACTCCCGCCCAGATCGCCCGCGTTGTCGCCCTGGTCGACGAGGGCACGCTCACCAACAAGCTGGCCCGCCAGGTCGTCGACGGCGTTCTCGCAGGCGAGGGCGAGCCCGACGAGGTCGTGGCGGCCCGGGGGCTCCAGGTCGTCAGTGACGACTCCGCGCTGGGCGCCGCGGTCGACCAGGCCATCGCCGACAACCCCGACGCTGCCGAGAAGGTGCGCGGCGGTAAGGTGGCCGCGGCCGGCGCGCTCGTGGGCGCGGTCATGAAGGCCACCCGTGGCCAGGCCGACGCCGGTCGTGCCCGCGAGCTGATCCTGGATAGACTCGGTGCGACGAGCTGAGCCTACGCGCCTACACGGTCCCCGTAGGGCGATTACATGCAGTGATCATCTTGTCGTCTGGTCTCAGCTTCTTCTCAACCCTGCCGTGACCTTGACCGCATACGGTGATTTAGCAGAATTGGACGCTCGATAACCGCTGGATGGCGTATTCGCCCGCTCGGATCTTTCCACCCACGAGGTCAGTGTCGACTGCTCGGGCCCGCAGGTTTCGTGGCTTGGTCCATCCAACGAGGGGTGGTTCCGAGGCGATCGCACGGAAGCGAGCGGCGTCCGGGCTTTGTGGCCGGCGCTCCGAGATGCACCAAAGCCCGAGTGACTGGTTCCTGTGGCTGCTCCGCCGGTTGCCTCACCGGCTTCGTGTTCGGTGGAGCGGGGCGGGACCGCGCACGTTTGTGGCGTGTTCGCCAAGGCCGCCCCCATAAATCACCCGGATCGCGGATAGTCGCCATCGACTGAAAGGGTGCCAATGTCCACGGCCGAACCGGCGCGGTTCACCTTATACCGGTCTCCCGCCCCATGTCGCCCGCTCCCCGGCCCGGCACGGGCCGGGCCGCACGCGCGTGTGACACTGGCCGGCTGGACCCCCCAGGTGCCGCTATGAGGGCCGGCCCCCGTTTCTGGCTGGGCGCGATCATGGCGGTCACGCTCGTCTACGCTTTGGGGACGCTCGTCGAGGTCGACGGGTTGTCCTTGACGGCTGAAGCCGGCACGTGGCCCACCGCCGGGGTCTCCGGGCTGGCTGCTCTCACGCTGCTCTATGCGGCCCGCAGGAGACAGCGAGAGGCCGAGGCCGCTTTTCCCGAAGGGGAGGGGCCGCCAGAGGCCGACCCCACCCTCGCGAGCGCGAAAGCGTTGCGGTTTCTGGGGCTGGCCGCCCTGGCGTGGTGCGCGGCGGCCATCACCTACGCCGTCACTGGCCTGCTCAACACCAACGCCGCGCTGTCACTCACGTTCGGTGACCTGTTCTCCCTGGTCGCGCTGCCGCTCTACGTCCTCGGATTCCTGAGCTTCGCGCCGTTTCCCAAGGGAGTGCGGCCGACGATGCGCTACGTCACCGACAGCTACGTCTGCGCCGCCGCCGTGTTCGCGGTGATGTGGCTGTTGCTGTTCGGGCCGCTCTACACCGCCCTGGGGGAGAACACCGGGTTCGTCTGGTTCACGCTGGTCTACCCCGTCGCCGACATCCTGGTGCTGTGCCTGCTCGCGCCCCTGGTCGTGACCTCGCCGCACAGCACCCGCCGCGCGGTGCTGCTCACCATCGGCGCGTTCGTCATCATCTGCGGCGCCGACCTGTTGAGCACCATCACCCGACTCAGCGGGGAACCGGTCGCCGGCGGGATCGAGTACCCCGTCCGGCTCCTGGGCTTTGCGCTGCTGGCGGGCCTGCCGTGGCTGATCCGCGACACCACGAGCGCGACGCCGCGCCGCATCACCGGGCGGGGGCTGTACCGGTTCGCGCCCGAGTTGGCCGCTGGGACCATGCTGACGCTGGCCACGATCGCGCTCACGGTCGCCGCGCTGCGCATCGAGGGGGTCCAGCCCGTTCTGCCGCTCGTGGCGGGCTCGGCCGTGCTGGTCATCCTGGTACGGCTCATGGGCATGCTGGAGGAGAACGCCACGCTGGCGCGCATGGTGCGCAGCCGCGAACGCCATTTCTACGAGTTGGCCAACAACAGCGGCGACGTCATTCTCATCGTCGACCCCGAGGGGCACATCCGCGACCTCACTCCGGGAACGGCCGAAGCGTTCGGCTACCGCCGCGACGACCTCCTCGCCCAGCCGATCACCAGCATCATCCACCCTGAGGACCTACCGCAGGTGGCCGCCGCCGCTTCGGCCTTCAACCGCGGCACTACTCAGGGGATGCACCTGCGCGTGCGCGTACGCGCCGGCGACGGCACCTGGCGCCACACCGAATCGACGGCCTCGCCTTATGAGCGTCCCGGCGAGCCCGAGCGGCTCCTGATCACCGCGCGCGACGTCAGCGCCCAGGTGGCGCTGGAAGAACAGGTCAACCACCTGACCTTCCACGACGGCATCACCGGGCTGCCCAATCGGGCCTACCTGGAGGAGCGCACCCGCGAAGTCCTCAACCGGCGTGGCCGCACCGAGGGGGAGTGGGGCGAGATCGCCGCGATCTTTTTGGACCTCGACGGCTTCACCGCGGTCAACGACTCCGCGGGCCACACCTTCGGCGACTACCTGCTCGCGCAGGCCGCACGGCGGTTGCGCACCACCACCGACGCCGGTGTGACGCTGGCGCGTTGGGGCGGCGACGAGTTCGCGATCCTCATCGAGCGCAGCGCCCAGGCTCCGCGCGTCGTCGATCTGGCCGAGCGGCTGGTGCGCTCCATCAGCACCGAGCCGTTCCAGGTGGCCGAGCGCGAGGTGGCGCTGTCGGCCAGTGTCGGCGTCGCCTTCGCCGAGCCCGACATCGACGGCGGCGAACTGCTGCGCAACGCCGACATGGCCATGGCGCGCGCCAAGGAGCAGGGCGGCAGCGGACGGCTGGAGATCTACGCCGCCCACATGCACGCCAAGGTCGTGCGCCGGCTGGAGTTGCAGACCGAGCTGCGTCAGGGGCTCACCGACGGCGAGTTCACTCTGGAGTACCAGCCGGTGGTCGACTTGGAGAGCTCGCGGGTCACCGCTGTGGAGGCGCTGGTGCGGTGGCGCCGCGACGGCGCCCTCGTGGCCCCGGAGAAGTTCATCGGCCCGGCTGAGGAGTCGGGGCTGATCGTGCCGTTGGGGGAATGGATACTCCACGAGTCCTGTGTACGGGTGGCGCTGTGGCGGGCGGCCGACTGGGATATCGGGCTGTCGGTGAATCTGTCGGTCAAACAGATCCTCTCGTCGAAGTTCGTCGAGACCGTGGCGGGGGTGCTGGCTGAGAGCGGCCTGCCGCCCCACGTGCTGACGATGGAGGTCGACGAGGAGGTCCTGCTGGAAAACCCCGGCGCGGCCGTGGAGCGCTTGGCGCAGTTGCGTGAACTGGGGGTACGGCTGGCCATCGACGACTTCGGGATGGGCTATGCCTCCTTGGCGCACCTGCGTGAGTTGCAGGTCGACGAGATCAAGATCGACCCCTCCTTCATCCGCGACCTCGGCACTGACGGCACGGTCACCCTGCTCACCAGCACCATCATCCGTCTTGGGCAGGATCTGGGGGTGCAGGTCGTGGCCGAGGGCATCGAACGGCCCGAGCAGTTGGAGCGGCTCCGCGCGATGGGGTGCACCTACGGGCAGGGATTCCTCGTGGCTCGCCCCATGGCTGCCGACGGTGTCGAAGCTCTGGTCGGTGGCGCGGAGATGCCCACCGGCTAGGTCGCCGAGGCAGACAGGGGCCGCTGGCGGCGTGGGCGGTTCGGGGCCGGTAGCCGCGTGGGGCCGCTCGCGGTGCGCCGTCGAGAAGGGGCGGGGTGTCAGCGTCGGGGAGTGCCGCCGCGGCCTTCGGCCCGGTGCTCGGTTGGTCGGCAGAGCATTCATAAGGCGCGGTGGCTGCGCTTTCTGGCGGAATGTCCGTGTTACGTGCGTGTGACCTGCTTTTTGGCGGTGCGGCGATCACGTGCACGGAAACCGTATGGTGAGCCTCACATCTTAAATTGTGAGACATCTTGGTGTTTCGGTTGACGCCTTGGTAGCCCCTCGGTCATTGTTGACCGTATGCAAAGCAACTCGCGGATTCTCGTACTTGGTCAGCGCGCAACAAGCTGACCAGGTACCTGTTGCGCGCTCCCCTCAACCGCAGTCGCGGTGGGGGGTTTTTTGTTGCTAGGCGCCACCGAACCTCAAGCCCTCTCCGAAGGATCTTGTGATGACCGAGCAGATGACCGGAGCCCAATCGCTCATCAGGTCGTTGGAGCATGTCGGCGTCGACGTGGTGTTCGGGATTCCTGGCGGGGCCATTCTCCCCGCGTACGACCCCTTGTTCGATTCCGCGAAAGTGCGCCACGTTCTCATGCGTCATGAGCAGGGCGCCGGTCACGCGGCGGAAGGCTACGCCTACGCCACCGGTCGCCCCGGCGTGTGTGTGGCCACCAGCGGCCCGGGGGCCACGAATCTGGTCACTCCACTCGCCGACGCCCACATGGACTCCGTTCCCATGGTCGCGATCACCGGGCAGGTCGTCGCACCGCTCATTGGGACCGACGCATTCCAGGAAGCCGATATCTGCGGCATTACGATGCCGATCACCAAGCACAACTTCCTGATCAGGGACCCCGAAGACATTCCGCGCACCATTGCGGAAGCGTTCCATATCGCTTCCAGCGGACGTCCCGGACCCGTCCTCGTCGACATCGCCAAAAGCGCACTACAAGCCCAGACCGTCTTCTCCTGGCCACAGAAACTCGACCTACCGGGCTACCGGCCGGTCACCAAGCCCCACGGTAAGCAGGTCCGTGAGGCGGCCCGCATGATCAGCACGGCGCAGCGCCCCGTCTTCTACGTCGGCGGCGGCGTGGCCAAGGCCGGCGCCGCCCAAGAGCTGCGGGTGCTGGCCGAACTTACCGGTATCCCCGTCACCACCACGCTGATGGCCAAGGGGGTTTTCCCCGACAGCCACGAGCAGAACCTGGGCATGCCCGGCATGCACGGTACCGTCGCCGCCGTCGGCGCCCTCCAGCGCGCCGACCTCGTCGTGGCCCTCGGCGCCCGGTTCGACGACCGGGTCACCGGCAAACTCGACAGTTTCGCCCCCGACGCCAAGATCGTCCACGCCGACATCGACCCGGCCGAGATCTCCAAGAACCGCCACGCCGACGTCCCCATCGTGGGCGACGCGCGCGAGGTCCTCGCCGACCTCATCGTGGCCGTGCGCAACGAGCAGTCCGCGGGCCGCCAAGGCGACTACACGGCGTGGTGGACCCAGCTCGACCGGCTGCGCACCATCTACCCGCTGGGCTACGACGCCCCCGAGGACGGCAGCCTCTCGCCGCAGTACGTCATCAAGCGCATCGGCGAGCTTGTCGGCCCCGAGGCCAGCTACGTCGCCGGCGTCGGCCAGCACCAGATGTGGGCCGCCCAGTTCATCGGCTACGAGCACACCGGCGCCTTCGTCAACTCCGGCGGCGCCGGCACCATGGGCTTCGCGGTCCCGGCCGCACTCGGAGTCAAGGCCGGCGCCCCCGACAAGCAGGTGTGGGCCATCGACGGTGACGGCTGCTTCCAGATGACCAACCAAGAGTTGGCCACGGCGGCGATCGAGAACATCCCGATCAAGATCGCCGTCATCAACAATGACAACCTGGGCATGGTGCGCCAGTGGCAGACGCTGTTCTACGAGGGCCGCTACTCCCAGACCAACCTGCAAAACTTCCCCCAAGCCGGCACCGAAAAAGTGCGCATCCCCGACCTCGTCAAGCTCGCGGAGTCATACGGTGGTGTGGGGTTGCGGTGTGAGCGGGTCGAGGACGTCGACGCCACGATCGAGAAGGCCATGGCCATCGACGACGTCCCCGTGGTCATCGACTTTGCGGTCAACCCCGACGCCATGGTCTGGCCGATGGTCGGCCCGGGCGTCAGCAACGACAACATCCAGTACGCGCGCGACATGGCGCCCGACTGGGACGACGAGGAATAGGTACACAGGCGGATTTGAAATGAGTCAGCACACGCTTTCCGTCCTTGTGGAAGACACGCCGGGGATACTGGCCCGCGCCTCGGGACTGTTCTCGCGCCGTGGCTTCAACATCCATTCCCTCGCCGTGGGCCCCACCGAGTACGAGGGACTCTCCCGGATGACGATCGTGGTCAACTGCGACCTCCACCCGATGGAGCAGGTGACCAAACAGCTCAACAAGCTGCTCAACGTCATCAAGATCGTCGAGATGGACTCCGACGCCTCCGTGCGCAGGGAACTGCTGCTGGTCAAGGTCAAGGCCGACAGCGCCAACCGCAGTCACGTGCTGGAGATCGCCGAACTCTTCCGGGCCAACGTCGTCGACGTGCACCCGGACGTGATCGTCATGGAGGCCACCGGCAACCCCGATAAGCTCGAAGCGCTGATCCGCAACCTCGAACCTTTCGGGATCAAAGAGCTCGTGAAATCCGGGGTCGTCGCGATGGGCCGCGGCCCGCGGTCGATGACCGACCGTTCCCTGCGCGCCGTCGAACGCGGCGCCTGACACGCGCGGTCCGCGAAGCTTGCCCACGTCGCGCGCCGGGGCCCGGCGGCGAACGGGCGGGGCGACACCGCACGGCAGAAGCCCCGTGGCCGCGACGACGACAGAACAAACAAGGAGACAACCCGCAGTGGTAGCACAGATGTACTACGACGACGCCGCCGACCTGAAGGTGATCCAGGGGCGTAAGGTCGCCGTGATCGGTTACGGCAGCCAGGGCCACGCCCACGCACTGTCGTTGCGTGACTCCGGCGTCGACGTGCGCGTAGGCCTGGCCGAGGGTTCCAAGAGCCGTGCCACGGCCGAGGAGAACGGTCTGCGCGTCGTGACGCCGGCCGAGGCCGCCCGTGAGGCCGACCTCATCATGATCCTGGTGCCCGACCACATCCACCGCGATCTCTTCAGCAACGAGATCGCCCCCAACCTGCAACCGGGCGACGCGCTCTTCTTCGCCCACGGTTTCAGTGTCCGCTTCGGGCTGGTCGAGCCCCCCGAGGGCGTTGACGTCGCCATGGTCGCCCCCAAGGGGCCCGGCCACCTGGTGCGCCGCCAGTACGAGGTGGGTCACGGCGTGCCCTGCCTGGTCGCGGTCGAAAAGGACGACTCCGGCTCCGCGTGGGACCTCGCGCTGTCGTATGCCAAGGGCATCGGCGGCACCCGTGCCGGCGCGCTGCGGACCACCTTCACCGAAGAGACCGAAACCGACCTGTTCGGGGAGCAGGCCGTGCTGTGCGGCGGCGTCTCCGAGCTGATCAAGGCCGGCTTCGAGACCCTCGTCGAGGCGGGCTACCAGCCCGAGTCGGCCTACTTCGAGTGCCTGCACGAGATGAAGCTCATCGTCGACCTCATGTACGAGGGCGGCATCTCCAAGATGTACTGGTCGGTCTCCGACAACGCCGAGTACGGCGGCTACACCCGTGGCCCCCGCCTGATCACCGAGCAAACCAAGCAGGAGATGCGCAGGATTCTCGGCGAGATCCAGGACGGCACCTACGCCCGCGAGCTCGTCGCCGAGTTCGACGCCGGCCGCCCGAACTTTCTCAAGCGTCGCGAGGCCGAGCAGGGAGAGCAGATCGAGAAGGTGGGTGCCGAGCTGCGCCCGCTGATGAGCTGGCTCAAGGGGTAGGTTCTGTTGTTCGGGCGGCTGGAGTGTGGGGGCGTAGGGAGCTCTTTATCCGCTCGTGCCTCGATCGCTGCGCGATCTCGGCAGCCTGTGGGGACGCTCACCCACGGTGCCCACTGCCGATTCTCGCCGCCCTTGAAAAACAGAACCTAGCCTTCGCCGGTGTGCGGGCGGCCCACCCGTCGCCCGCACACCGGCTGCCGCGGCGTCCCCGCCGCGGGGGTTCCCCGCGCGCCGGCGGCTGCCGCCCCAGAGCCACCTGGGGAGCACTCCCCAAAAGCGGATAGTTTTACCAGGTCAGAGCGGGTGCTATGCAGCTCGCCGCTCCCTCCCCGATGGGAAATCCAACCGTCGCACTAGACTTTCCGGTGGCCGTGTCGCCCGTCCGGTAGGCGCGGAGTTCGTCATAAGCCGTCCATAGGGCGGCCACGTCGCAACCCACCTAAGGATCTAGCTGTGCCCAAGCCCGCCGTTCTCGTCGCGGAAAAGCTCTCTCCCGCTGGTCTCGCGCTGTTGGAGGAGGATTTCGAAGTCCGCCAAACCGACGGCTCCGATCGCTCGCAGCTCATCCCGGCGCTCGCCGACGTCGACGCCCTGATCGTGCGGAGCGCGACTCAGGTCGACGCCGAGGCGCTTGAGGCGGCCTCGAACCTCAAGGTCGTCGCTCGTGCGGGTGTGGGGCTGGACAACGTCGATGTCGACGCCGCAACCAAGGCCGGCGTCCTCGTCGTGAACGCACCCACCTCCAACATCATCAGTGCCGCCGAGCAGGCCATCAACCTGCTGCTGGCCTGCTCGCGCAACACCGCCCCCGCCCACAACGCCCTGGTGCACGGTGAGTGGAAGCGTTCCAAGTACACCGGTGTCGAGCTTTACGACAAGGTCGTGGGGATCGTCGGCCTCGGCCGGATCGGGGTGCTGGTCGCCCAGCGCCTCGCCTCGTTCGGGATGCGCATCCTCGCCTACGACCCCTTCGTCCAGCAGACCCGCGCCGCCCAGATGGGCGTTGAGCTGGTCTCGCTCGACGAGTTGCTGCGCCAGAGCGACTACATCACGATCCACCTTCCCAAGAACAAGGACACCCTTGGCCTGATCGGCGACGAAGCGCTGAGCAAGGTCAAGCCGAGCGTGCGCATCATCAACGCCGCTCGCGGCGGCATCCTCGACGAGGACGCCCTGTACCGCGCACTCAAGGAGGGCCGGGTCGCCGGCGCGGGCATCGACGTCTTCACCAAGGAGCCCTGCACCGACAGCCCGCTCTTCGAGTTCGAGAACGTCGTCGTCGCCCCTCACCTGGGCGCCAGTACGCACGAGGCCCAGGAGAAGGCCGGAACGCAGGTGGCGCGCTCGGTCAAGCTCGCGCTGTCGGGCGAGTTCGTCCCCGACGCGGTCAACGTTCAGGGCGGGGCCGTCGCCGAGGAGGTCAAGCCCGCTCTGCCGCTGACCGAGAAGCTCGGTCGGATCTTTACCGCCATCGCCGGCGGTGTGGCCAGCCGTATCGACGTCGAGGCCCGCGGTGAGATCGCCGCCCACGACGTCAAGGTGCTGGAACTGGCAGCGCTCAAGGGCGTGTTCGGCGACGTGGTCGAGGAAGCCGTCACCTTCGTCAACGCTCCGCTGCTGGCCAAGGAGCGCGGCGTCGAGGTGAACCTTGTGACCAGCGAGGACAGCACCGAATGGCGCAACCTCATCCGCGTGCACGGCATCATGGCCAACGGCCAGCGGGTCTCGGTCTCGGGCACGCTCACCGGCGCCGAGCGCCAGTTCGAGAAGATCGTCGAGCTCAACAACTACAGCATGGAGATCACGCCGACCGAGCACATGGCGTTCTTCTCCTACGATGACCGTCCCGGCATCGTCGGCATCGTCGGCCGGCTGCTGGGCGAGACCGGGGTCAACATCGCCGGGATGCAGGTGAGCCGCGACGTCGAGGGGGGCAAGGCGCTCATCACCCTGACCGTCGACTCCGCCATCCCCAAGGACGTCCTCTCCAGCATCTCCACCGAGATCGGCGCTGAGACCACCCGCAGCGTGGACCTGGAGGACTAGTTCTGTTGTTGGGAAGGATGGCGAGGCGGGCGGTGCGCACACGCGGGTGAGCACCCGCAGGCTGGCGAGATCGCGCAGCGATCGAGGCACGAGCCGACGAAGAACACCTTCACAGCCCCCACAACCCAGCCGTCCGAAAAACAAGATCTAGCCACTCCCTCCCTCTACAGCCACATAGCGAGAACAACCACGGCGGCGCCGGTCCCGCGATCCAGCGGGGCCGGCGCCGCCGTTTCGGCTGCCGGGGCTTCCGCAGTCCCCTCCCGAGCGCTTTTCTGAGACTCCCGCTTTTCTGTAGGGGACATTGGAGGCGGATGTCATTGGCTCTCGTGCCTCGATCGCTGCGCGATCTCGCCAGCCCGGTGGGGTGCCGCCGGCTGTGCTCTTCGTCTGCTGTCGGCCGATGGTGTCGGCAGCAGACGCGAAAGCCTCCGACCCGGCGTGGCGAGATAGTTGGCCGTCCGATATTCTGTGGACCTAGGAGTTCGACACTCGGTTACCTCACCGGGTTCTCTGTGCGGCGAACCGCCCCGCATTGATCTGCGGGGTAGCGGTAGCCGCCCTGCTCAAGCGGTTCCAGTTGAGTTCGCGCGGGACCTGTGCCGCGAACCGGTGCGCTACGGGCAGTTACGCCGGGTGCGGCATGGCCTATTCGCCGCAGCAGCGTTTGCCGTCGTTCTCCGCCCGATCCGCGTTCAGTTCGCCCCGGTACCGCCCGGCCCACAGGAGGACAGTTTTGTACGAAACCACAGAGCACCCCGCTCCCACGACATCCGACGCCCCCGACGAGGCCACCCGGGCACTCCAGCTCGCGCTGGACCGCCGGGACAACGGTGGCGCCTCGGGCCGTTAGGCTTGTCCTACTCCTGAACTCTCCCGCCAGGTCGCCCACGCTCGGGCCCGTGGGGAGAGGGCACCTCCGGCGCCCGGCAGGGCGCCATGAGGACAACCGACGCCTAGACCGACCGCACAGCACCGAAGTAGAGGGTGGGCACCTATGGCCGCTCGCACCGTGAAGTTGGCCGTCATCCCTGGTGACGGCATCGGCCCCGAAGTCGTCGCCGAAGGGCTGAAGGTCCTCTCCGCCGCCGGTGCGCCCGACGGCCTCACCTTCGCCCCCAGCGAGTACGAACTCGGCGCCAAGCGTTGGCACGCCACGGGCGAGACGCTGCCCGACTCCGTCGAGCACGAGCTCAGCGAACACGACGCCATCTTCCTCGGTGCTGTGGGCGATCCCTCGGTGCCCAGCGGCATCCTGGAGCGCGGCCTGCTGCTGCGGCTGCGCTTCAACTTCTCGCACTACGTCAACCTGCGTCCCGTGCGGCTATACCCCGGCGTCAACACGCCACTGGCCGGAGTCGACACCGCCGACGTCGACATGCTCGTCGTCCGCGAGGGCACTGAAGGGCCCTACGCCGGCATGGGCGGCGTGCTGCGCAAAGGCACGCCCGCTGAGATCGCCACTCAGGACAGCGTCAACACCCGTTTCGGTGTCGAGCGTGTCGTGCGCTACGCCTTCGCCAAGGCCGCCCAGCGCCCGCGCAAGAAGCTCACCCTGGTGCACAAGGACAACGTCTTGACCTTCGCCGGTGAGCTGTGGCAGCGCGTCGTCGCCGAGGTCGGCACCGAGTACCCCCAGGTCTCGGTCGACTACTGCCACGTCGACGCCGCCACCATGTTCTTCGTCACCCAGCCGGGGCGCTTTGACGTCGTCGTCACCGACAACCTCTTCGGCGACATCGTCACCGACCTCGGCGCCGCCATCGCCGGCGGCATCGGTTTGGCCGCCAGCGGCAACGTCAACCCCGAACAGGACTTCCCCAGCATGTTCGAGCCGGTCCACGGTTCGGCCCCCGACATCGCAGGCCAGGGCAAGGCCGACCCGACCGCCACGATCCTGTCGGCAGGGATCATGCTGGATCACCTTGGCTACGCCGACGCCGCCGAACGGATCGAGCGTGCTGTCGGCGATGATCTCCAGGCTCGGGCGAAGGAGGGGGTCGACCGCTCCACCGCCCGGATCGGCGACGACATCGCCCAGCGAGTAGCAGAGCAGGGCTGAGCCACCCCCTCGGCCCTGCTGCCCCCGGCGCGGTCGAGGCACACGCGGAACACGATGTCGCAGCGGGCGCGCCTACGGCGCGCCCGCTGTTGTGTCCCGATACCTCGGGTACTTTTCAGCGCTATGGCTCTAGGCGCGTCATTTCCGTCACACTGGATTTTGGGAGGGCAGCGTGTCGCCCACCCACGTACCCGAGAGGACCTCACCCATGAACAACAGCACCACCACAAGCGGGTTGACGTTCGACATCCAGCCCTCGACCAGCCGGAGGACCCCGCAGGACAGGGCGGAGTTGCTGGAGAACCCCGGGTTCGGCAGCGTGTTCACCGACCACATGGTCACGATTCGCTACAGCGAGGACAAGGGCTGGCACGACGCCCGCCTTGAGCCCTACGCACCGATCTCGCTGGACCCTGCCACGGCCGCCCTACACTACGCCCAAGAGATCTTTGAAGGGCTCAAGGCCTACCGCCACCCCGACGGCTCCGTCGCCTCCTTCCGTCCGGAGGCCAACGCCGCCCGGTTCAACACCAGCGCGCGCCGACTAGCCATGCCCGAGCTCCCCGAAGAGCTGTTCCTCGGCGCCATCGAGACCCTGCTGGCCTACGACGAGGAGTGGGTGCCCACGCGGGAGGAGTACAGCCTCTACCTGCGGCCTTACATGTTCGCCACCGACATCGGGCTGGGCGTCAACCGCCCCTCCAGCACCTACCTGTTCCTGCTCATCGCCTCACCCTCGGGGGCCTACTTCTCCGGCGGCCTCAAGCCGGTGTCGGTCTGGCTCAGCGAGGACTACACGCGCGCCGCACCCGGCGGCACGGGGGCCGCCAAGTTCGCCGGTAACTACGCGGCGAGCTTCGTCGCCCAACGCCAAGCCGTCGAGAAGGGGTGCGATCAGGTCGTCTGGCTCGACGCCACCGAGCACCGGTGGGTCGAGGAGATGGGCGGGATGAACCTGTTCTTCGTCTTCGGTTCCGGAGCCCAGACCCACATCCTCACCCCCGAGCTCACCGGCACGCTCCTTCCCGGCATCACGCGCGACTCCCTGCTCAAACTCGCTCCCGAGCTGGGAATCCCCACCGAGGAGGGCCGTATCTCCACCGAGCGCTGGCGCGAGGCCGCCCTGAGCGGGGAACTCACCGAAGTGTTCGCCTGCGGCACGGCGGCGGTCATCACCCCGGTGGGCGAGGTCAAGGGCACCGGCGGTGAGTTCCGCATCGGGGACGGCACCCCGGGGCCGGTGACCATGCGGTTGCGTGAAGAACTCGTCTCGCTACAGTACGGCACCCGCCCCGACAGCCATGGCTGGGTTCGCAAGCTGACTCCCTGACTCCGCCTCGGCGCCACAGCCACGACGTTTCGGGCGGGAGGCTCCCGATCGGCGTCCCGCCCGCGTCGTTTTTGCACGTTCACAGACGCGCCACCGAGGTGGCGTCGACGTCGACGCCACCCACCACCGCTCACGCAACGTATGGCACACTAAGACTGTGCTGTCTCAACTGACGATTATTGTGAGGCGCGCCGGCTGAAAATGGGCCTTGCCGGCGCGCTGACCTCTCGTGTCCACGGGGGGTCTTTTTTATTGGCCTGGCTGTGGCGCCACCGAAGCCGACACATCCGATTCTGGAGAGTTCACACATGACCGACGACAGTTTCCACGTCTTCGATACGACGCTGCGCGACGGGGCGCAACGTGAAGGCATCAACCTCAGGGTCACCGACAAACTCGCGATCGCGAAGCTGCTCGACGAATTCGGAGTGGGCTTCATCGAGGGTGGCTGGCCCGGCGCCAACCCCAAAGACACGGAGTTCTTCGAGCGGGCCCGCACCGAACTGGACCTGCGCCACGCCCAACTCACCGCCTTCGGCGCCACCCGCCGCGCTGGTGTCGCAGCCGCCGAGGACCCGCAGGTGGCCGCGCTGCGCGACTCCGGCGCGCCGGTGGTCACCCTCGTCGCCAAGAGCGACGACCGCCACGTCGAGCTGGCGCTGCGCACCTCCCTCGACGAGAACATCGCCATGATCGCCGACACCGTGGCCCACCTACGAGACAGCGGCCAGCGCGTCTTTCTCGACTGCGAGCACTTCTTCGACGGCTACCTGCACAACCCCGCCTACGCCACGCGCGTGGTCAGCGCCGCCGCCGAGGCCGGCGCCGACGTCGTCGTCCTGTGCGACACCAACGGCGGCATGCTGCCCGACGACATCACCCGCATCGTCGGCGAGGTCGCCCAGGCCACCGGGGCGCGGCTGGGGATGCACGCCCAAGACGACAGTGGATGCGCCGTGGCCAACACCCTGGCCGCCGTCAACGCCGGCGCCACCCACGTGCAGTGCACCGCCAACGGCTACGGCGAACGTGTCGGCAACGCCAACCTGTTCGCTGTCGTTCCGGCTCTGGTACTCAAGCGCGACATGGACGTGCTGCCCGAGGGGTGCCTACGCGAAATGACCCGCGTCTCCCAAGCCATCGCCGAGATCGTCAACATCGCCCCCAGCACCCATCAGCCCTACGTCGGCGTCTCGGCGTTTGCCCACAAGGCCGGCCTGCACGCCTCAGCCATCAAGATCGACCCCGACCTGTACCAGCACACCGATCCCGCCCTCGTCGGCAACGACATGCGCATGCTTGTCTCCGACATGGCCGGCCGCGCCTCCATCGAGCTCAAGGCCCGGGAGCTGGGCTTCGACCTGTCCAACGACCGTGACCTGGTGGGCCGCATGGTCGAACGAGTCAAGGACCTGGAGTTGGCGGGCTACAGCTTCGAGGCCGCCGACGCCTCCCTGGAGCTGCTGCTGCGCGAGGAGTTGGGAGAGCCCGTGCGCTACTTCGACGTGGAGTCTTGGCGCGCCATAGTCGAACACCACAGCGACAACAGCCACCTCTCCGAAGCCACGGTCAAGCTCCACGTCAAAGGAGAGCGGGTCATCGCCTCAGCGGAGGGCAACGGTCCGGTCAACGCGCTCGACCGCGCGCTGCGCTCGGCGATGGAAGGGGTCTACACCGCGCTCGCCAACGTTCACCTGTCCGACTACAAGGTCCGCATCCTTGAGGGCTCCTCAGGCACCGCCGCCATAACGCGCGTGCTCATCGACTTCACCGACGGCCACAGCGATTGGACCACCGTCGGTGTCGGCGAGAACGTCATCGAGGCGTCCTGGATCGCTCTCCAACAGGCCATCACCTACGGCCTGCTGCGCCAGGGCTACCCGAGCCTCCAGGCCTAGAGCCGGTGTGCGCCGCCCGCTCCACGTCCTGGGTACGGCCGTCTCCGCACCCGGAGCCTCAGCCTGACTCGTCGCCGCGCCGGCTGACCGTGGGCACCGGCCGTTCCACCGGTTCCGCCCACGCTGTTGCCAGGGCTCGCCCCGCCCGCCCCCGGGCAGAGGACACACAGATAACCATCCCTAACCGGCAGTGACGACCCTCCCGAAGTGGGGGTAGGTAGAGAGGACGTGTCGCTCCACTACAGTAAGTTAAAATATAGCTACTATATGTACTTATGGTTAAGGGTAAACGGAAGGGACGTGTGCTGCGAAGCACGCGCGCCTGGGGGACAGTGGTGGCCGGCGCAGTCGCGTTGGCCAGCATGGTCGCTGCGGCCACACCGCACAACACCGAGGGCGAGGCCACCACTGCCGTCCCCGACTCCACGATGCGCCAGGCGACCGCCTCCCACGACACGTGTCTACCCACCGGGACAGCGGGACCGCGCGCGGCGCGGTTGCTGGGCCGCGGCAGCGGTGACCCCAACTCCCTCACCGCAACCGAGGCCGCCATCCTCGACACGCAACTACAAATGGCGACGCTGCACCAGAGCCACGCTCCCGACGCCGAGCGCTCACCCCAGACGGTGCCCGTAGTTGTGCACGTGATCTCCGCTGCCGACGGGACCGGAGACCTCAGCGACGACACCGTCGAACGCCAGATCGCCACCATGAACAAGGCGTACTCCGGCGGCTACCCCGGCGGCACCGACACCGACTTCAGGTTCTCCCTCACCCGCACCACGCGCACCGCCAACGACACCTGGTTCCACGACTTCCGGGCCAACGAGACCACGATCAAAGCCCAACTCCGCCACGGGGGCGCGGAGACCCTCAACCTCTACATCACCAACCTGGGCCGCGCCCTGCTCGGCTACGCCACCTTCCCGCAGAGCTACAGCGAGCAGCCCACCGACGATGGCGTCGTCGTCGACTACCGCAGCGTCCCGGGCGGTTCACTGACCAACTACGACCTCGGCCACACCGCGACCCACGAGGTGGGGCACTGGCTCGGCCTGTTCCACACCTTCCAAAACGGCTGCCACCCCCCGGGCGACTACGTCTCCGACACCCCCTACGAGCGCCACGGCGCCAGCGGGTGCCCCGCAGGCAAAGACACCTGCCTGCAACCCGGCGACGATCCCATCCACAACTTCATGAACTACAGCGACGACGCCTGCATGTCGGAGTTCACCCAAGGACAGGCAGATCGCATGGCCAAGGCGTGGAAAGCCTTCCGAGCCTGACACCACCGCCCGGTGCGGTTTCCCAGTGGTAACAGGGTGTCCGTCCCTGCGGCGCGACCACAGCGCTCAGGGGCGGCGCCCGACACCGATAGGCTTAGGGCCATGGCAGCGACCACGACCTACCTGACGGGGATTCAGACCTCGGGCACGCCCCACATCGGCAACTACATCGGGGCCATCAAACCCGCGCTCGCCGCGGCTCAGTCGACCGAGGACTACGACACCCTCTACTTCCTCGCCGACTACCACTCCCTGAACACGGTCAAGGACCCGGCTGAGCTACGCCACAACATCCGCTCGGTCGCCGCTACATGGCTCGCCTGCGGGCTCGACCCCCAGCGCACCATCCTCTACCGCCAGTCCCACATCCCCGAGGTCTTCGAGCTGGCCACCATCCTCTCCAGTGTCACTGCCAAGGGGCTGATGAACCGCGCCCACGCCTACAAAGCGGCGCGCGACCGCAACGAGGCCGCCGGCATAGCCGACCTCGACGCCGGCATCAACATGGGCCTGTTCAACTACCCCGTCCTCATGGCCGCCGACATCCTCATCATGGAGAGCGACTACGTACCGGTGGGGCGCGACCAAGCCCAGCACATCGAGTACACCGCCGACATCGCGGGCTCGTTCAACCACCTCTACGGCGACTCCTACAGCTTCCCCATCCCCCAGGGCAGCTACCCCGCCGGGGAGGCCAGCCTGCTCCCCGGCACCGACGGCCGCAAGATGAGCAAGTCCTACGACAACACCATTCCGCTGTTCCTGCCCGAGAACAAGCTCAAAAAGCTCATCCGCCGCATCCCCACCGACAGCACGCCAGTGGAGGAACCCAAGGAGCCCGACACCTCCGTGCCGTTCCAGCTCCTCACCCAGTTCGCCGACGCCGACCGCCTCGCCCAGACCCGCAAGCGACTGGAGGCCGGCGGCATGGGCTGGGGAGAACTCAAAAACGAACTGTTCGAGGTCATCAACGCCGAGATCGCCCCCAAGCGCGAGCGCTATGAGGAACTCATGGCCAGCAGAGAGCTGGACGACATCCTCGCCGCCGGAGCCGAACGCGCTCGGCAGCGCTCCAGGCGCGTCATCGCCCAGGTCCGCGAGGCCATCGGTATCGCGTAAGCGGATGCCGAACAGTGCAGCGGTGCTCACCTCCTCGCGCGCTCAAGCCCCGCGGCCTCCCGGCCACCGCCGGCCGTGGCCTTCAACGAGCGCACGCGCAGCACCAGCTCCAGTTCAAACCGGTGGTCCGGGTCGCGCAGTTGGTCACCGAACAGCTCTTCCAGCCGGCGCAGCCGATACCGCACTGTCTGGGGGTGAACGTGCAGTCGAAGCGCCACCTCGTTGGCGTTGTAGCCCGACTGCAACCAGGCCAGCAGTGTCTCCGCCATCCGGTCGCGCAGCGCCGGACGCAACTGCTCCAGTGGCGCCAACCGCGCCTGAGCCATCGCCTCCAGCAGCGCTTCGTCGGTGAACAACAGCAGCGGCATCAGGTGATCGTTCCAGCGGGTCACGCCCTCACCGGTGATGATGCCCGCACGGATCAGCGCAAGCGTGTCCCGGGCCCGCTCCAGTGACACCGTCGCTTCGGTGAGCTCCACCGTGGGGCCCATGGCGGCTTCCCAGCCCCGCAGCGCCCGAGCCAGCGCCTCCACGCGCCCCGGACCATCGGGGTCGGGCACGATCAGGCACGGATCGAGCCGGTTGAAATCGGCCAACACGTCCGCCGGCAACCGAGGCGTGGCGATGCCCTCGGAGTGCCCACCCAGTACCACCGCCGCGATGGTGGCGGGCGGGCGCCACTGCGCCACCCGCGCGACTTCGGCGATCGCATCCATCGAGGG
Source organism: Salinactinospora qingdaonensis (assembly GCF_039539445.1). Taxonomy (NCBI): domain Bacteria; kingdom Bacillati; phylum Actinomycetota; class Actinomycetes; order Streptosporangiales; family Nocardiopsidaceae; genus Salinactinospora; species Salinactinospora qingdaonensis. The sequence goes on from NZ_BAABDD010000041.1 coordinate 23,543, forward strand.
CGGGCCGTTCTCCAGGAGCAGGTTGATCAGCCGGCCACGGCGGCGCCGCATCTCTCCGGCGGCCTTAGCCTGGGCCTGCCCGTAGCCCTCCATCGCCGCCGCGGCGATCTCTTCGAGGAACAGGAACGCCCCTTCGGCCAACAGTTCGATGTAGTGCCGGGAGAGCGCGGCCGGTTCCGCCATCGCGGTGATCCGTCGCCAGGCCACCACCGAGGCCACCCGCATGGCGGTTTGCAGATTGTCCAGGCTGCGTCCCTCGTGGGCCTCACCTGCCCCGATCTCGCGGAACTTCTCGTGCAGTTCGCTGTACTCGGGGCGGGGATCGCCGATCCGGCTGATGAAAGCGTCGAGGGCTTGCTCCACCGCTGTGCGTGTAACCCGCAGGTAGTCGGAGTTGCGGGGGCGGGCGTATTCGGCGACGTTGGATTGGATCTTGGCGACCATCTCGTCGATCGTCACGTCGAAATAGGGACGAAGCTGCTCCGCGATTTCCGCCGGCACCTTGGCTAACGGATTGTCGTCGAATTGTGTCGTCCGCGTTTGAGCGTGCAATGGTCCACCTCCGGCAGAGCCGAAAACGCGAGATGAGCTTCATCACACGCTAGTGCCGCGCTTTCGATATGCCACTAGGGCCCCGCGAGATATCGCGCGGCCGAATTATCACCGCGGTGATAATCGAGGGCTACCGGGGTGGCGGAGCCGCCACCCCGGCGCCGGGACGGTCCATCGTGGCCACAGGTCAGGCCACTACCGGCTCTCCCTCCAGCGTTACCCCCGCCGACTCCAGATCCGCCACAGCCTTGCTCACGCTGTCCTGGCTCACCCCGGCGGTGAGGTCCAGCAGCACCCGGGTGGTGAACCCGGCCCGCTGTGTGTCCAGCGCGGTGGCGCGCACGCAGTGGTCGGTGGCCAACCCCACCACGTCGACCTCGGTGACGCCGCGCTGGCGCAGCCAGTCCTCCATCGCCGCCTCGTCATCCTTGCTCGTGCCCTCGAACCCGCTGTAGCCGTGGCTGTATTGGCCCTTGCGGAACTCGGTCTCCACGGCGCTGGTGTCGAGGTTGGGGTGGAACTCGGCCCCCGTTGTGCCGGCGACGCAGTGCACCGGCCACGAAGTCACGAAGTCGGGCTCGTCGGAGAAGTGCGACCCCGGGTCGATGTGGTGGTCGCGGGTGGCCACGATGTGGGCGTAGTCTCCCCCGCGCCGTTCGATGTAGTCCGACACTGCCGCGGCCACGCCGGCTCCGCCGTTGACGGCCAGACTGCCGCCCTCGCAGAAGTCATTTTGCACATCGACGACGATCAGGGCCCGCTGTTCCTGTGCTGTCGTCATAGTTGTCGTTATCCCTTCCGCGCGTCAGGCGTTGACGCGCTGCTCGAACACGGTGGGGATCGCCGGCTCCCCCCGCGACATCCGTTGCGCGCTCACCGGCAGTTCCGCCACGCTCCTCACGTGGCGCTCCCGCGCCTCGCCCAGCGGTTCGCGCCCGACGATTTCCCCGTCGGCTACCAGGTGCCGGAGCAGTGGACGCTCTAAAGGACCGAATTTGGGCTTGTAGTCATAGACGTACTCGGCCGTAGCCTTCCCGCTGTCGTCGAGGCCGCGCGTACTCCACTTGCGGCCCCCGCGACTGGGCTTGCCGATCGAGCGTTTGGCTACCGGCAGCAGCGGATCGTGGGCGCCGCCGCCGTGGGCGCGCGCCACCAGTTTGTACACCAGCGACGCCGTCGGGACCCCCGAGCCCGTGACGAGGGCGGTGCCCACGCCGTAGGCGTCGACGGGAGCCACCGCCAGCGCCTGGATGGCGTACTCGTCCAGGTCGCCGGTCACGATCACGCGGGTATTCTTCGCTCCTTTTTCGTCGAGCTGGCGCCGCACCTGGGAGGCCAGCACACCGAGGTCCCCGGAGTCGATCCGCACCCCACCCAGATCCACGCCGGCCAGCTCGATCCCGGTAGCGACGCCGCGGGTGACGTCGTAGGTGTCGATGAGCAGGGTCGTGCCATGGCCCAGCGCGTCGAGCTGGGTCTGGAAAGCGTGCCGCTCGCTGTCGTGCAGCAGCGTGAACGAGTGAGCGCTGGTGCCGGCGGTGGGGATCTCGTAGCGCCGTCCCGCCTCCAGGTTGGAGGTGGTGGCGAAGCCAGTGAGGTAGGCGGCCCGCGCCGCCGCCACCGCCGACTCCTCGTGGGTGCGGCGCCCACCCATCTCGATCAGGGGCCGGCCACCGGCCGCGGTCACCATACGTGAGGCCGCCGAGGCGACGGCTGAGTCGTGGTTGAAGATCGACAGCGCCAGTGTCTCCAGGATGCACGCCTCAGCGAAGCTGCCCTCGACCACGAGGATCGGAGAACCGGGAAAGTAGCATTCCCCCTCCCCATAGCCCCAGATATTGCCGGAGAAGCGGAAGTCGGCGAGCCAACTCAAGGTCGCATCGTCCACCACGTCAGCGCGCGAGAGGTAGTCCAGTGTCTCGGAGTCGAAGCGGAAGTTCTCCAGCGCCGCAAGGAACCGTTCAGTGCCGGCGACCACCCCGTAGCGCCGTGTCTCCGGCAGGCGCCGGGCGAACATCTCAAACACCGTTCGGCGGTGAGCGGCCCCACTGCGCAGGGCTCCCTGCACCATCGTCAGTTCGTACCGATCAGTGAGTAGTGCGCTGCTCCAGCGGCCCGTCATGTATCCCCAGACTAGTTTGTGTGTGTTGATAACAGAATCGGCGCTGTCGCACCCATCGCGCATGGCACGCTCGGCCATGGATGGAACAATGATCAATCAGGGGCCCATCTGCGTGGCGCCGGGACACAGTGGGTTGAACGGACAGAGAAGGTGATGGTCATGTCGGTACCGGTCGAGTTGGAGCGGCCGGAAATCGAAGAGGACGTGCGCCCCGGTCAGCCGTGGCTGACGATTGTCTGGAATGATCCCGTCAATCTCATGTCCTATGTGACCTACGTCTTCCAGACGGTTTTCGGCTACTCCAAACGCAAAGCCCATCAGCTCATGCTCGATGTCCACTACAAAGGTAAGGCTGTGGTCTCCCGTGGCAGTCGCGAGGAGATGGAACGCCACGTCTCGACCCTGCACGAGTACGGCCTCTGGGCAACATTGCAGCAGGACACCTAGCGGACACCAGTCATGTGCGACAGGCCGAGGAAGCAGGACGACGAGCGGAAACGACAATGACCACCGGATTCCATAGGGCCGCCCAGGGCGGGGTCACCATCGACTTGGAGGCTGACGAAGCCGCCGTCCTGCGATCGATGGGCCAGCTCATCTTGGAGTTGGTGCAGCCGCCACCGCCCCAAGACGAGCTGGCCGCCTTCGTCGGCATCGGCGAGAACAGCGAGCGCCCCGACGACCCTGTGCTGGCGCGGCTGTTCCCCAACGGCTACAGCGACGACGATCCGGCCGTGGGCGACTTCCGCCGCTATACCGAGGACGATCTGCGCCGCCACAAACGCGAAAACGCTCAGGCCATGCTGGACGCCGTTCCCGAGCAGGGAGGCACCGTCGCTCTCGACACCGGCGAGGCCCACGCCTGGCTCAAGGCCCTCAACGACGCGCGGCTGACGCTGGGAACGCGGCTGGGCCTGGAGGAAGACACCTACAACGCCTACCTCAAGGGACAGCTCTCGGCCTCCGGCCTAACCGGTCAGGACGACGAACTCGCCGAGACCAGCATGGCAGCGCTGCACGTCTACGACTGGCTCGGCGAGCTACAGCACAGCCTCGTCGAAGCCCTCTCCGATTAGGGGCCGGCCCGCGTGTCGCCGGTCAAGCAAGGCGACAAGGCAACGCGGAGGCGAACGTGGGGCGAAAAGCCGGCTCCACGTTCCCTCCCTCGGCTGCCGGTGGGATGGGATCTGGGCTGCGCACGTCTCACACAAAGTCCTACCTAGTGGGTGGGTAGGAAAAGATTCTCGGCTACTCTGGGGATCATGCTGAGGATCGATCGCTCGATTTACGACCAGATCGTCGCCCACGCTCGCCGTGACCACCCCGACGAGGCGTGCGGTGTGGTCGCAGGTCCTATCGGTTCCGACACCCCGGTGCGGTTCATCGAGATGATCAACGCGGAGCGTTCGCCGACCTTCTACCGCTTTGACTCCATGGAACAACTCAAAGTGTGGCGGGAGATGGATGACCGAGACGAAGAGCCTGTAGTCATCTACCACTCCCACACTGCCACCGAGGCATACCCCTCCCGCACCGACATCTCCTACGCCTCCGAGCCCAACGCCCACTACGTGTTGGCCTCCACCCGCGACCCCGACACCGTGGAGTTTCGCTCCTTCCGCATCGTCGACGGAGAGGTCACCGAAGAGGATGTAAGCATCATCGGCTGAGCCGCCTCGGAATCACCGCCCGGGCGCGCCTGTTGAGCATGGTGAGATGACGGGCGGAGGAGCCCACAATCCGGTCGCGCACTAGCGTGGCAGCTACTCGACCTATTTTCCGACCACCGACGTCATACGGAGAAACGCTCATGGCCATCGAGGTCCGCATCCCTACGATCCTGCGCAACCTCACCGACGGTGCCAAGACCGTCGAAGGCAACGGCAACACGCTTGCTGAGGTCGTCGCCGACCTCGACACGCGCCATCCCGGCGTCGCCGAGCGGCTCATCGAGAACGGGCAGTTGCGCCGGTTCGTCAACGTCTACCTTAACGACGAGGACGTCCGTTTCATCGGTGGCCTCGACGCCCAGGTAGCCGACGGTGACAACGTGACCGTACTGCCGGCTGTGGCCGGCGGCGCGCTTTAACCGCCATGCGCTTCGACTCCCTGCTGGACTCCCTGGGCAACACGCCCCTCGTCGGCCTGCCGTCCCTGTCGCCCTCTCCCGAGGTGCGGCTGTGGGCCAAGCTGGAGGACCGCAACCCCACCGGCTCGATCAAAGACCGCACCGCCTTCTTCATGATCGAGCAGGCTGAGAAAGAGGGCCGGCTCTACCCCGGCGCCACGATCCTCGAACCCACCTCAGGCAACACCGGTATCTCGCTGGCGATGGTCGCCCGCCTGCGCGGTTACCGGCTGGTCTGTGTCATGCCCGAGAACACCTCGGCCGAACGCACCCAGTTGCTGCGGATGTGGGGCGCCGAGATCCACTACTCCCCGGCTCAAGGGGGGTCCAACGAGGCTGTCCGTGTGGCCAAAGGTATGGCTGAGGACAACCCCGACTGGGTCATGCTCTACCAGTACGGCAACCCGGCCAACGTGCGGGCGCACTACGAGACGACCGGCCCCGAACTGTTGGCTGACCTGCCGCAGATCACCCACTTCGTCGCTGGCCTTGGCACCACCGGCACTCTTATGGGGGTCGGGCGCTACCTGCGCGAACAGCGGCCCGACATCAAGATCGTGGCAGCCGAACCGCGTTACGGCGAACTGGTCTACGGGCTACGCAACCTCGACGAGGGCTTCATCCCCGAACTGTACGACGAGAGCGTGCTCACCACGCGCTACTCCGTCCCCTCCGACGCGGCGCTCAAGCGCACCCGGCAACTTCTGGGCGAGGAGGGGATTTTCGCCGGCATCTCCACCGGAGGCGCCCTGCACGCCGCACTAGGGACGGCCAGCAAGGCGCTCAAAGCCGGGGAACGCGCCGACATCGCTTTCGTCATCGCCGACGGGGGCTGGAAGTACCTCTCCACCGGTGCCTACGAAGGCACCCTGGAAGAAGCCGAACAGCGTCTCGAAGGGCAGCTCTGGGCCTAACGCGCCCCCCACCCTTGGAGTTCGTGCGTCCTCCGGCTCCGCTCGCTCCTTCGGCGGAGCCGGACACAGCCTCGGGCGCCGTGCTCCCGCGACGTGTCGACGACGCTCACCACTTCTCCTCGCCCCTCACGCCGGTTATAACCGCCCCACCTCTGTGGACAGTGACCACATTCACTCGGACCAGGGTACGAGTTCAAGAACCGAATCCGGTTCAATGACTCTTATGACGCGATTCGATTCCGCCACCACCGTCACCAAGGTGGGGTCCGGGCACTACACCGCACAGCTCGACGGGGGATACCTCATCGGCGCCGCCCTCAACGGCGGCTACCTCATGGCCGTCCTTCAACGCGCGGCCCTGCTTGAGGCCGAACGCCCCCACGCGCTCGCCGTGTCGTCCTCCTACCACTTCCTGCGCCCCGGCGCCGGCGGCCCCGCTGAGGTGGCCGCCACCGTGCTCAAGGCGGGCCGGACCATCACCACGGTCCAGGTCACGCTCTACCAAAACGACAAGCCCCTCGTCTCCGGACTCATTGCCATAGCCGAGTTCGACGCCGCTGCCACCCCCGTCTACCAATCCGAACCGGTCGAGATCCCACCCATCGAACAGTGCCACCGGCTCGACCCGCGCGAGCGGCAAGCCGAGAACGCCGACTTCCTCGAGCGGGTCGACCAGTACTACAGTCCCGCCACCTACGAACTCCTCGGCGACCCCGGCACAGAGAAGTCCCCCGACCTGCGTGGCCACGTCAGGCTCAGCGAACTCGACGGCGGCGATCCCGAGGACCCCACCCTGTTCCTCCCGTTGGCCATCGACGCCCTGCCTCCTGTGGTCTCCGCACTGCTGCCGTGGAATTGGGCTCCCACCGTGGAACTCACCTGGCACATGCGCGCTGTTCCCGAGGCCGGGCCGCTCGCCTTCCACGCCCGCTCCGACACCGTCGCCGATGGTTGGTTCGATGAGACGGTCGATTTGTGGGATACCAAGGGACGCCTCGTCGCACAGAGCCGTCAGCTCGCGCGCATCGGCCGCTGAAAAACCCAGTCAAGCTGGGTAAATCGGGTGAGGTGCCTCCTGTTATCAGGTCACATGTGATTCACACCGCCTGAGACGCGAAGCACATTTGGCACCAGTAAGACCGCCATTGGGGTAGACCCGTAACACGGGATTCCCGCGTAGGGGAACATACTCTCCTGTGACAGCGAGCGGGTCTTTCGCGGAGGCACCTCACCGAAAAGGTTCAGCGACGTGCGACTCACCATCATCGGCTCCTCGGGCAGCTTTCCCGGCCCTGACAGCCCAGCATCGTGCTATCTGCTGGAAGCGGACGGCTTCCGGATGCTGCTGGATCTGGGAAACGGCGCGCTCGGCGCGCTACAGCGCTACGCCGACATGTACGACATCGATGCCATCTACCTCAGCCACCTGCACGCCGATCACTGTCTGGACCTGTGCTCCTATTGGGTCGCGCGCACGTACGCGGTCACAGGTCCCAAACCGCCCATCCCCGTCTACGGCCCTCCCGGTGTGGCCGACCGGATGGCCCAGGCCTACGGCCTACCCACCGACCCCGGCATGCGCACGACGTTCGACTTTCGCGAGATCGCGCCGGGAACGCAGCGCATCGGAGTGTTCACCGCCGAACTCGACCACGTCAACCACCCCGTCACCGCCTTCGGTATCCGACTCGAACACAACGGTGCGACCTTCGCCTACTCGGGCGACACCGGCTCCTGTGACGAGATCGTGCGCCTAGCCCGAGACGCTGACCTGTTCCTGTGCGAGTCCTCCTTCCACGACCACCAGGAGAACCCCAAAGACATCCACCTCACCGGCAGTGAAGCCGGCGAGCACGCGCGTCGCGCCAACGCGCGCAGACTCGTCCTCACCCATCTGGTCCCCTGGAACGACGACGATCGCACGCTCGCCGAGGCGCGTACCACCTACGCGGGACCCATCGACCTCGCCCGCCCCGGGGCTGTCTACGAGGTCACCGGACCCACCGGCGGGTAGCCGCTCCCGCCGAGCCACCCCGGTAGGTGGCCCACAATCGCGATTCAGGGCTGAGACGACACCGTCGCCGTGCTGGCCGAGCCGCTGGGAGACGGCTCGGTAGAGGCGGTGCTCGCCTCCTCCCGCGGCTCCACCACCTCACGCGCGGCAGCCACAGTCACCCGTAGCAGTTCGTCGTCGTCGATCTCGGTGGCGTTGCTCGCGATCGCCACCCGCATCCCCGGCATGTGGATCGTTACGCCTGGGAACATGCCGCCGGTGCGCCACTCCGCCACCCCCTGGAGAGCGGCCACATCGGGGGTCAGGAAGAAGTCCGGGTCGGAGACCGCCGAACTCGGCACGTGCCCGGGGTAGGCCACGAGGCTGGACTCGGGCGCGTAGGTCACCATGACGACCTCGCTCCACTCGCTCTGGCTCACCCCTGCCCACGAGCACTCCAACCGTGACTCCGTGCGCACTTCCTCGAACTCGGGTTCGGCGAGCCTAGCGGTCAACCGTCGCACGTGCTCCGTCGCCCCTGCCGACGCGCAGGAGGACGGCAGCGGTAGCGGCTCCACCGCCGCTTCAGCCGTGCTTTCGGTCACGCTGGGGGTGGGGACCGGCCACGTGTCTACCTCGGACGCACGCCGCGTCGGTGAAGGGGACGAGGCAGCCGAGGCCGAAGCCGACTCCTGGGGGCTCTGGGGGATCTCAGCGGAAGGGGCGTCCAGCGTGCAGCCGGCGACGACGGACGTCATCGCGGCACCTGCAACGATGACCCACGCCACCGGCCGTCTGGATGTCGGATCGAGCGTCATGCCTTGGGCTCTCTTGACAGTCATGGGGGATCGATCAGCCGTGGGCAGCACTGCCGGTGAGGCGACCGCCTGCCCCTATCGTTCCATCCCTGGCAACGGCAATGGCACCCTCGACCCCACGGACATGGCCTGATCCGGCCGTAACTCCCACTGTGTCATCGCGCCCTGTCATGGGCGGATAAGCTCATCGGCATGGCTCGACCCGACGGACGCGCTCCCGACCAGCTTCGGCCCGTAACCATCACCCGCAATTGGCTACGGCACGCCGAAGGCTCCGCTCTTATCGAATTCGGCGATACGCGCGTGCTCTGCGCCGCCAGCGTCGAGGAAGGCGTCCCCCGATGGCGCCGAGGCACCGGCGAAGGGTGGGTCACCGCCGAATACGCGATGCTGCCCCGCTCTACCGACACCCGTGGCGCGCGGGAGTCCGTCAAAGGAAAGATCGGCGGACGGACTCACGAAATCTCCCGACTCGTCGGCCGCTCCCTGCGCGCCGTCATCGATTTCAAGGCGATGGGCGAGAACACCATCACGTTGGACTGTGACGTTCTCCAAGCTGACGGAGGCACCCGCACTGCCGCCATCACGGGCGCCTACGTCGCCCTCGTCGATGCCATGAAGTGGCTGCGGCGCCAGCGCAAGCTCAAGAACAACCCGCTCACCGGCTCCGTGTCCGCGATCAGCGTTGGCATCATCCAGGGGCAGCCGCGGTTGGACCTCAACTACCTTGAGGACTCGGTGGCCCAGACCGACATGAACGTCGTGGTCACTGGAGAGGGCGCTTTCGTCGAGGTGCAGGGAACGGCCGAGAGCGAGCCGTTCGATCGCGCCGCCCTCGATCGACTCCTCGACCTCGCCGTTGGCGGTTGCACCGACCTCGCCGCGATGCAGAAGAAGGCGCTGTCGGGATGACTGAACCCCCCACCGTCGTCCTCGCCACACGCAACACCAAGAAGGTGCCCGAGGTTCGGGCCGTCCTTGCTGAAGCCGGTGCAGGTGATGTCGAGGTCATTGGTCTCGACGCCTACCCCGACGCTCCAGAAGTCGCCGAGACCGAGCCAACGTTCGCCGGGAACGCCCTGCTCAAAGCGCACGCCGTCGCACGCTACACCGGGCTGCCGGCCATCGCCGACGACTCCGGGTTGCGTGTCGACGCGCTCAACGGCATGCCCGGAGTGCTCTCCGCGCGCTGGTCGGGACATTTCGGCGATGAATCCCCCGACAAGGACGACGCCAACCTGCAACTCGTTCTTGACCAGCTTGCCGACACTCCGGCCGAGCGTCGCGGAGCGGAGTTCGTCTGTGTCGCTGCCGCGGCGCTGCCCGACGGACGGGAGCACGTCGTCGAGGGGATTCTGCGCGGGCGACTCATCACCGAACGCCGGGGAGAGAACGGCTTCGGCTACGATCCGATCTTCGTTCCCGAAGGCGAGGAGCGTACGACCGCGCAGTTGACTGCTGAGGAGAAGAACGCGATCAGCCACCGCGGTGCGGCCTTTCGTGATCTCGCAGCGGGACTGCGCGTGCTGCTCTGAAGCCACGCGCCTGTCCCGCCCCTCTTGTCCTCGGCGGGCCCGCCGAGGACAAGAGGGGCCCTTGGGAAACGACCGCCGGCACGCTTTTAGGTTGTCCAGCGATGCCCGTAATGCACAGCAATGCACAGCAAATCGTGGCGTAACAAGCACGCAAAGTGGTCCGTCGGTGGGTTTTTCTCCAGTGGACAGCGAGGGCGCAGGTCGCGCAGGTCGTGGCCTTGCTCGTGACGGCAACACGCCCCTTCGCGTCTGATTTGCGTTACGCCGGGCGTCGGGTAGTGTTTCTTGGGCCGCCGCGGGAACGGGCCCATCAGCTCGCAACGCGACGGCGGCCTTCCGGTAAAAGCAGGACGAAGCATTGACTTCGATCTTGTAGACTGGAAGGGCACGGACACCGGGAACCGAACGCCTCGCAAGAGGCGGCTGGCCGGGTCCGGACTCCTTGGGCAAAGCGGCCGGTACGCCGGGCGTGTCCTTCAGGTGGAGACCTTGCCAAAGCGTTTTCATTGGCTTGGGAATCCAGTGAAGCTTTTGGAAGTCGGGTGGAATAACCACCAGGCCGACAAAGGTAAAATGAAGGAAGTCCCTACTCAGAACCCGCTTTCCGCAGGGCACTGATTTGGTGTTGTGTGAGGGTTTTGGTAGTGTGGGGGTTGTTTAAAATATAGATTGATGGGACGCCGTCTTCCTTGAAGAGCTGGTTTTTGGCTTGTGGGGGTTGGGCGGTTGTTTCTTGAGAACTCAA
>NZ_BAABDD010000042.1:0-34046 GCF_039539445.1 Salinactinospora qingdaonensis
GCCAGCGCATCTGCGCCCTCAACGCCGCGATCTGGCACAACTGGCTCATCGACGCCCCCGTCAAACGCTCCCTGACCGCCTACGACCACTGACCAGCAACAACCATTCCCCATCAACGATCTAGGTGCTGTTTCTCCAACGGCTGGGGACCGTGACGGGGCTCGTCGGCTCCTACCTCGATCGCTTCGTGAACTCGATAGTGTGCGGGGCCGGCGGTGGGTAGCAGCGGCACGGCCACGCGCGCGTATGCGATACTGCCACTATGGCAGTTGGTTCGTTCATGGTCGCGCTTGGTACGCCCGCTCCCGACTTCGCGCTGCCCTCAGTCGAGGGCAAGACGGTGGCGCTGCACGACTTCGCCGACGCTTCGGCGTTGCTGGTGATCTTCCTGTCCAACCACTGTCCCTACGTGCGCAGGATCGAGCACGGTATCGGTGCGCTCACCTCGCGCTACCAACAGCGGGGCGTGGCAACCGTGGGCATTTGCAGTAACGACGTCAGCACCCACCCCGATGATGCTGCCACGCATCTGGCCGAGCAGGCCGAGCGCGCCGGTTTCACCTTCCCCTACCTGGTCGACGAGAGCCAGGAGGTCGCCCGGGCCTACCGCGCCGCCTGCACGCCGGACTTCTTCCTCTACGACGGGCAACGCCGGTTGGCCTACCGGGGCGAGTTCGACGCCGCTCGGCCCGGCAACGACCACCCCGTCGACGGCGCGAGTATGCAGGCCGCTCTTGAGGCGGTGCTGGCGGGTGAGCCGGTGCCTGAGCCCCACACCCCCAGCTTGGGCTGTGGCATCAAGTGGAAGCCCGGCAACGCGCCTGACGAGCGGTGAACCACCGCCCTAGGCGCCGGCGCCTGTCGGCTGCCCCCGCGAGGGGGCGACGGAGCTGAGGTCAGCGGGGGCGCACGGTGAAGATCTCGACGAAACGTGCGAGCAGCTCCCGGTTTCCGACCAGGGTGCCCTCACCGTTGTCGACCGCCTCGCCGGGGCGCAGTTCCCCGGAGAGCAGCGCGTGTAGCCGCGGGCCGGCCTCGATGTGCAGATCGGCATCGGCGAGTCGACCCCGGCCGGTAGCCAATCGCGCGTTGTCGACGCGGGTGTGGATGACACTGCCGTCGACGTGGAGCTCGTAGCCCAGGTGCACCCCGCGTGCCGCCTCGGAGCGAAAGGCCATGCGCAGGGCCGTGCTCGTCGAGTCGGGGGTGACGATTTCCTCGGGGGCGTGGCTCGCTCGGCGAACGTGCGTCCCACCGGCCAAGGGTGAGCACAATGTCCTCCAGTTCGTCTCCATAGCCGGTGAGTTCGTAGACCACCGCCGAGGCCGGTCGGGGCCGTACTCGGCGCTGCACGATCCCGCTGTGTTCGAGTTCCTTGAGTCGTGCCGAGAGGACGCTGGTGGGGATTCGCGGCAGGCCGTGGCGCAGGTCGGTGAAGCGTTTGGGGCCTACTGCCAGGTCACGGATAACGAGTAGGGTCCAGCGTTCTCCCACGAGTTCGAGGGCGCGCGCGAGTCCACAGAACTGTCCGTAGGACCGGCTGGTCATAATGCTGATTCTAGATTATGTTCCCCGCTTGCCTTGGTGGAGTTAGGTGCGGCAAAAATCCGTCTCCGTGGCTGCGGTGGTGCTCACCGCGCAGTGCTGCTTCGTCGAGCGGTAGCACTGCGGCAGAGACCACATAAGCCCTGGTCGTGCCCTCGTGGTGTGGCTGGTTGCCGGAGGTCCTGCCGTCGTGGTCCCGACGTGGTGGTGCTTTGGCCATGCGTGGCGGCGCCGACCTCATCGCGCTGGATAATTTTTGATTTCTCCGGCGGTCGCACGTCGGTGTGGCCGCTGATCATGAGGTGATCTTCCCTCATTTAGTAAAGAGTAAGAATTGCGCGAGAAAATGTATCTATGAGGGGGTGGCTGTTTGTTAATAATTGTTTTGGAGGGGGTGAAAAAAGGTGATGTCTCCGCGAATGTGGGAAGGTGTGCGTGGCTTATAGTCGGCCGGTGTGTTCCCGACCGGCAGCACTGCTGAGGTTGCCTCATCGCTCTCGCCTCCCCACGGCCCCGGCGGGGGTCCCGCGCTGTGGCGCGGGACCCCACAGTGTTCACCTTGGCTCAGTTCGTGGTGAAGCGTACCGGCAGTTCGGCGGGGCCACGGGTGAAGACCCCCTGCTCGGCGGGGACGAAGCCCTCGGCCAGTTCTAGGTTCGGTAGGGCATCCAACAGTTGGTTCGTCCCCACCTCCACCTCGGCCTTGGACAGCAGCGCTCCAACGCAGAAGTGGCGACCGAGGGAGAAGGCGAGGTGGTTGGCAGCAGCCGAGAACGCCCGATCGATCAGCACATCCTCGCGGAAGATGTTAAAGCGGTCGGGCTCGGCATACTTTCGGTCATCCCGATTGGCGGCACCGATGAGGCAGGTGAGGGTCGACCCCGCCGGAACCACCCCGCCGCTGAGCTCCACGTCCTCAGCGGGTTGCCGCATGATCATGTGCACCGGGGGCGAGTAGCGCAACGTCTCCACGAACGCCGCGGAAATCAGGCTGCGGTCCTCCCGCACAGCAGCCATCTGCTCAGGGTGGGTGAGCAGGTTGGTGAACAGGCTCGCCATCGCCTTGTCCGTCGTCTCGCCGCCGGCCGCCAGCAGCAGGCTGCAAAACGCCTTGATTTCCTCGTCGCTCATCTGGGTTCCGTCGATCTCGGCGGAGCACAGCGTCGACAGCAGATCGTCGCCCAGGTTCTCGCGGCGCTCGCGGATGATCGGGATCAGATAGTCGGCCAGCTCCTCGCGGGTGCGCAGTCCCGCAGCGGCCACGTCGGGGTCTTGGCTGAGGTTGCCCAAGAACCCGATGATCGCGGTGTACCAGTCATGGAACTTGTCGTGATCGTCCTTGCTCAACCCCAGCATGTCGACGATCACGTTGATAGGAAATCTGGTTGCGAAGTCTGCGACCAGATCGGCCTGGCCCGCCCCTTGGAACCGCTCGATCAGTTCGCGCGCGTTGCGCTCGATGACCGGCAGAAACTTCTCTTGCAACTCGTCGCCCCGGAAGGCCGGCGCCACCAGTGCCCGGTGGGTGGCGTGCTCGCGCCCGCTCATTTGCACGATGGTCCGGCCATGGACCGGCTCCAGTTGCCATTCGTAGTTTTCGGTAGTGAAGACCGGATTGCGGAAGGCCGTATGCACATCCTCGTAGCGCGAAACGATGTAACTCTGGGTTGGCTCATGCCAGAGGAGTGGAAATTCGTCCCGCATGATTCGGTAGGCGGGGTAAGGATCTTCTGCGAACTCGGCGGAAAGTATGTCCGGCGCTTCTCGGGTTGAGGACATCGGGCTCCTTTAGAGGTTCACCTTCGATTTTCCCGGAATACTAACTAAAGGCACAAAAGCGTTCAAGAGCTTAAAATTGCCTATCGAGGCATCGTGAAGCGCGCTATCTCGCTGTGCACCGACTGCCCTTGCCGGCGAACAGTCACATTTGTGCCGGTCAGTCGACATCGCGGGATTGTCCGGAGACGCTGCGGACAGGGAGAGGGATCGAGGCGCCCCACCCCCGTGGGAAACATGGTGTGGAATAAACCACTTCGTACCGTAATCTCCCTGTTGCTAACCGCGCCGCTTATCCCGTCTCCGACAACAACCGGACATGCCGCGCGCCGAACATGGTCCCTTCTCCCTCGATCGGGCATGCTTAGCCAGTGTCAGGACCGTCCCCGGCCACATCCCGAAGAGACGTCCACAGCCCACCGGCACTACGGCGCCATGGCCGTACTGTGCGCACCGCCAGCCACCAGCCCCGCTGCCTTTGCCCGTCGCCGGCCACTCCGTTCGGCCCCTCACCGCGCCCAACCGCACTTGGGAGGATGTGTGCGAACCGTTCCCGCCCCAGCCGATCACATCGTCGTCGTGGGGGCTGGGTTGGCTGGGCTGTCGGCAGCCCTCCACCTGCTCGGCGCCGGCCGTCAGGTCACCATCGTCGAACGCGACGATCACCCCGGGGGCCGCGCGGGCCGCTTGGACCTCGACGGCTTCCACATCGACACCGGGCCCACGGTGCTGACCATGCCCGAGCTCCTCGACGAGACCTTCGCGTCGGTGGGCGAGTCCCTCGCCGACCGGCTCGACCTCGTTCCGCTGCACCCCGCCTACCGCGCCGCCTTCGCGGACGGTTCCACCATCGACGTCCATACCGACCCCACCGCCATGGTCGAGGAGGTGCGCCGCGTCGCCGGCGACCGCGACGCCAACGGCTATCTGCGGCTGCGCGCCTGGCTGCGCCGGCTCTACCAGGCCCAACTGCGACGCTTCATCGACGTCAACTTCGACTCCCCACTCACCCTGATCTCGCCCGAACTGGCCCGGCTCGCCGCACTTGGCGGCTTCGGCCGTCTGGCGCCCACCATCGCCGGTTTCCTCTCCGACGAGCGCCTCCAACGCATCTTCAGCTTCCAGTCGCTCTACGCCGGCGTCTCCCCCCAACGGGCCCTCGCCGCCTACGCGGTCATCGCCTACATGGACACCGTCGCCGGGGTCTACTTTCCCCGCGGCGGTATGCGAGCGCTGGGCACAGCCCTGGCCGGCGCCGCCGCCGACGCCGGCGCGCGGCTGCGCTACGGCAGCACCGTCTCCCGCCTGGAACGCCGCAGCGACCGCATCACCGCCGTACTCACCGCCGAGGGCGAACGCATCCCCTGCGACGCCGTCATCCTCACCATGGACCTGCCTATGGCCTACCGGCTGCTGGGCCGCGCACCGCTGCGGCCGGTGCCGCTGCGTTTCTCCCCCTCAGCAGTGGTGCTGCACGCCGGAACCAGTCGAACCTGGCCTGAGCTGAGCCACCACACGATCTCCTTCGGCCACGCCTGGCACGCCACCTTTGACGAGATCATCAACCAAGGCCGCGTCATGAGCGACCCCTCGCTGCTCATCTCCCGGCCCACCGCCACCGACCCTGCGCTGGCGCCCGACGGGGCCCATCTCCACTACGTCCTGGCTCCCTGCCCCAACCTGCGCGCGGCCCCTATCGACTGGCGCCAGACCGCGCCACGCTACCGCGACGAGCTCATCCAGACGCTGCAACAGCGTGGGCTGGCCGGCTTCGCCAACGCCATCCTCACCGAGCACCTCGTCACCCCCGCCGACTGGTCTCGGCAGGGCCACGCCTTCGGTACCCCCTTCGCCACCGCCCACACGTTCGCCCAAACCGGCCCCTTCCGCCCCCGCAACATGGTCGCTGGCCTGCGCAACGCCGTCCTCGCCGGGTGCGGGACGACCCCCGGGGTCGGCCTGCCCACCGTCGTCATCTCCGGCAAACTCGCCGCTGCCCGTGTCACGGGAGCCTCCCGCACCGCGCGCCGCCCCACCGTGATCTCCGGGAGCCACTGATGCGAACCGAACTGGACCTGGCCGGCATCGACACTCCCGAACTGCGCGCGGCCTACCAGCACTGCCGCGCGCTGCACGCCCGCTATGGGCGCACCTACTACCTGGCCACCCGGATCTTGCCGCCCTGGCGCCGGCCCGCGATCCACGCCCTCTACGGTTTCGCCCGCTGGGTCGATGACGTCGTCGACGAAAACGGCGCCGCCGGCCGGTCCCCGGCCACCGTCCTCGCCGCTCTCGACGCCGAACTGCGCAGCGCTCTCGCCGGCGACCCCCCACCTCCCGCCGGTCGGCCCCCGCGCCCGGTGATCCGCGCCGTCGCCGACACCGCCGCCCGCTACCACATCGACTCCGCGTACTTCTCGGCATTCATGGCCGCCATGCGCATGGACCTCACCCACACCAGCTACGCCACCCTGAACGAGCTACGCCGCTACATGTACGGCTCAGCCGCCGTCATCGGGCTGCAAGTGCTGCCCGTGCTCGGCACGGTCACCCCACGCGAGCGGGCGGCACCCCACGCCGCCGCCCTGGGGGAGGCGTTCCAACTCACGAACTTCCTGCGCGACGTGGCCGAAGACCTCGACCGTGGCCGCGTCTACCTGCCCCAGGACATCCTGGCCACCCACGGCGTCGACCGCGCCTTGCTGCTGCAATGTCGCCGGCAGGGCCGCAACCACCCGCACGTACGCGCCGCGCTCGCCGACCTGGTGGCCCTCACCCGCGACATCTACGCTCAAGCCCGCCCCGGGATCGCGATGCTCTCGCCGGTCTCCCGCCCCTGCGTCGCCACCGCCTACACCCTCTATCAGGGCATCCTCGACGAGATCGAGCGAGCCGACTATGACGTATGGCGCTGCCGCCACGCGGTGCCCACCCGGCGCAGGCTGCGCGTCGCGCTGCCCGCCCTGGGCCGCGCCGTGGCGGCGCGCGTCTCCACACGCTGGACTTCAGCGCCGAGCTAGGCCACGGCCCTCCGCCGCCACGGCCGAGCTCGACTACCGCCCGCCAGGATCGACCATGCGAAAAGGATGACCACCGTGCCACCTCACGACATCGCCCCCCGGCGCCTGCCGCTGCGGCGGATACCCACCACCTCGTGGTCGAGCCAGGAGCCGACGTGGCGCGACGCCTCGCCCGCCGTCATCGCCGCGGCCCTGAAACGCGCCCTCGCCCGCCCTTCGGGGAACTGGTATGTTCTCGCTGCCGCCGACGAGATCTGCTCCGAGCGCCCGTTCGGTCGCGTGGTCGCCGGCACCGAGGTGGTGGCCTGGCGAACCCCCGACGGCGCTCTCCACGCCGGCCCTGGGGCCTGCCCCCACCTGGGCGCTCCGCTGTGCCGCGGCGCCGTTGCCGAGGGGCGGGTGGTGTGCCGCTGGCACGGTCTCGCCCTAGGGCCTGCCGGGTTCGCCGGCTGGCAGCCCTACCCCACCCACGACGATGGCGCCCTGGCCTGGGTGCGCTTGGACGACGCCGGAGGTGAAGAGCCACTGCCCGCCCCCGTGCTGGCGCAACGCCCCGATCCCGCGCGCGCCATCACCGCGGTCGAGAGCATGGCCGGACGCTGCGAGCCCGAGGATGTCGTCGCCAACCGGCTCGACCCCTGGCACGGCTCGTGGTTCCACCCCTACTCGTTCGTCGGGCTACGCGTCACCACGACCCCCCACGAGCCCGCCCCCACCGCCGAGAGCGACCGATTCGACGTCGAGGTGGCTTTCAAGGTCGCCGGACGGTTCGGCGTGCCGGTGCGCGCCGTGTTCACCTGTCCCGAGCCCCGCACTGTCGTCATGCGCATCACCGAGGGCGAAGGGGTGGGCAGCGTGGTTGAGACCCACGCCACCCCCCTCGGCGTCGACACCCACGGCGTGCCCCGCACCGCCGTCATCGAAGCCAGTATCGCCGCCTCCGACCGCCCCGGCTTCGCCGTCGCCCGGCGCGCCGCACGCGCCGTACGGCCACTGATGCGCCTGGCCGCCCGCCGGCTATGGCGCGACGACCTCGCCTATGCCGAACGGCGCTACACCCTGCGCGCCTCGGGACGCTGGCCCGGCTGAGCCGCCGCCGACACCTGGGCTCACGGCGCCAGCAGTCGCGCCAAGCCCCGCGCCGCCGCGACCCGCCCCCGATTGGGCACGCTCCACAGCTCGTGCCCGGCCACGCCAAACCCCGCCAGTAGCGCGTTGGCCGCGAGGAAGCCACTGGTGGCCGCGCGTTCCATCAACGCCACGGGCAGATCGACCCGCACGTGGTCGCCGGCCACCACCACCGCCGGATCGGGGGTGGTCACCGTCAACCGTTCGTCGAAGGAGCCGGGCGGGAACAAGGGACAGTCCGCGCGCATCTCGTAGCGCTCATCGAGTACGCGCGCCTGCGCGGTCTCGGGGTAGACCTCCCGGAGCTGAGCCAGCAGCCGCTCGTGCTCCACCCGCGCCCGACAGCTTCCCGGGAGCGCGTAGGCGTGCAGCTCCACCACCGAGCCGCCGC
This sequence comes from Salinactinospora qingdaonensis, assembly GCF_039539445.1. Classification (NCBI taxonomy): domain Bacteria; kingdom Bacillati; phylum Actinomycetota; class Actinomycetes; order Streptosporangiales; family Nocardiopsidaceae; genus Salinactinospora; species Salinactinospora qingdaonensis. The sequence goes on from NZ_BAABDD010000042.1 coordinate 7,861, forward strand.
TACGCCGCGCCCACGCCCCTGCCTCGTCCTCGTAGCGCTCCAGCACGCTGATGTTGTCCAACGTCGGATAGCCCGCCGTTGCCAGAAAGGCCGGCCGCCGCGCTGCGACCGGCCGGTCCAGCCATAGCCGCGACACCAGAAACGGTGGCGCGCACCGCAGCGCGTCCGCCTTGGCGCGCCACGCTGGCGTGGCCAGCTTTGGCGAGGCTGCCGCCAGCTCGCGCAGCCCTTGCGGGTCGGTGGCCACGACCACCGCGTCGACATCCTCACCGCCGTCGGCGCACTCCACGGTGAAGCGCCGCCGTGCACCCGGCGCGATCGCGTGCACCGGCGTCGCCGTGCGTAGCTGTGCGCCCAGCCCCCTCATGTACGCGCCCAGGGGGTGCCACAGCGCTTGGGGAAACGGCGCGGTGGGCACATCGAAGACGAGCCCTTCGCTGGAGCCCAGGAAGTAGATGTGAAACATCGTGGCCAACTCCGCCGCCGACAGGTGCCGCGGGTCGGCGAAGAAGCTCCGGGAGAACACCTCGAAGGCCAGATGGCGAGCGCTCGCCGGGAACCGCACCCGCTCCAGGAACTCCGCAGCGTCGACACGGTCGAGCCGCCGGTAGACGTCGGGCACCGCCACGTCGAGTAACTGCAACGCCGCCACCACGTTGACGTCGGCCAGTTCCCGCGTGGGAAAGCTCGGGCTTCTCGCGGCGAGTACGGCCGCGTTCCACGGCGGCGCCAAGGGCAGGCCGGTGAATCCGTCCGCCAGGCCGTCGCGGTGCACCAGCGGGTAGTCCGCCAGCGCCGTGAGCGCTTCCAGGGCGGGAAAGGCTCGGCGCAGCAGCGCCCGCAGGTTGTAGTACTGCCGGAAAAAAGCGTGGAAGCCGCGGCTCATAGTGACCGGAGTGCCGTCGTTCAGCGTGGTGGGCCAGCCCGCCAGGCGCCCGCCCAGGGCGGCTTCGCGCTCTAGAAGCACGGTGTCGACGCCGCGCTCGGCTAGTGCGGTGGCGGCGGTCACCCCGGCGATGCCCCCGCCGATCACCGCCACCCGCGGCGCCGGTTCGCTGGCCACCGCCGAGCCTGGCGGCGCGGGCAGCCAGGCAGCCAGCCGATCTCGTCCAGGACGGCCCACGGTGCTCCCTCGGTTGGTCGATGTCGATCCCCTGCTCCAGCCTGGGGCTGGCCCACTCCACGGTCGCCGCCCGGCCCTGCCGCGGCAGCCGCTGTGGTGTCAAATCCCAGGTGAGGCGGTCATACCACAGCATGGGGAGCTGAGTCGCGCCACATCCCGGACTGGCCTCCTGCACGCAACCAGCCTGGCCCTCGCAGGCCCTCGGCGAGGCCGAATCCGAAGCCCGCGACGCAGCCGTGATCGCCGACACGGCCCGGCGACAGCACCAACGCCTCGCTAAGCCAAGGGGTCCTCGGCGCCGTCGAAGAGGCTGGCACTGTGCGCTGCCCGGTCGGCCCCCGCAGTGTCGCCGCTTTCGGCCAACAGCGTCGCGTGCCACTCCATGCAGTCGCGGGCCAGCGGCCGTACGCTGGGCAGGAACGTGTTCGGTCCCAAACCGTTCACCGTGGCCGCCATCCAACCGGCCAGGTCGAGCGCCAACGCGCGCGATCCGCTGGCCTCGCTCGCTTGCGAGCAGCGCAGCAGCATCCGGGCCCACGGCGGGCCGAACTCCGCCAACTGGTGTCGCTGCTGCGACGCGTGGAGCTGTGCGGCGGTCGCGTAGAGGGTGTTTGCCTCCAGCCCCAGGCGCAGTCCCGCGCGCGGCGCCGTGTCGACGATCTGTTCGGCCAGCTCAGCCAGTCCCGTGGCCATAGTTGGCGCTACCTGAGGATCGCAGCGGTGCACCGAGGTGAGGATGGTGCCGTCGGTGGCCGGCGCCACCAGCCTGTCACGCAGGTGGGTATCGCCGGCCTGCTCCAGCGCCTCCCGCAAGGTGGGGGACTGTCGGATCTGTTCGACGCTGGGCGGCGGCGAAGCCGGCGGCGGCAGTTGCGCGGTGAACTCGGCTGCGCTCTTGGCCGATTCCGGGCGGCCATGAGCCGTGTGCACCACCTCGGCGACATGAGCGGCTGCGGTGAAGGTCGTCGTGTGCAGCGCCCGCAGCGATAGATCCCCGTTGATGCGGGCCGCCTCCCGCAGGTAGATACGCAGCGCCTCTTCGGCTGAAGCCACTGCCACGTCGGGGTCGCCGCAGGTGGCCGAGATAACCGCGTTGTGGGCCAAAACTCTGGCCACATCCAGCGCGAGCGGGTCCTCAGCCGCTCCCGTGAAACGGTCCATGTAGGACATCACCGACCGCTGCGCATCCACCAGAGCCGAGGCCAGGTAGCCGGCAAAGCTGTGGGCCCGTGCCCGCCGGAGCTGGACGTCGGCGAGGCGGGAGGCCAACAGCTCCTCGCTATCGGGCGTCAACGCCGCCCACGCCCGGTAGGAGCGTTCTGCTTCCTCCAACGCCGAAACCGCTTTTCGAGGCGAGCCGGCCTCCAGCAACACCTGGCCGAGTGTGTAGAGAGTGCTGCCCAACTGCTGGGGATGGTCGCGCTCGCGCGGCTGTGCCTGGGCCAGTTTGCGGACGATGCTGGCCGCCTCTTGGTAACGGGTCACCGCTGTCGCGAGGTCGTCGGAGGATCTGGCGGTCGCGCCCTGATCCAGGAGCTTCCCCGCCCGGCGCCGGTCCCACCCGCCGGCCACTCTCCACCCCATGGCCTCTTTCCTTCCCGTCGGGAATCCCTAGTGCAGCACGCCCCACGAGTAACGACAAAACCGTCGGTTGACAGCACGAGGGAACCGGATTCGGCCTCAGCCCCCGAGCTCACCAGTGCCTCCATGGCGCCCTCGCCCCGCGAGGAGGGCCCCGGCGGCGGGGCCACATCCGGCCATCACCGCCGCCCCTGGGGCGTGGCCTTGCACACACCGAGCGTGGACCTGTCGGCTCCGCGCTCCCTCCGCCCCGACAGCGCCGCCCAGCGGCCCGTTGCGCAGGCATCGTCAGTACTCGCCCCAGCGCACAGAGATTGGCAGGCTGGGGGAGTGCATGAAACGGACGTGGCGATTGTCGGAGCTGGAGCCGCCGGACTGTCGCTGGCCTATCGGCTGACCGCGGTGCGCACCCCCAGCGGCGGGCGCGTGCGCGTGCTGTTGCTGGAGCCGCCCGAGGGGCCGGAGCGCCCGCCCGCCCGCACCTGGTGCTTCTGGGAACCCGAAAGCGGCGAGTGGGACACCGCCCTTGGCGCGCGTTGGCGGCGGCTGTCGCTCATCGGCGCCGACGGCGCCCACCACGACAGCGCCATCGCCCCGCTCGTCTACAAGATGCTCCGCTCGACCGACCACGCCGATTTCGTACGGTCGCGCCTGGAAGGGGAGGTCGAGCAGGTCACCGCCACTGTCACCGAGATCGAGGACGGCGTTGATCGCGCTGTGGTCCGCGCCCGCGACCCCGCCGGTGGCCAATGTGCCTTCACCGCCCACTGGGTCTACGACTCCCGGCCGCCGGGTGCGGTGCCCGGCGCGCCCGAGGCCGCCACCGTGCTCCAGCACTTTCGGGGGTGGTTCCTCCGCACCGCCGCCGACGCCTTCGATCCGAGCACGCCGACGCTGATGGACTTCCGCACCCCCCAGCCGCGTAGTGGCGTGAGCTTTGGCTACGTGCTTCCCTTCGACGCACGGGCCGCTTTGGTGGAGTACACCGAGTTCACCCGTGAGGTCCTCGACGACGCCGGATACGAGGCCGCCTTAGGGCACTACACCCGCGATGTGCTGGGGATCGAGGGGGTGGAGATCACCGGCGTGGAGCAGGGGGTGATCCCCATGACCGATGCCCGGTTCCCCACCCGTGTCGGGCGTCGGGTTTTTCGTATCGGCGCCGGTGGCGGAGCGACCAGACCCGCCACCGGCTACACCTTCGCCGGCATCCAGCGCCAGACGGCCGCTGTGGCGCGTGCTTTGGCCGCCGGCTCTGCTGTTCCCGTCCCGCCCATCCCCCACCGGCAGCGTCACCTCGCGATGGATGGCGTGCTGCTGCGTGCGTTGACGGCTGGCCGTATCGAGGGGGCCGACTTTTTCACGCGGCTGTTCCAGCGCAACGCCACACGTCAGGTGCTGCGGTTCCTCGACGGAACAAGCTCGCTGGCCACGGAGGTGCGGATCGGGGTCACCACACCGGTGGCGGCAATGGCGGCCACAACGGCCGAACGAGCGTGGTGGGCGCTGCGCGGCCGGCGTGCGGCCCCGGTGGCCCCGCCCCGCACCTGAGCCGCCAGCGGCCCCGTTGGGGCAGTGGAGGTGGTGGGGCACAGCGATGGTAGAGCTACTGGTGCCTGCTTTTCGCGGCCCGGACGGTGGGCCGGCCCTCAGCGCTGGGGCACGGGTCTTGGCTGTGCCGGTGAACCGCGTGAGCACCCGAGAGGCCGCAGCGCGGCTCGGCGGGGGAAGACCCCTGGGTGTCCTCACCGGCGCCAGTGAGGACACCCAGGGGAGACCCCGCGGGCAGCTACGGGGTCACCGAACGCGCTTGGAAGATCTCGATCCGCGTATCGTCGTCAGCGGTCTGTCCGGTGGCCTCGAAATCCACCGACGTCTCGCCACGTTTGAACCGGTACTTGCCGCGAGGGTCAGCCACTTCGGCGAACGTATCGTTGAGGTCGCGTACGGCGTCGAAGGCCGGGTCGTCGGGGACGACCAGTTTGATGCGCTTCATGCCAGGCTGGAGAACCGACACCATCCACCTCTACACGTAGGGAGAGCCCTGTCTTAAGGGCAGCACCTTCCAATGTAGGAGGAAAGAAGGCTCTCTCGCCTGAGAGCTCCTGCGCGTGCCACTACAGCGTGCTTCCGCTTTCAGCTTATAACTGTACTATTTCGGACAAGTTGTCATAAAGGTGTCATTTGGTGTTATGTGAGAATAGTCCGATTAGTGTAACTAGCCGGATTCCGCTGTCGGATCCGAGGATTTTCGGCGATGACCCCATAGAATCCGTGTCGTATCGCTACCATGCCTCCTACGGGGGGAGCGTAGGGCCGAGGAATCGAGTGATGGAGGCGCGTCATGGCCGAATCGGAGTACTTTCCGTGCGAGCAGGCCGTGGTCGTAGCCGTACGAGGGGAAATCGACCTCGTCAACGCCGAGGATATGCGCTTAACCCTGCTCCGGGCAGCCGCAACACCCGGGTGCACCTGCGTCGTCGTCGACCTCTCCCGTGTCCAGTTCTTCGACGCCAGCGCTGTCCGCGCCCTCATGTCGGCCTACCGGCTGCTCACCGAACGCCGCAGGCACATGGTGCTGGCCGAACCCTCCGCCCAGGCGGCCCGAACGCTCAACGCCTTGCGCTTGGAACGCACCTTCGACATCTACCCCATCGTGGAGGCCGCGTTGGCCCACACCGGTCGCGCCCTCGGTAATGGTCCCGGCACCCTGGGGTCTCGCCGTTAGCCCCCGCCCACAACCGCTCACCGGCCCCATCGGGGCCACAGATCGGTGAGGCGCAGCGGGCGTGTGGCGCTGTCGTCGCCTCCTGCGGCTGACGACAGCGCCACACCGCCACACCCGCTGCGTCGAGATCAGGTAAAGCGGATGAGGGACCGAACGCCCTGCCCCTCACGCATCCGCTCGAAGGCCGCAGGTACCTCGTCGAGAGCGATCTCGTGCGTGACCAGGGCATCCAGATCGACCGCCCCTGTACGCACATGCTGGGCGAGCATGGGGATGTCGCGGTCGGGGTCGCATGAACCGTACATACACCCTCGCAGCGTGCGCGCCATGTGGAAGATCTCCAGCGCGCTCAGCGTCACCATGTCATCGCCGGCCCCGGCGCCCACGACAGTCGTTGTCCCCCCGCGGCGGGTCATTGACCACGACTGGCGGATGGTCTTCGCCGACCCCACCACCTCGAAAGCGTGGTCGACGCCCCGCCCTTCGGTGAGTCTGCGGATCTCCTTGCTCAGGTTGTCAGAGGCCGTCAGGAAGTGTGTGGCCCCCAGGCGGCGCGCCAGCGCCTCCTTCTCCGCGGCGATGTCGACGGCGATGATCGGCGCTGCGCCGGCCAGCCGGGCCCCCTGCAACGTCGCCAACCCCACCCCGCCAAGGCCGAGGACTGCCACCGATTCGCCCGTGCCGACCTGTGCGGAGTTACGTACCGCGCCCACCCCGGTCAGCAAGGCACAACCCAACAGCGCGGCGGTATGGGCTTCGAGCCCCTCAGGCAGGGGAACCACGGCGTTGGCGCCCACAATCGTCTCTTCGGCGAAGGCCCCCGTGCCCAACGAGGGGAAGACGGTGGACCCATCCTCAGTCAGCGTGGCGTAACCACGCTGGGAAGGCTCAAGCGCGCGCGTGCACAGGTAGGGCTCGCCGTGCTCGCAAAACCAGCACTCCCGGCAGGCGGGAGCCCAGTTGAACACGACCTGCGTGCCGACGGTGACCTTGTCGACCCCGGGACCGGTCGCCACTACCCGCCCCACCCCCTCGTGACCGAGGACAGCGGGCACCGGCTGGGCCAGCTTCCCCGCGGCCAGCGACAGATCGGAGTGGCACACCCCCGCGGCGTCGAGGCGCACCCGGACCTGGCCTGGGCCAGGCTCGGGAAGGGTGATCTCCGCGATGCGGGGGGTGCTTCCCGTCTCCGGCAGTACGGCGGCTTTGACGGTCATGCTCATCGCTGTCTCCTCGGCACGGTCCGACGTCGTTGCCGCCGACATTACAGTACCGACCAGTCGGTTTATGTGAGGGGTTTGGCCGTGCCGCAGCTCCCTCGTCCAGTGCCGTCCTATCGCGGTTGGTCTCCCACTGTCACCAAATCGGCCTGCACGCCTGTCTTGGTCAGCCGGTCCGGGGCCGGGCTGTCGTAGACGACGAGCAGACGCTGGGCCGTCTCGCCCGCCCCCGGGGGATAAACCACGATCCCTTCGGCGTGGTCGGTCCCCACACCGAAGCTCAGCTCGGCCACGTGGGACAGGTCATCGGCCCCCACGACCTCGGCTCCCTCCCGAACGGCCGCCTTGGGCCAGCGCAGCACCCGCACCGGCCCGTCAAGGTCCATGCTCGGACCCACGAGGAGCAAAAGGTCGTCACCGTCAGGGCATATATCACGTATCCCCAGGCCTCCCAGATCCAGAAAGTGCGTAAGGTAACGCTGCCCGGGGGCGAGCTCGGCCAGGTGCAGCCGGTGCGGGTCGTCGGGGTCGGTCTCGGGCAGCAGTTCGATGAGCACCGCCCACCCGCGCAACACGGGGCCACGCAGTCCCAGGTAGATCCGCTCGCCATGGGCCGCGATCCCCTCGATGTCGACCCCGTTGTCCTTGCCCGGCAGCGCAAGGAAGGCAGCCAGGTGCGGATCGTCGGCCAGCAGATCGGTAATAGTCTCACCGGGGCGGCCGAAAAACGCCGCGGTACGGACCTCGCCATCCTCCTCGACGCTCACCCGCGGCTCCGGAGCACCGTCAGCCCCGGTAGTGATCGGCAGGCGTACCAGAGTGAAGCGGTTCTCTTCGCGCACGACGGTGGCCAGCCTGCGCCGTGCCTTCTTGGGGGAGTGTTTGTCTTTGATCCGCTTGCGTTTGAGACTGTGCGACCCGATCGCCCACAGCCAGGCTCCGCTGCGCGCCAACCCCTCGATGTCGGCTTCGGCGTGGCCGCCCTCGGGCAGCGCGACGTAGTCGGCCAGGTTGAACCCCTGGTGTCGGGCGAAGCGCACCGGCTGCCCAGAGCTGTCGAACTCCCCGGCCAGGCGCTCGATCGTGGCGCTCTCGTCACCGGCGGTCCACACGTACTGACCGTCGCGGCGCAGCGCCGAGAGGTTGGTGATCGTGTCGTCGGGCACGTCTGAGTCGGCGAAGCACAGCTCGACTCTTCTCGTCGTGTCGGACATCTTCGGTCGTCTCCCTCTGGCCGTAAGAAAAGAATCTACATCGTAAAGGCGAGATGAAGTTTAAAGTACTCAAGAGTACGTCAACAGCGACAACTAACGCGACGCACCCAATAGCGAACAAACATCGGCGGGGCGCCATCAACGCTCGCCTGCTTTGGGACCTCTCCTGCGTGGCTTCGGGAACGGGCACGGCCGCACGGCACCGTTGAGACGACAAAGTATCCCCGTCCTGGCGGGGGAGGCCAGCGGACCCCGCCATGAGCTGGGGCAGCGCCGCTAGGTGCGGCGTTTGTAGGCGGCGCCGGGCTTGAGGCCGGTCTCACTGAACAGCCCGGACACGGTGACGAAGTGGTAGCCCTGCCCGCGCAGCCTCGTGATGATCTCGGGCACCGCGGCGACGGTGGGGGCGTGGATGTCGTGCATCAGCACGACGCTTCCCGGTGACGTCTGCGATGTCGCGATCTCGACGGTCTCGGCGGTGCTGCGCGTCTGCCAATCACGGGTGTCGACATCCCAGATGATCATCGGAAGAGCGGTGTTGGCGCTGGAGGTGGCGTCGTAGGCGCCGTAGGGAGGGCGCATGGTGCGCGGCGGTGCACCCACAGCCCGCTCGATGGCCGCGGAGGTCCGTTCCAGGTCGTTTCTGACCTGTTCTGGTGACAGGGTGGTGAGGTCGTCGTGCTGCCAACTGTGGTTCCCGATCTCGTGGCCCTCCCGCACCGCCCGGCGTAGGGTCTCGCCGTTGCCGTCGACGAGTTGACCCAGCACATAGAAGGTGGCGTCGACCGAGTGCTCGGCCAGGTGGTCCAGCAGTCGTTGGGTGTGGGGGCCAGGACCGTCGTCGAAGGTCAGCGCCACACAGGGGACACGGTCACAGTCGAGAGTGGCCATCGCCGGCCCTGCCGCGGCCACCGTGTCGGTGCTCAAGTCAGCGGTGCCGCTGCCGTTCATGGCGGCCTCGCGGGCCTGGCGCCCCAGCTCGGAGAGGAGTTTGTCGGAGGTCGCGCGTTCCACCGTGATCTGATCGACAGGCACGGAACCGGTGCCGGCCTGGCCGGGGCTGAATCGGATCACCACGTTGCCGGCGGTGTCGAAGCCGATGTCGTGCAGAGAGGACGCGCGTTGCTGCTTCTCGGCGGCAGCGGGCGGGGCGAAGGAGTCGTTGGAGGGGGAGGCCATCACAGTGGCTGCCTCGCGCAGATCCTCGGGTAGCTCCTCGGCGCTAACCCCGTAGTCGTCGCGCAGTTGGCGTGCGACCCGGGCGCCCAGGGCAGTGATGGCGGCCTCGTTGCGCAGCAGCGCCCGCCAGGGGCGGACCGTGGCGCTGGCGGTGTCGTACCAGCGTGTCGTTGCCGTGGTGGTCCCGGCGGTGCCGCCGCGGGCCACGATGCGCGCCCCCACGACGGCGTCGGAGACGGCCAGCAGGGTGGCTTCCTGTTCGAGCTCACCGCCGGTGCCGCTAGTGATGAGTTGGGTTTCCCGCTCCGCCATCAGCGTGCGGATTTCCATCGTCAAGGGGGCCGCGGTCGGGATCAGCGGGTAGCGGGCGGCTGTGCGCACCCCCTCGTGTTCGATGACGAGCTCGCGGGTCTCCACGCCGCGCACCTGCTCAGGTGCTAGGCTCACCAGCTCGGTCTGAGTATCGGGGGGGTTGGGCTGTAGATCTTCGAAGTTGGGCAGGTAAGCGCACGCGGCTAGGCAGGTCAGCGCGGTCGCGGTGGCGCCTGTGCCCAAGAGGCGGTGCCCGGTGGTGGAGCTGAACACAGCAGTGGCCTTCAATCGTGCGTAAGACACGGAACACGGGACATCTGGGCAGTGATGGGGGAGCATGTCAGAACCCACCCATTCACTCCGTAGAGTGATGATATTCTTACCCTAAGTCGTCGCCTGTGTGGGGGATATGCCCAGCGTGGGCGTGGCCTGTTCTGGGGCGCCTAGGGATGCGTATCCGGTGCCGACAGCGGGAAGGACAGCTTCACCGCTTCCCCGGGAGGGTGCCCCGGCCTTCAGGCCAGGGAGGAACCCGGGTGGCGGCTCACACACGGTGGTTCCTCGGGTGAAGGTCCGTACCTGCGTTCGGCGTACAAGGTTCGGGTCTACTCGGACTCCGCACAGGCGGTCCAGTCGGGCTCTACGTTCGGATGCGGGCGCCTGATGTGGAACAAGACACTGGCTGCGCGGCACACCGCCTGGCACCGGCGCGGCCAGCAGCTCCCTACGCCCAGACCGCTGCGGCGCTGACCGGGGAAAGCAGACCTCCGAGTCGGCACCCGAGACCGGCTAGCGAGGTGGGAATCGACCTCAAGGGAGGGCACCCGCGCCGAACTCTCCTCGGCCACCCGCCACTGGGTGTGCCCGGCCTGACGCACCCGCCACGACCGTGACATCAACGCGGCCACGAACATCGGTGCGGCTGGTCGAGTCACCGCCCGCCACGCGGGAGACGCCGGTGGAGCCGGTGTCAGACGGCGCGAGGCCACCCTTGCGCGCTCGGCGACGAAGCAGGAAACCCACCCCGCGAGGGGGAATCTTCTCCCGTTAGGAAGGGGAGAACGTCAATGAACCGTGGACCTCTCAACGAGGAGAGGAGAACGTGGCCATGACTCCCACCGAACTGTCGACCACCGCCCAGATCCGCGAACGCGTGTCCAAGAGCCTGCGAAGCTGCGGGGTCGACCTCGCCGCCGATGCCGAGGCCACGTGGGGATCGTGGACGCCCATCACCGGTGAACGCCTTTTCCCCGTGACTCCGGCCACCGATACCGAGATCACTATGGCCATAGCCAGGGCTTACGACGCTTTCGGCGTCTGGCGCTCGACCCCGGCGCCCCAGCGGGGCGCCCTGGTGCGGCGCTGGGGCGACCTCCTGCGCGAGCACAAGAGCGACCTGGCCACTGTCGTCACCGCCGAGGTGGGCAAGATCAGCTCCGAGGCGCAGGGCGAGGTCCAAGAGATGATCGACATATGCGACTTCGCCGTCGGGCTCTCCCGCCAGCTCTATGGCCGCACTATGGCCACCGAGCGGCCCGGGCACCGGCTGATGGAGACGTGGCACCCCCTTGGCGTAGTGGGAGTCATCTCCGCGTTCAACTTTCCCGTGGCGGTGTGGTCGTGGAACACCGCTATCGCGCTGGTCTGCGGCGATCCGGTGGTGTGGAAGCCCTCCGAGACCACACCGCTGACGTCGCTGGCATGCGCGGCGCTCCTCGCTCGGGCCGTGGCCGAGGTGGGTGCGCCCGCCGATGTCCACCAGTTGCTCCTCGGAGGGCGCGAGGTCGGGGAGCAACTGGTGGACGACCCTCGCATCGCCCTGGTCAGCGCCACCGGCTCGGTGGCTATGGGCCAGCGGGTGGGGCCACGGGTCGCGGCGCGCTTCGGCCGCTGCATCCTTGAGTTGGGCGGCAACAACGCCGCGGTCGTCACCCCCTCGGCGGATCTGGATCTGGCTACGCGCGCCGTCGTCTTCGCCGCTGCCGGAACGGCCGGACAGCGGTGCACGACACTGCGCCGCCTCATCGTCCACGAGAGCGTCGCCGATGACCTCCTCGCCGGCATCACCGAGGCCTACGCCGAACTGTCTATCGGTGACCCCTTCGACGCGGCCACGCTCGTGGGGCCACTCATCGGGGCCCGCGCCTACGAGGCCATGCTCAGCGCCCTGGAGCGCGCCCGCGCCGACGGCGGCACGGTGATCACCGGCGGACAGCGCCGGTTGCACCGGCAGGCCCCCGACGCCTACTACGTGCAGCCGGCCGTGGTGCGCATGCCCGACCAGACCGCGGTGATGCGCGAGGAGACGTTCGCGCCGATCCTGCACGCACTGACCTACCGCACCCATGCCGAGGCCATCGCTCGCAACAACGAGGTCACCCAAGGGTTGTCGGCCAGCGTGTTCACGCGCGATCAGCGCGAGGCTGAGGAGTTCATGGCCGCCGAGGGCGCCGACTGCGGCATCGTCAACGTCAACATCGGCACCTCGGGGGCCGAGATCGGGGGAGCTTTCGGCGGGGAGAAGCACACCGGCGGCGGGCGCGAGTCGGGCTCGGACGCCTGGCGGGCCTACATGCGTCGAGCCACCAACACGGTGAACTACTCGCCGGAGCTGCCGCTGGCCCAGGGCGTGAGCTTCCTGTGAGCCCTCGCGCGGCGCTGGGGCCGCGCAGTCCGCCCTAAACAGGTGGTTGACCACGGCGGTGTCGGTGACCAGAGTCGACACCAAGCCGGGGCGCAAGGCGACGTCGGTGGCTTCGACCGCAGAGGCCGGGCGACATCGACGCCGCCCCACTGCCCACTCACGTCCTGCCGCTGGCGCGCTTTCCCGAGGCGCTCGACCTCATACGCGCCGGAACCGGCGGGAAGATCCACATCACTTCAGACGATACCGGTGACTGAGCCCGCCCCGCGCCGCCCTGGCACGGCCGCTGCGGACACGCCACGGGGGATGCAACAGACGTCCGGAGAATCGGGCAGTCTGGACAACGTGACACCAGGAGAACCCAGCACGGAAAGGATGAGCCTGGGGGCGGCGATCCGGCAGCGGACACGCCTGACCACGCGGCGGCCCCTGGACTTACTGTTGGCGTTGGCTGGGGGTGTGACGCTCGCCGCGGTGCTGCTGCTCGTGCGTCTGACCGCAGACGGGGTCGACACCCCGCCCCCGGGGCCGTTGCGTACGCTACTGCCGGCATCGCTGCTGGCCCTGGCCTCCGGGGTGGCCAACCTGGCCGTCATTTTGTTGGTCTGCGTCACCATCGTCGAGCGCCTCATCCACCGTGAGTTTCGCCATATTCTTCGGGCGTTGCTGGCCGCCTGTCTGGGCTACGCTCTCGCCGGCGCGCTCAACGCCGTCGCCTTCCACATCGCCGGACCGGCGGGACCACCCGAGGCGCTGGCCACCCCGCCTTACCAGGGCGGCCTCACCCAGCCCCTGCACGGCTACCTTGCCGCGGCCGTGGGCTACGCCCAAACGATGGGCCCGGCCCACATGCCGCGCGTGCGCGTCGGGATATGGGCCGGGATCGCCGTCACCGCCGCCTCGGTGCTGTTGTCGGGCTTCACCACCCCGTTGGGGCTGGCCCTCACCTTCGTGCTCGGCTGGACCTGCGCCTGGATCGCCCGCTACAGCGTGGGCATCACCTCACCGGCCCCCGAACCAGCGCGGCTCGTGCGCGAACTGCGCCGGTTGGGGATCGACCCCCTTGACATCACCGCCGACGGCACCGACCAGGAAGGCCACGACCGCTTCGCCATCGACACCGTCGACCGTCGCTTCGATGCGGTCCTGGTCCGCGCCGACGTCGCCACCGGCTTTTGGAAACGCCTGTTCAGCCGTTTGCTGCTGCGCGACCCTGCGGCCCCTCCCGTACTGTTCACCCTGCGCCGCCGCGTGGAACACACCGCCCTCCTCGACTTCGCCGCCCAGGCCGCCGGAGCCGCCGTTCCCCGCTTGCTGGCGCTAGGAGACCTCGGCCCCGGCACGACCCTGCTGGTGCGTGAGCACGTGCGCACCCGCTCTCTGGCCCAGTTGCACTCCCACGAGATCACCGACGCCCTCCTCGACGAGGTCTGGAACGGTCTTGCCCTGCTGCATCGCCACCGCATCGCCCACCGCAACGTCAGCGACCTCACCGTGGGGCTGCGCATGGACGGCCGCGCCGTCTTCCACGGGATGTCCACCGGCGATGTGGCCGCCGGCGGCTTCGCCGCCTCCCTCGACACCGCCGCGCTGCTCACCACGTTGGCGCTGCGCGTGGGCGCGCGCCGCGCCGTGGAGTCGGCGGTGCGCCACCTGGGCACCGAGACCGTCGCGGCCACTCTGCCGTTCTTGCAGCCCGCCGGGCTGCCTCGCACCCTGCGCCGCCGCATGAGGTCGAGTTCGATCACCCTCGGCGACGTGCGCACCGAGATCAACCGCATCGAACCCGAGGCGCCGGCCGGCCCGGCCAAGCTGGAGCGGATGCGCCCGCGCACTGTGGTCAGCGTCGCAGCGGCCACCATCGTCGGCGTGCTGCTGGCCTCCCAACTCACCGACGTCGACCTCACTACGATCAGCGGCGCCAACCTCGTCTGGACCGCAGCGGCGTTCGTGACCTCCCTGGTGGTCGTGTTCGCCGCCGCGCTGGTCCTCATCGGCTTCGTCCCGGTCCGGTTGCCCCTGTGGTCCACCGTCCTGGTCCAGTTCGCCGGCTCCTTCATCCGGATCGCGGCCCCGGCGGGGCTGGGCTCGCTGGCCCTCAACACCCGCTACGCCACCCGCATGGGCGCCTCAGCCGGACTCGCCATCTCGGCCGTGGGCGTCTCTCAGCTCGTGGGGCTGCTGACCCACGTGGCGCTGCTGCTGATCTGTGCCTACCTCGCCGGCACCGCCTACCCCGCCGACTTCTCTCCCTCAGCGATCCTGCTCGTGGTCGCCGGCGTCCTCTCGGTCGCGGTCGCGGCTGTGCTGGCTTTTCCCGCGCTGCGTCGGGCCATCATGAACCGGGTGCGCCCCTACTTCCAGGGCGTCCTCCCGCAGCTGCTCGACCTGGCCCAACAGCCGCGACGCCTCGTCTTGGGCCTGGGCGGCACGCTGCTGCTCACCGTCGGGTTCGTGCTGTGCCTGCACTTTTCCATCGTCGCCTTCGGCGGCAGCGCCAACCTGGCCGCTGTCGCGGTGGTCTTCCTCGCCGGCAACGCGGTGGGCTCGGCCGCCCCTACCCCCGGCGGGCTGGGGGCGGTCGAAGCGGCCCTGTTGGGCGGGCTGACCACGGTAGCCGGTGTCCCAGCCAGCGCAGCACTGCCCGCCGTGCTGCTGTTTCGGCTGCTCACCTTCTGGTTCCCGGTGCTTCCCGGGTGGGGTGCGTTCCACTACCTGCAACGCAAGAAACTCATCTAGCAGCTCTCCGCCCGCGGCCCCTCCCACACCAACCTCGACCTCCCGGCGCCCCCTGGAAAACGTGGAGCGAGGAGACCACGGTGGGCACGCCCACACGGCCACCTACTGCCACGGCCTCCTCCCGCAGGCCGCCCCTTGGTAGCCTGCGCAATGGCGCGGTGATCACGCGGCGACCGGCCGCAGCCGAGCCAGCGAATCGGCCCGCCCCGCAGCCACCACCCTTACGGCCAGCGGGACGCGGCCACGTCGCAGGAGGAGAGGACGCCCGGCTATGGCTCGTGCAGCGCTGATCGGCCTGGACCTCGGCACCAGCGGGGTCAAAGCCCTCGTGATCGCCCTCGACGGCACCCAACTCGGCGAGGCCGACCACCCCCACCCGGTGGTCTCACCCGAGCCCGGCTGGGCCGAAACCGCGCCCATGGCGTGGTGGGAGGCCGCCGTGTCCGCGGTGCGCGCCGCCCGGAAACAGGCCGGCGAGGTGGAGATCACCGGCATCGGTGTCGACGGCCAGATGCACGGCCTAGTGCTCACTGACGCCGACGCCACCCCGGTCAGACCCGCACTGCTGTGGGCCGACCAGCGCGCCGAAGAGGTCATGGGACGCTGGACCCAACTGTCGGCCCCCCAACGCGCCCGCCTGGCCAACCCCCTGACCCCCGGCATGACCGGTCCTTTGCTGCGGTGGGTCGCCGAACACGAACCGGAGTCGTTGCACCGCTCCCAGTGGGCGCTGTTGCCCAAAGACTGGCTGCGCATGCGCCTCACTGGCCGCGCCGTCACCGACCCCTCCGACGCCTCGGCCACCCTGCTGTGGGACATGCCCGAAGAGACCTGGTCACAGCCCGCGCTGGAAGCCTGCGGCGTCGGGGCCCAACTGCTACCGCCCGTGGCCGCCTCCGCCTCGTGCGCCGGCTCCCTCAGCGAGGCCGCAGCCACCGAACTCGGGCTGCCCCCCGGGATTTCGGTGGCCACCGGCACCGGCGACACCCCCGCCGCGGTCCTCGCCGGCGGGCTCGCCCCGGGCCAGGCCCAGATCACCGTCGGCAGCGGCGCCCAGATCGTCGTCCCCGTCGCCGAGCCCACCCCCGCCCCCGGCGTGCACGTCTACCGCACCGCCGACGACAGCGGCTGGTACCGCATGGCCGCGGTCCAAAACGCCGGCCTCGCGTTGGAGTGGCTCACCACCCTACTCGCCGCCACCTGGGACGAGCTCTACGCCAGCGTCGAATACGGCCGTCCCGGCGCCGACGGGGTCACCTTCGTGCCCCACCTCACCGGCGAACGCACCCCCATCCTCGACGCTTCGGCGACCGGCTCCCTGCTGGGCCTGCGCCTGGGCACCGACCGGGCCGCGCTGCTGCGCGCCGGCGTCGAAGGCGTGGCGCTGTCGCTGCGCCACGCCGCCACCGCCCTGGCCGGTGGGCTCCCCGACCAGGTGCGCCTGGCCGGGGGCGGCAGCCACCACCCCGCCTTCCGTCGGCTCCTGGCCGACGTGCTCAACGTCGAACTCCACCCCATTCGGCTGCGCAGCGCCTCCGCGCTGGGCGCCGCCATCCTCGCCGCCCGCGCCGCCGGTCTCGACGATCCCCACGTCCAGCCCGAGCACGAAGCCCCCGTCCTGCCCGGCGAGCGCGCCGCCGCCTACGACGAGATCTTCCAGAACTACCTGGATTCGGTGCGTCGCTGAGTCGGCTCCCCAGCGCGGCGCGGCCGACTTCGGACACCTCTGCCCCCTGTGGTTACCGCCCCTCCCGCTGGGGCAGCGGTGCTCGGCGTGCCACTTCCCATCGCGCCGGCTCGCCTGCGGCCCCGGTAGTGGTGGGAGTGGCCCGTCGCAGCGCAGCCGAAGGGAAAGGCGCGACCGTGACACGCGAGAGCGAGTACGACGTCATCGTCATCGGGGCTGGATCTACCGGAGAAAACGTCGCCGACCGTGTCAGGCGCGCCGGCCTCACCACCGTCGTGGTCGAGCGCGCCCTCGTGGGAGGGGAGTGCTCCTACTGGGCGTGCATGCCCAGTAAGGCACTGCTGCGTCCGCCCGCGGCGTTACACCAGGCCAGTGCCGTCGACGGCGCCCGCGAGGCGATCAGCGACGGCCTCTCGCCGCGGCCGGCTCTGGCCCGCCGCGACGAGATCGTGTCCCACTGGCACGATGACAGTCAGGTCACCTGGGTCCACGACGCCGGAATCGATCTCGTGCGCGGCCAGGGCCGGCTGGTCGGGGAGCGTCTCGTCGAGGTCACCAGCCCCGCCGGCGAGATCATCGTGCTCACCGCCCGCCACGCCGTGGCCCTGTGCACCGGCTCGCGGCCCCTGGTGCCGCCGCCGCTGGCCCCCGCCCAGCCCTGGGGCACCCACGAGGCGACCTCGGCCCAACAGGTGCCCGACAGCCTTATCGTCGTCGGGGGCGGCGTCGCCGGATGCGAACTGGCCTGGGCCTGGCACTGTTTGGGAGCGCAGGTCACCATGGTAGTGCGCGGGCCCCGGCTCCTTGCCGGCTACGAGCCCTTCGCCGGCGACCACCTGCGCCAGGCCCTGCACCACGCCGGCATCGATATCCGCACCGCCACCTCGGCCCGCCAGGCCACCCGCGATCCCGCCACTGGCTACGTCAGCCTCACCTGTGACAGTGATCAAGGCCAGCAGGTGCTCACCGCCGCCGAACTGCTCGCCGCCACGGGCCGCGCCCCCACCACCGACGACTTGGGCCTCGACAGTATCGGCCTCGACCCTGCCGCTCTCGATGTCGACGACACCTGCCAGGTTACCGGCGTCGATGAAGGGTGGCTCTACGCTGTCGGCGACGTCAACGGACGCGCCATGCTCACCCACATGGGCAAGTACCAGGCGCGTGCCTGCGGTGAGGCCATCGCCGCCCGCGCCGCCGGAACCGAGGCCACCATCCACGCCTGGAGCCGCTGTACCGCCACCGCCGACCACCACGCTGTGCCCCAGGTCGTGTTCACCGAACCGGAAGTGGCGGCGGTCGGCCGCACCGAGGATGCGGCCCGCGCGGCGGGACTGCGCGTGCGCGCCGTGGAGTACCCACTGAGCTCCATCGCCGGCGCCGTCCTCTACGCGCGCGACTACAGCGGCCACGCCAAGATCGTCGTCGACGACGAGCGGCAGGTCCTGTTGGGCTGCACCCTGGTCGGCTCCGGAGCCGGTGAGCTCATCCACGCCGCCACGGTCGCCGTCGTCGGTGAGGTGCCGCTGGAACGGCTGTGGCACGCCGTACCGGCCTATCCCACGATGAGCGAGATCTGGCTGCGGCTGCTGGAAACCTACGGCCTGTGAGTGCAGCGACCGCGTTTCTCGGCCGCAGCCGAGCGTGGGGCGCGTCCCCGAGCAGGTGGGCCGAGCAGTCCGGAGCGCGCCCCGTGGCTCCCGTTCAGGGAGCGGGCGTCGTCACCTCAGCCCCCACCACACACAAGTAGTAAATCTACATTGTAAAGTTGAGGGGGATGTATCCCACAACAATGGTGGAAGCTTACTCAACCAGGGGAGGAGACGCCCGCTGTCAGACGCGCCGGATCGATCACCCCGCTGGGGCGAGAGCTCGAACGACTCAACGTCATAGCCGTCACGGCAACCAGCAGCACCCCAGCCCCACTCCACTGGCTCCAGCTCAGCGACGCTCCCAGCGCGGTCACCCCCACCAGCGCTGAGACGAAAGGAAACGTCAACTCGGCGATCGTGGCGCGGCTGGCCGCCGTACGACTCAGCCCCCAGTAGTACACCAGCAACGCACCCAGCCCCGGGATGAGCGCCACCCCGATCAGCGGGACGACGTCGCCGGCGCCAATGCGCAGTGACGCCCCCGATCCCAGTGCCAGCACCAGCGTCACCGGCAGTGCGACCGTGAAGCGCACCGCCGTGACGTGCATGAACGACAGTCGTAACCCGGCGAAGCGGCCCAATACCGTGCCGCTGGCCCACAGCACGGCCGCACCGACAGCCAAGAGCGCGGCCATAGCGTCACCGACGCTGATCGACAGCGGGTCTGCGAAGGCCAGCAGCCATGTCCCCACCAGCGCGGGCACGGCGTAGTAGGCGAAACGCGGGGTCACCCGTTCACCCAGCACGACCATGGCCAGCACGACGGCGAAGACGGGTTGGAGCTTTTGGAGCACCTGCGGCGTGACAGGGTCACCGACAGCGAAGGCCGCCGTGAACAACGTGGTGGCCACCGCCGAGGAGCCCCCTCCGACCACGAGCATCGCCAGCACCGTGGCACGGCCGCAGCGAGCCAGCGCCACCATGGCGGAGCCGATCCACGGCAGCAGACACGCCACGATCACCAGGTGCTCGAAAAAAACGATCGTGGGGGCGGGCAGCCGCTCGACCAGCGGCTCGCGCAGCAGCGCCGACGTCCCCCACAGGCCGGCGGCCACAGCTACGGCCCACATCCGGTCGCCGCGCATGGGCTCAGCCACCGCAGTCGTTTCCGCCGTGCCAGGGCAGCACCATCGTCGAGTGATTCCTTTCCGCTCGCAGGCACCCCGTGTTGTTGCCGGCACCCCGTCGGCCCCCGGCGTTGATTCCCCGCCGGGGAGCACAACACACGGCCCCGCCGGCGCGGGCCTCGGACCACGGGGTCCACAGCCGCGTGCCGACGGGGCCGTAGTCGACCTTAGGCGGGGCTGCGGTGGCCCACCAGCAACAGCCGATCGAGAATGTCCTGCATGGTCACCAGGCCGATCAGGGAGCTGTTGTCCTCGACCAGCGCGAGGTGGCTGCGGCTCTCACGCATGATGCTCAACGCCGCATAGATCGGGGTGGCTGCCTCTAGGCTCAGCACCGGCCGCATCAAGTTGGCGGCGGTCGTGCCGGCCGCACTGGTCAACGCGTCGCGCACGTGCAGCACTCCCAGCGGCACCGTGCCGTCGGCCACGACCAGGCGCATGTGGCCGGTACTGCGCGACACCTCCTTGATGGCCTCCAACGAAGCCCCGGGGCTGACGCTGGCCAGTTCGGCCTTGGGGGTGACGATCTCGCGCAGTGGTCGCGCGTTGACCTCCAGCGCGCTGGCGAGCTGGTCGCGACGTTCGGCGTCGAGGGCCCCGGCGCGGGCCGAATGGTCGACGAGCTGGCGCAGGTCATCGGGGTTGTGTCCGCCGGCGACCTCGTCAACGGCAGCCACGCCGATACGGTGCAGGCTCCAGTTGGCCATCCCGTTGAGGCCCACCAGCAGTGGACGGGTCAGCCACATCCACCCTCGCATCGGAATGGCCAGCAATGTGGCCGACTTCTCGGGGTGGGAGATCGCCCACGACTTCGGCGCCATCTCCCCGACTACCAGGTGCAGGAACGTCACCACGAACAGGGAGACGACGAAGGAGACGGTGTAGGACACCGCGTTGGGCAGCCACCCGTGGAACAGCGGCTCCAGCAGGTGGTGGACGGCCGGCTTGGTGATCGCACCCAGGGCCAGCGTGCACAGTGTGATGCCCAGTTGCGAGCCGGCCAGCAGCAGCGACAGGTCGCGCGCGCTCTTCAGCGCGGTTCGCGCCGCCAGGCTGGTGGCCGCTGCCTCCTCCAACCGGTAGCGCCTCGCCGCCACCAGCGCGAACTCGATCGCCACGAAGAACGCGCTGAGCACGATGATGCCCACCGAGATCAGTAGCGCTAGAACAGGGGGAAGGTCGCTCATGCCCGCACCCCCCGATCGTCCTGAGGGGTCTCGGTGGCCTGGATTTCGGTCATTTCCAAACGCACGGTCTCGGGCACGTGACGGTCGACGTTGTCCACGGTGAGGTGGATGTAACGGTGGGGCTCATCGTCCTCGGCCACGGGTGGGCGGGGCAGGTCGACGGTGACGGCGTCGCCGGGTTCGGGCAGCCGCCGGAGTTCGTTGATGACCAGCCCGCCGATGGTTTCGTAGTCACCGTCGGGCAGGTCGTGGCCCAGGAGGCGTTCCACCTCGTCGACGTGGAGTGCACCGGGCAGCAGCCAGGAACCGTCCTCGCTGACACGGGCCTCGCCCTCGTCTTCGGGGTCGTGCTCGTCGGCGATCTCGCCGACGAGCTCCTCGGCGATGTCCTCGGTGGTGATGACGCCGGCCAGCCCGCCGTACTCGTCGACGACGCAGGCGAATTCCTCGCCGTTGTCGCGCAGGTGATCGAGCACGGTGCTCAACGGCAGCGAGGCGGGCACCATAACGGCGGGCCGGGCGACCTCCTTGACCTCCACGGTGTCGAGGTCGCGGTCGCCCAACGCCAAGACGTCGCGCAGGCACACGACGCCGACGATGTCGTCGACGCCGTTGCCCAGCACGGGGAAGCGGGAGTGGCCGGAGGCCATGCTCTCCACGACGCGGCTGACGGGTTCGTCGGCCTCCACGGAGGTCACCTGGGGGCGAGGGATCATGGCGTGGTCGGCGGTGCGGTCGTGGAAGTCCAGGCTGCGGTCCAGCAACGTGGACAGGTCGGCGGGCAGGTCGCCGCTCTCGCGGGACTCCTCGACGATTTTCTCCAGGTCACGCGGGGTCGCGGCGTGCTGGAGGTCCTCCACGGGCTGAATCCGCACGGCCTTGAGCACTCCCACGGCGGCCTGGTCGAACAGCCAGATGAGCGGCCCGAAGACCTTGAGGTAGACGTTGGTGGACAGCGCCAGCCAGCGGGCCACGGGTTCGGGGCGCGCGATGGCCAGGTTCTTGGGGAACAGCTCCCCGAAGACCATCTGCACCACGGTGGAGAGCAGGAGCGCGGCGACCGTGCCGATGGTGATGCCAAGGGCTTGGGGGATGCCGGTGACTCCCAGCACCTCTCCGATGCCGGCGCCGATCATGGGTTCGGCGATGTAGCCCACGAGCAGACCGGTGACGGTGATGCCCAGTTGGGCTCCCGAGAGCATGAAGGAGGTGCGGTTGGTGACAGACAGGGTGCGCTGGGCGTTGGTGTCACCGGAGGCTTTCGCGGCCTTGAGACGGGAGCGGTCGACGGCGACGAAGCTGAACTCTTGGGCGACGAAGTAGCCGTTGGCTGCGATGAGCAGCAGGACTACCAGTGCTCCGAGGATGAGGTTGACGGCCACGCCGATCATGACGCACGCACCGCCTCGGAGCTGTCAGCTTCGGCACGTGCGCGCGCTGGTGAGGGGGGTTCGTCGAGGTCGGGGGAGCAGCGTTTACATAGGACACCGCTCGTACTTCGGGACGGATCCACTGTTCCTCTCTTGGTGGGTCAGTTATCTGTGTATACGCTCACTAGGCTGGAAAACTTCCCTGCGGCGCGTGGTTGAATCATCGGTGGGCAGGGTCCCTGGCGCAAGAGGGCGAGCCGCGCTGATACGGGCGCAAAGCCCGGAAAAGCTAGTTCACGGCGTCGCTGGTGGGGGCCGTCTCGACGTGGTGCTGCCACTCGCGGCGGCGGGTCTCGGCGATGGCCACGGCGGTGGCGATGGCCACGTTGAGCGAGCCCACACGGCCGGTCTGGGGGATGTAGGCCAGCGCGTCGACGGCTTTGAGTAGCGCGGGGGAGCAGCCGTGGTCCTCGGCGCCCACGGCGAGGCAGATGTCGCCGTCGAGGGGAGCCTCGTGCAGGGGCGTGGCGCCGTGGGCGAGTTCGACGGCGACGACCCGGTAGCCGTCGTCGTGGGCGGCGTTGACGGCCTCGGGGCTGGTGCGCAGGCTCTGGCAGCGCAGTTTGGCCTCCGAGCCCAGCGCGGTCTTGCCGACCTGGGGGTGGGCGGGGTCGATGGTGTTGCCGGTGAGCCAGACGGTCTCGACGCCGAATGCGGCGGCGGTGCGCAGGATGGAGCCCAGGTTGAAGGGCTGGGTGATGGATTCGACGAGGAGCGCGATGCGTGCCTCGGTGCGCCGGCGCCATTGGCGGTTGAGACGTTTGACGTCGGTGGGACGGAGCTGGGTGCTCACCTGGCTCGGGCTTCCTTGCGGGTCGTGGTCGGATGCGCTGGCCAGCTTACCCGGCGGCGGGAGCGCTGGTGATGCGTAGGACCCGGTATCCCGAGCGGGAAGCGATGCGTTGGCTGGGCAGGTGGTGGGTGTCGAGCCAACGCTGTAGGGAGTCGGCGCCGAGGTGGCGGTGGACGACGAGGTGGGCGGTGCCCTCGGGGGAGAGGCGGGTCAGCCAGGTGCGCAGCAGGGTGTGGAGGCGGTCCTTGCCGATGCGGATGGGGGGATTGGACCAGATCGCGGCGAAGGGGCCGGACAGGGCGGTGGGGTGTGCTGGGGAGGTGTGGGGGTGGGGCGCGCCGTCGTCGGTGACCTGAAAGAAATCTACGTTGTAAAGGTGGTTGTACTGTGCATTAAAAACAGCCAGGTCGAGAGCGCGACGATTAACGTCAACACCAACGACGGCAGCAGCGGGGGAGCGGGTGGCCATGGTGAGGGCGATGGGGCCGTAGCCGCATCCGAGGTCGAGGAGGTGGCCGTGGGTGGGGGGTGGGGGGACGGTTTCGAGGAGGATGCGGGTGCCGGGGTCCACGCGGTCGGGGGAGAAGATGCCGCGGTCGGTGGCCAGGCGGAGGTGGAGGTCGTCCAACACGAGGTTGACGGTGGTGGGGCGGCTGGCGGCGCCGGGGTCGGAGTCGAAGTAGTGCTGGGCCACGTGGTGACGCTACCAGGGCAGTGGGGGTGGTCCCCTTCACATGACAGACCGTCCGGTCGGTACTGTTGGGGTCGGTAGAGCACGCATAGCGCGCAAAGGAGAGTTCCATGGGGCGTTTCGAGGGCAAGGTCGCCGTTCTCACGGGCGCGAGCCGGGGGATTGGGTTGGCTGCCGCGCAGCGGATCGTGGACGAGGGTGGCAGGGTCGTGATTACTGCACGTAACCAGGAGCCGCTGGACAAGGCCGTAGCCGAGCTCGGTGGGTCCGAGCGCGCATTGGGCGTGGTGGGTAAGGCCCACGACGCCGATCACCGCGGCGAGGTCGTCGACCGGGCGCTGTCGACGTTTGGCCGTCTTGATGTGCTGGTCAACAACACGGGGACCAATCCGGTCTATGACGCGGTGGTCAATCTCGACGCGGCGGCGATGGCCAAGATTTTCGAGGTCAACGTGATCGCGGCTGCCTCGTGGGTCAGCAGTGTCTACCACGCCTGGATGAAGGAGCACGGGGGAGCGGTGGTCAATGTCGCCTCCCTGGCCGGGCAGCATCCCTCGCCGGGGTTGGGGGTCTACGGGGCGAGCAAGGCGGCCCTGATCAACCTCACCGAGCAGTTGGCTTATGAGCTGGCGCCGGGGATTCGGGTGAATGCGGTGGCGCCGGCGGTGGTCAAGACGCGCTTTGCCACGGCCCTGTACGCCGACAACGAGGAGGAGGTGGCTGCGGGGTATCCGTTGGGCCGGTTGGGGGAGCCCGCTGATATCGCCGCGGCGATCGCTTACTTGTCGTCGGCGGATGCGGCGTGGGTGACGGGGCAGACGATCACGCTGGACGGGGGGCGGACGTTGAGTGCCGGTGTGGAGTAGTGCCGTGGGGTGGGGGTGGGTGGTTCCCGCCCCCACAGCGGGGCCATTGGGCCTGTGATCTGCGGAAACGGAGTTTTCAGGATTGCGTGTTGGGCTTGGTGGGCGGATTATGGGGAAGGAGAGCAGCAACCGTGATGAGGTGAACGGGGGAGGTGACGATGCGGGCCCGTGTCGGGGATCGTCTAGTGGTTGAGGGGCCGCGTGATGATGTGCCGCGTCGCACTGCTGTGGTGACGGACGTGCGCGGTCGCGATGGGGCGCCGCCGTATCAGGTGCGGTGGGTCGATGAGGACCGGGAGACGTTGGTCTTTCCGGGGGGTGACGCTCATATCGAGCGGGGTCCGGAGAGCCCTGCCGAGGAGTGAGGTGGTGGCCGGTTCCGGCTGGTTGGGGGTGTGTGATGCACACGATGAAACGGTGGAATATCGACATCCTCTTGTCGGAGGAGTCGGAGGGGGATACGGCGCGTACGTGGGCCGAGGCGGGGCTGTCGTCTGAGGACGGCTCGGCGCTGCATGGCCATGGGATGGCGCGTAAGCACCCGTTGGATTTGGATGTTCCCGAGATTGGTGAGGAGTTGGCGGTGTCGCGGGCGTTGGCGGATCTGTCGCGGCAGTTGCGGCAGGTGGCGGCTGAGGACATCGCTGAGTCGACGGGGACGCCGTGGACCCAGTGAGGGGCGTGTCGTGCCGGTTGTGGCGCTCGGTGACGGTGTGTGGTCGCCGGGCGCTGTTTTGTTTGGGGGAGTTCACTGGGATGTGATCGGGATCGGGCAGACTCTCAGGATGTGATGTCTTCGTCTTCTGGTCCGTGGGGTTCTGAGGGGGGCCGCAGGGCTCCTGCGCGGGTGTTGGGGCTGGCCGATGCTGTGGGGATCGGTATGGCCGCGATGGTGGGCGCGGGGGTGTTTGTGGTGTTTGCGCCGGCGGCGGAGGCTGCTGGGGCGTGGTTGCCGTTGGCGTTGCTGGTGGCGGGGGTGGTGGCTTATTGCAATGCGGTGTCCTCGGCGCGGTTGGCGGCGGTGCATCCGGAGTCGGGGGGGACGTATGTGTATGGGACCCGCCGGTTGGGGGAGTTGTGGGGTTATGTAGCTGGTTGGGCGTTTGTGGTGGGGAAGACGGCGTCGTGTGCGGCGATGGCGTTGACGTTTGGGGCGTATGTGTGGCCGGGGTGGGAGCGGCCGGTGGCGGTGGTGGCTGTGGTGGTGTTGGCGGTGTTGGATTATCGGGGGGTGCGGCGTTCGGCGGCGGTGATGCGGCTGTTGTTGGTGGCGGTGTTGGCGGTGTTGGCGGTGGTTGTGGGGGTGGCGTGGTTTGGTGGGCAGGCGGAGGTGGCGCGGTTGGCGGTGGTGGGGGAGTGGCCGGGGTTTTTTGGGGTGTTGGGTGCTGCGGGGATGTTGTTTTTTGCGTTTGCGGGGTATGCGCGGATCGCGACGTTGGGGGGTGAGGTGCGGGAGCCGCAGTGGGTGATTCCGCGGGCGGTTGCGGTGGCGGTGGTGGCGGTGATGGTGGTGTATGTGGTGGTGGGTGCCTCGGCGTTGGCGGTGTTGGGGCGTTCGGGGTTGGCGGAGTCGGCGGCGCCGTTGGTGGCGGTGGTGTCCCGTAGTGGGTTTGGGGGGTTGGCGCCGGTGGTGGCGGTGGGTGCGGCGTTGGCGAGTTTGGGGGCGTTGTTGTCGTTGTTGTTGGGGGTGTCGCGGACGGTGGCGGCGATGGCTGGTGATGGGCATCTGCCGGGGTGGTTGTCGGGGGTGCATCCGCGGTTTGGGGCGCCGCATCGGGCGGGTGTGGTGGTGGCGGTTGTGGTGGCGGTTGTGGTGGCGTTGGTGGGGGATGTGCGGGGGGCGATTGGGTTTTCGTCGTTTGGGGTGTTGATGTATTACGCGATCGCTAATGCGTCGGCGTTGCGGTTGGGGGCGGGGGAGAATCGGCCGCCGTTGGTGGTGCCGTTGGTGGGGTTGTTGGGGTGTGTGGTGTTGGCGTTTAGTTTGCCGTTGTCGGCGGTGGTCAGTGGGGG
>NZ_BAABDD010000043.1:0-10950 GCF_039539445.1 Salinactinospora qingdaonensis
GCCACAACCAGGCCCTACTCTGCCTGGCACGCAGACGCTGCGACGTGTTGTTCGCGATGCTGCGTGACGGCACGTTCTACCAACCACCCACCGCTCTCGCGGCTTGACAAACCCATAGAAGCACCCCACCACCACCAGCAGCACCCGGCACAACAGCGATGTGTCAAAGGCACAGCGCCCCCGTCAAAGCTGCCGAGATCGCGAAGCGATCGAGGCACGAGCGAACGACGAACACCCCCACACGCCCCCGACACACACCCACCTACACCCCACCCCCGGCGTGACAACCCCATAGAAGCACCCCCCACAGGCTGCCGAGATCGCGAAGCGATCGAGGCACGAGCGAACGACGAACACCCCCACACGCCCCCACCCCAGCCGTTCGAAAAACAACAACCTAGAGGCGGATAGGGATGTCGCGGGTGAGCAGATAGTTCACAGCCCAGGCCAGCAGGAGCGTGGCGGCACTGAGCGGGAGACCGTAGCCGAAAGCCAGAGCGCCGACGTCGAGCAGTTGAAGGGAGCCTGCCTCATCCGGTATGGGGTTCCACAGCGACAGTTCGGCCACCAGCAGCGGCAGCAGGGCCACCGGCAACACGAGCAGCCCCCGCCATACACCGAAGCGGTAGAAACCGGCGCCCATCAGCGCACCCACGAACAGCGCGGCGACGTAGCCGAGGAGGGCATTGGCCGCGATCAGGCTCCCGGTCACGGCGTCGAGGCTCGCCGTCTCCCCCATAGGAGAAACCAGGAGGGAGAGTTCCTCCGGCCTGAGCATCGGGGAGTAGAGGGCTAGGGCGACGGCGACGACCAACAGGGTCCCCACGGCGGCCACGACCGCCACCGCCGTGGCGGCGGTGAGGAACTGCCGCCGCGTAACCCCCTGCATGACGTAGCGCTTCAAAAAGAACGTGGTCAGCAGTACCCCGATTGTGAAGCAGACCCACATGGGGTTGTGTACGAACCACATCAGCAGGTTGTCGCCGATCGCCGCCGGCCGCACAGCGGTGAAGACGATCATGTTGACCGCTCCCATGAAGACGACATAGCCCATGGGCAGCAGCGCGAGCCAGAGCAACCTACGGAAGACGAGCCGCTCCGGACGTATCGGTGGGGTGGTCATCGACTGCCCTCCAACTCCTTGGTTAGGTGGACGAACAGGTCCTGCAACGCGACGGGCCCCAGTTCCAGGCCAGCCGCGTGGGCGCGCTCGCGCTCACGGTCGTCGAGGGGGCCGTAGACCGTGGTGGCCTTGGTCTGACCGAGTCGCTGCTCGCCGAGCACAGTCATGCCCGCGGTGAAATCGTCGACCGCCTCGGCCGGGCCGGTGCACACCGCCCCTTGAGAGCGCAGCGTTTCGGCGTCCTCGTGCAGCACCAGGCGCCCCCGGTCGATGATCACGACCTCCTCCAGCAGCGAGCCGATCTCCTCGATCAGGTGCGTGGACAGGATGATCGTGCGGGGGGTGGCCATGTAGTCGTCGAGGAGTTCCTCGTAGAAGGCGTAGCGGGCGTGAGCGTCCATCCCCAGATATGACTCGTCGAAGAGAGTCACCGGCGCCCGCGCGGCCAGTCCGATCGTCACATTCAACGCCGAGCGCATGCCCAAGGACAGCGAGCTGAGGCGTTTGTCCAGGGGAAGGCCGAAGCGCTCGAGCAGGTGTTGAGCGTAGTCGCGGTCCCATCGCGGCCGGGTGGCCGCGGCCAGGTCCAACGCGGTTCGTACGCGTGTGCTGTCCGCGGAGTCCGAGGCTCCCTTACCGGCGGCGGGGATGAAGCACACCCGCGGCATGACGCGCGGGTTCTCGAAGGGCGCCTCACCGCCGATCGTCACCGACCCGCCCGGGGCCGGCCGCAGCGAGGCCAGCACTGACAACAGGCTGGTCTTGCCGGAGCCGTTGCGCCCCAGCAGGCCACAAATCTTGCCACCGCTGAGCGAGAAGGTGAGGTCGCGCAGCGCGGTCGTCTTGCCGTAGCGCAGGTGGAGGTTGTGGACCTCGATTCCCGGGCTCACCGTTGCCCCCCGTTCTCCGCGTCTCCCGCGCTCTGCGCGTGCTGGATGTAGTGGACGATGTCGGCCAGCGGCACCCCGATCACCTTGGCTTCGGCCACCATCTGGTCCACGACGTCGGTGAAGAAGCGGGCGCGTCGCTGCTCACGCAGCCGGTCGCGCGCGTCGGGGCTGACGAACATGCCCACTCCGCGCTTTTTGTACAGGATCTGCTCGTCGACCAATTGCTGGAATCCCTTCGCGGCGGTAGCTGGGTTGATCCGGTAAAAGGCGGCGTATTGGTTGGTGGACATGACCTGGGTGTTCTCCGGCAACACACCGTTGAGGATGTCGGCTTTGATCTGCTCGGCGATCTGTCTGTAGATCGGGCTGCGCTCATCGAACAACCGCACACCCCCTTAGCTCGTCGGTTCATTACTCGACTAGTGAACCACAGGACCAATAGGGTGGCAAGAGTGGCCGTCCCCGGCAGCGGAGTCCCAGAGCAGGAGACAGCGAGACCGCGAGGGGCGCCCATGGCCGGTGCCATCGGCACGCGACGCGCCGCCGGCGGACCTAGGGCCACGGCGCGTGACCGCCCGCGAGAGGCCATGCCACACACGTCGGCGCCGCCCCGTGTGGGACGGCGCCGACGAACGAGTGGACCTCAGGCGGAGGAGTGGTCCGCCCCTGGTGCCGCCGGAGGCGTCGTGTCGCTACCGGACTCCGGGGAGGCTGCCTGGTCCGGGCCGGCCGGCTCACGCCCGCCCTGCTCCAGCCGGAAGGGTGGGTAGGTGTCGGTCATGAGGGTGGCGTAGGCGACGACCCGCAGCGCCCACCGATGCAGGCCCACGATGAGGGCGAAGATGCCGCGCGGGTAGCGCCCCGTGAACAGCAGTGCGATGGCGACGAAGAAGACCAACAGCCCGATCAGCCCGGCGCCGTAGGACATCGACCACCACTCCTCCGGCGGTGCCCCGTTGAGGGGCGACCCCGGTTCGCCGGCCTGCACGAAGGTGATGCCGCCACTGGTGAAGATCGACACCACCAGGTAGTGCGGGATGGCCAGAATCCACCACTTCACCAGCACCAGACCCCGCGAGAGGCGCTGCGGATAGGCCACGTCGAGCCGGGCCGGATAGTCCACGTCGGCGGAAAGGGTGAAAGGCGGGTAGCGATCCGTGGCAAGCGCCCCGTAGGAGTAGAAGTGGACCCGCCAGCTCCACCGGATCACCCCCACGTTGAAGTCGAAGATCCCCCGCGGGTAGCGCTCGGTGACCAGGATGGCGACGAAGGCCACCACGGTCAGCACGAAGAAGGCGATCCACAGGAAGAACAAGACGATGTAGTGCGGGATGACCAGAATCCACTTCAGCAGCCACAGCCAGCGGGTCAGTCCCGGGTCGAGGTCTCCCTCGACCCGTATCGGGTAACGAGCGTCACTCGCCATGACGGCCCCTCCTCTATGACACGGCGTGGTGTCCGCACGTCCCGCTTCCCGCATTCCTGCGGGCGTATGCGCACAATGCGTAAAAATCGCTGTTCAGCATGCGTCGATGCTGGCGTCCGGTTGACTACAGGTCGTAGGCCTCGCCGAGCGGCGCCAGCACGTTGCCCGGATCGTCGCACCACAGTCGCTGCTGCCCGTCGACGGTCACGGTCAGCCCTAGCCGGTTGCGAGGCGGACCGCCCGCCCGCCACCACGCCTGATAGGCACGCTCCACCTCAGACCACAGGTCCCGGGGACCGTACCGGCCGACCGCGTACTTACCGGCCCCCGGGACGTAGTCCACGGCCGCCCACGAGCCTTCGGCATCGTAGACCCACACGGTGAACTCCTCTGTGTCGCCCTTGGGAACGGCGACGACCCGGTAGAGCTTGGGGACGAGGGTGCCAAGCACGAGCGCCTGCCCGCTTCCGGGTTCGGCGAGCAGCGCCCGAGGGTCGAGAGACGTCGTTCCGGGGTCCAGGTCGGCGGAGAAGTCGATGTGATCCGACCAGGTGCCCCGGTACGACCGTTGCCCGCGCAGCCAGATGAAGGCGGCCGAACCGATGATGCGGCCGTGGGCGAGGCCGTCGCCGGTGGCGGTGAGGCGCAGCAGCCAGTGGCCGCCGAAGTCGCTGCCCCAGGGAGTGACGATCACGCCGCCGGGCCGGGTCTGGGCGATCCATGCGCCGGGGACGTGTTTGGCCGCGACGGTGGCGAGCACGCGGTCGAAGGGAGCGTGGTCGGGGACGCCGCTCGTGCCGTCCCCCACGGCGAGTGTGGGGGTATAGCCCAAGGCGTGCAGGTTCGCCGCTCCCTGCCGGGCCAGGTCCGGATCGATCTCGATCGAGGTGACGTTGGCCGAGCCGAACCGCTCGCACAACAGTGCACAGTTGTAGCCGGTGGCGGTTCCGATCTCCAGCACGCTCATGCCGTCCTCGGCCGCCAGCGCGTGCAGCATCTGGCTCACCATCCGCGGTTGGCTCGCCGAACTTGTGGGGTACCGGCCACGGCCGTCGACGCCCTCGGCGTGACCGTCGTCGACCTGGGTCACGACCACCCGGTCGGCGTAGATACCGTCCCACCAGCGTGGATCATCTCGGCTCACAGGGGAGAGCCAGCCGTCGGAATCGTCGACCCAGACGGTCTCGGGAATGAAGCGGTGGCGGGGCACCCGCTCGACGGCCCCACGCCAAGCGGGGTCCGTCAGGTGGCCGCCGCCGGCCAGGATGTCGGCGAGGACGTATCGGCGCTGCCGGGTCATGGCCCTCACCGGCCGGGAACGGGACAGGGGACAGCGGGTGCCGCGATCGCCCGAAGCGACGGTTCACACTGCTGTGGGATGGTTCGCCCACCGGGTCTGTCGGGGAGGGGGCGGAGGGCGCGGTGATCACGCATAGCGATCTCCGGAAAAACGTAGGGGGTTATCGTACGCGCGAAATTAACCCGGTGAACGCACGGTAACACCACGTTGGCCGGAGTTGGCCAGGCTCTCCCGCGCCGGCGCGCGACAGCCCGCGGCGAACAGCGGTTCCACCGGACGAATCCCCCGTTGAGCGAGCTACCGCGGCGGGGCGGTTCCCCGGAGCGGCGATCGGCACTCGCCCGACCAGCCGGGTTTCGGCGCCACAAAACACGCCCTGAACGCGAGAACAAGACAGCGACGTGAAGGAACAGCTACAGCACTAAAAGTAATAAACCCACGAAAAGCCGCTGAAGGTGTGCCGGGGCGGGAGGCGCCGCTGCCGGGTAGGCTCGCCGACGCGGGGAAAGGCCCCGCCGCCGCCCCGCTGTCGTCGGTCTCCGACGCGCTGCGCAGGCACTCATGGGAAACCACCTACCCTGTTTCGAGACCACGCTCGGCCGAGCCGCCGCAGCGCACCCGGCAACCGCGGCTGTCCGGTGCCACGAGGGCCCGGACAGCCGGGGACACGCTGTGGACTCCCTCTTTCGCCCACACCGCCAAGAGAGCGAAACTGGCGGAATGTGCGGACGTTTCGTGAGTGCCCAAAGTGACGGCCAACTCCAGCTCCTCTTCGAAGTCGACGAGCGCGTAGGGGAGCAGCTCGCCCCCTCGTGGAACGTGGCGCCCACCCAGACGGTGCGCATCATCGTGGAGGAGACCGCAGAGGACGGGACCCCCACGCGCCAACTGCGCAACGCGCGCTGGGGCCTGCTGCCGGTGTGGGCCAAGGACCGCAAGATGGGGTCGCGGATGATCAACGCCCGCTCCGAAACCGTCACCGAGAAGCCGGCGTTTCGCGCCGCGGCGACCAAGCGCCGCTGTGTCGTGCCCGCGGACGGCTACTACGAGTGGCAGCAGGGCGAGCGCGGCAAGGTGCCCTACTACCTGCACGCCGAAGATGCCAGCACGCTGGCCTTCGCCGGACTCTACGAGCTGTGGCCCGACCCCGAAATCGCCGAGGACGACCCCGCGAAGTGGGTGTGGACGTGCACGATCCTCACCCGGCCGGCCAGCGACGCCCTGGGTCACGTCCACGACCGCACCCCGGTGATCCTGCCTTACGAGATGGTGGGCGACTGGCTCGACAAATCCACGCGGGACAAGAGCGAGGTGGCGACGCTCATCGACGCGATCCCCGAGCCGAACCTGGTGCCGCGCCAGATCGGCCGCGCGGTGGGCTCGCCGCGCAACAACCACCCCGGCCTCATCGAAGCCGCCGGGTAGAGCGCGCCGCGTAGCGGCCGACGGTCCGCTCACCGGGTCGTCACGACCGTGTCGGGATCGGGTCAGCCGGCGGACACGTAGGCGGGGAAGGCCGCCTGTGACGTCGTCTGACATCGAGGAGGCTCCCCCATGGGACACGTGCGACGCGCTGGTGTGGTCGGGACGATCAGTGCCCTCACGATCGCCGGCTTGGCCGCGCCCGCCGCCGCGTACCCGCCCCCGCCGCCCGACGAGGCGCAGGCGCGCCAGGAACTGGCGGCGCTACCCGTCACCTCCGAGGGCTCGATGAGCGGCTATGACCGCGACCTGTTCCCGCACTGGTCCAGCCAAGGCAACAACTGCGACACCCGCGAAGTCGTGCTGGAGCGCGACGGCAGCGGCGTCACCTCCGGTGGCGACTGCTACCCCGACTCCGGAAGTTGGTACAGCGTCTACGACGCGACCTGGACCTCCGAGCCCAGCGAGGTCCACATCGACCACCTCGTCCCGCTGGCCGAGGCATGGCGTTCCGGCGCCGACTCCTGGTCGACCTACCAGCGGGAGCAGTTCGCCAACGACCTCGGCAACCCGCAACTGATCGCCGTCTCCGACAACTCCAACCTGTCCAAGAGCGACAGCGACCCCGCCGAGTGGCAGCCCACCAACACCAGCGTGCGCTGCATCTACGCCCGCCAGTGGATTCACGTGAAGTACGTCTACGGCCTCTCGGTGAACTACGCCGAGGAGTCGGCCCTCGACGGCATGCTCGACTCCTACTGCTAGCCCTTTACCCCTGCCGGCGGTTGTGCTGCGAAGCTGACCGCTCGCCGTAGGTGGCGGGTCGGCCCGATCGGGCCGACCCGCCGCCCCGTGCCCGTCACCCCGGGGCGGCGGGCACGGCGGGTGGCTCAACTCCCCGGCGCAGGAAACGGGACTACGGCGGGAGAGGCGAGCCCGAGGCTCTAGCGTGTGGAGACGGTCAGGGGGGCTGTGATGGGAGTGTCGGCGTAGGAGCGGCCGATGTGGAGCCGGTACTCGCCCGGCGCCAACTGCCAGGCGCGAGCGTTGGCGTCCCAGGTCTCGGCGGCACGGCGGGGCAGGGTGACCTCGACTTGGGCGGTCTCGCCGGGGACCGCATCAACGGTGGTGAACCCGGCGAGCCACCGCACCGGCCGCTGTGGCTCGGGCTCGACGGGGCCGAGGTAGACCTGGACGACCTCGCGTCCGGTCCGCTCGCCGGTGTTGGTCAGCCGTACCTGCACCGTAGCCAATTCCGGGTCGTCGGCCGGTGCCACGGCGGCGCCGTCGTAACGCCAGCTCGTGTACCCCAACCCGTGTCCGAACCAGTAGGCGGGTGGGGCCGCAGCGCGCTCCCAAGCGCGGTAACCGATGAAGATCCCTTCCTCGTAGGGCAGGGCACCGTCAGTGGGCTCGACGGCGAGCACGGGGACGTCGCCCTCCCGGTTGGGCCAGGTAGTGGGCAGCCGCCCGCCCGGTTCGGCCGTACCCAGCAGTACATCGGCCAGCGCGTGGCCGATCTCTTGGCCGCCGAACCAGCTCAGCAGGACCGCGCTGACCTGTTCACGCCATGGCATGAGCACGGGCGAGCCGGCGTTGACCACGGCGATAGTGCGCGCGTTGGCCTCGGCGACGCGGGCGACGAGCTCGTCTTGGCGGCCCGGCAGCGCGAGGGTCTCGCGGTCGAAGCCTTCGGACTCGACTTGGGCGGTGGTCGCGGCGATCACGATGGCGACGTCAGCGTCGGCAGCGGCCTGCACCGCCTCGTCGATCATCTCCTCCTCGGAGCGCTTGGGGGTGGAGTGGCCCAGCGTGAAACCGAAGAAGGTGAAGCCGCCCATGGCCGGCGGGGAGGTGAGCCGTACCGAGACGGTGACGGGCTCGCCCGCGGTCAGCTCGACGGTGCGGCGGGTCTCGGGCGGGTTCAAAAAGGCCGCACCGGGGTCGTCACCGTCGGGGTACTGGTCGCCGTCGTGGACTGTCTCGCCGGCCACGGTGAGCCGGTAGTGGCCCGCCCCGGAGATGGCGAATTCGTGTCCGCCGGAGACGGTCGGAGTGTGGGTGGTGGTGATCTCGATCGAGGTGACCTGGCTGGGATCGACTCCCTCGGGCGGGCCGTCGGCCCAGCGGGCGGCGCCGGTGGGGATCTCCTCGGTGGCCAACGGCTGCTCGTCGGCGTCGCGGAAGACCGCGGTGAAGGGGCCTTCCAGCGCCGGGAGGGTGGTGGTGGGGTCGGTGCCCACGGCGTAGGTCAGCTCGACGTCGGCGGGTAGGGCGGCGCGCAGCCCTTCGAGGGGGGAGACCGTGTGCTCGGCGTAGACGGTAGCGCTGCCGCCGCCGCTGGTACGGGCTTCCTGGGCCGCCAGCCCGATGAGGGCGATCTTGCGCACGCGGGAGGCGTCGATGGGCAGCGCTGCGTTCTCGTTGCGCAGTAGCGTGCAGGAGCGGGCCGCCATCTCCCGGGCGATCTGGCGGCTGTCGACCTCGGCGGGCAGGGCCGCGGCGGGTACGGCGGGCTCGACACCGTCGAGGGCGCCCACCCGCGCGGCTAGGCGCAGCACGCGGCGCGCCATCTCGGTGACGGCCGCTTCGGGAACCCGGCCCTCCCGCACGGCGGCGACGAGCTTGTCCCCGTAAACCGTGTCGGGCCCGGGCATAGCCACGTCCATCCCGGCCAGGGCACAGCCCACGGTGTCACGGGCGGCCGTCCAGTCGGAGACGATGAAGCCGTCGAAGCCCCACTCGTCGCGCAGTACGGCGTTGAGTTCGGCGTGCTCGGTCATGGTGGGGCCGTTGACGGAGTTGTAGGCGGCCATGATGCCCCACGCCTGGGCGTTTTTGACGATGGCCTCGAAGGGGGCCAGGTAGAGCTCGCGCAGCGTGCGCTCGTCGACCTGAACGTCGACGGTGAACCGGTCGGTCTCAGAGTCGTTGGCGACGAAGTGCTTGACGGTGGTGGCGACCCCGCCCTCCTGCACGGCGGCAACGTAGGCGGTGCCGATCTCACCGGTGAGGTAGGGATCTTCGGAGTAGCACTCGAAGTGCCGGCCGCCGCGAGGGCTGCGGTGGAGATTGACGGTGGGGGCCAGCAGCACGTGGGCGCCCTTGCGGCGGGCTTCCTGGGCAAGCAGGTGGCCGCCGCGGCGGATCAGCTCCCGGTCCCAGGTGGCGGCCATGGCGGTGGGACTGGGCAGTTGCACCGAGGGGTCGTCGGAAGACCAGCGCTCGCCGCGGACGCCGACGGGACCGTCGGACATGACCAGGCGAGACAGTCCGATGTCGGGATTGGGGGCGATCGACCATGCGCTGGCTCCCCCCAACAGGTGGGCCTTGCCGGTGAGGTCGAGCTCGGCGAGGGCCTGCTCCACTCGCCGTTCGCGCTGGGCCTCCGCGGACTGTGGCTGTGTCATTTCACTCCTGTTCGCTGGAACTGGAACCGTTTTGACGTTGTTGTCGGGGTGCTTGTGCCAGGGCATGCCGCGTTTTCGCTGCGGTGGCCGGACGGGGGGCGACGAGTGGCAGTGGTGGAGGGCACCTGCCCATAATTTACCTACTGAGTACTCGGTAGGTATCGTAAATGGTGACTGCTGAAATGGGAAGGTTCCCAGCGCGCCGCGGTGAGCATGCGGGGCCCGCACCGCAGTGAACAGCGGTAATCTCGGGCGGACGAGCGGGAAGGGCATGAGTTGGCAAGCAACGAGGAAACCCCGCGCCGAGGTCGAGGGCGCCCACCGGGAAACCGGAGAGACGAGATCCTGCGCGCAGCGCTGGAGGTCTTCGCCGAGAGCGGTTTCAACGGCGCCTCGTTGGCCACCGTCGCCGAACGGGTCGGGCTGACCCAACAGGGGTTGCTGCACTACTTCCCGAGCAAGCAGCAGCTTCTCGTGGCGATGCTCGACAAGCGCGACGAACTCGACCGGCAGCCGCAGCGGTTCTCACCGGAGGAGCTGGTCAACGTCGTGCAGCGCAACGCCGAACGGCCCGGCATCGTGCAGGTCTACACTGTGCTGTCCGCCGAGAGCGTCACCGAGAACCATCCTGCACGCGAGCACTTCGCCGCCCGCTTCGCCGACGTTCGGCAGCGCTTCGCCGCCATCTTGCGAGAGAAGTATGGCGACCACCTCCCCGGCGGGGTGAGCGCCGACGAGGGGGCCACGCTCCTCGTGGCTGTCATGGATGGTCTGCAATTGCAGTGGCTACACGCCCCCGACGAGATCGACATGCCGGATTCGGTGGCGGCGATGCTGCGCTTGATGACCGGCGACTCTGTCCTTTCGGGGGAGTGACGCCCCGGCGCCACGCCGGCGACGCTCCGCCCCCACCGGCACCAAACCGGTGCCCGCCCACCGGCCGTCCTCGCTGCCTTCCGTTACCGCCGCTCGTCCCCGGCCAACAGCACCGACAGCGTGGGGGTTTCCCATCGCTCGTGCCTCGATCGCTGCGCGATCTCGGCAGCCAGGGGTGGACTGTGTCCGGGGCGGGCGCCACAACCTGGCGTCATCCCCAGGGAGAAAATCCTCTACCCCGCAAATGAGCTGCACCCAGGAACAGACGCCACACCCACCCCCATATTCCAAGGAGCACCCCCTCCCACCCCACAAGCGAGCCCCACCCAGGGACAGAGGCCACAACCTGGCGTCGTGTCCCGACCTAGAGCAGCATCACCCCACCCCGACAGCCACCCACGTCGCGGAGAGCGGACTACCCGCTGTCGCATCCCGACCTAGAACAGCACCACCCCACCCCGACAGCCACCCACGTCGCGGAGAGCGGACTACCCGCTGTCGCA
>NZ_BAABDD010000043.1:11047-34017 GCF_039539445.1 Salinactinospora qingdaonensis
CGCTGTCGCATCCCGACCTAGAACAGCACCACCCCACCCCGACAGCCACCCACGTCGCGGAGAGCGGACTACCCGCTGTCGCATCCCGACCTAGAACAGCACCACCCCACCCCGACAGCCACCCACGTCGTTTGCGGTCGCCTCAGCCACCGCGCCCCCTCAGGCTGCCGAGATCGCGAAGCGATCGAGGCACGAGCGGACGGCACCACTTCCCCACCACCGGCTTGACATCCCCATAGAAACCTCCGATGCCTTCCGCAGGCTGGCCTCTACTGGCCAGAGAGTCCGCCGTTTTGGTCTTGACTCGAAAGGATTGACGAGGACCGGAACGGAGGCGGCGGCTGCGGACCAAGGGCTGCACCACGCCCCGCCCCACCTTGCCTGTCGACGATTTCCGCTGAAAAACGCCGTGGAGCTGAGAGAGGCGAACGGTCCACCCCGCTGCTATTACGCAACAGCGCAGGAATACCCCAATTCCAACCAAACTACGCATGCCCGAAACCCGCACCTGCCCCGGAGAGGGCGCAACCGGCTACATCCAGCACGATGGCCGCCATACCAGGGCAAAAGCGAATAAAAGGCGTTGGCTAGGTAGTGAGCTGATGAAATTTGACAAATCAGCGACAAAGCTCAACCATCATCAATACGATGCTGCGGAGGAAAGTCGGTTCCACCCCGGCCAGTAGCGTCTACCGAACGATCGGAGCGACACACCTGCTCTGTCGGTCCTCCAATACACCTACGCCGCAGGGATTACCGTTTCCCACCGCAGGGCTAGCCCCTGGTTGTCGTGAACAAGTGAGCGATGAGCCCCCCTATGAATCTCTCCGCCGGGAGCAACGGATCTAACGCTCCGATCTGGACGCAGACGCCGATCAACACCGCCGAACCCAGCATCGCCCGCGTCTACGACGCGGTGTTGGACGGCAAGGACAACTTCGCCGTCGACCGCGAGATCGCCCGGAAGTTCCTCCAAATCCCTGGCGCCAACCAGATGCCCTGGGACAACCGCGCGTGGTTGGAGCGGGTGACGCGCTGGCTCGTCGGGGAGGGCGGCATTCGCCAGATCATCGATCTGGGCTCAGGGCTCCCCACGACCTCCAGTATCCATGAGTTCGCCCGCGAGGTCGCTGACGACGTGCGCGTGGCCTATGTGGACAACGATCCCATCGTCTTGGCTCACGGCCGCGCCTTGCTCGCGGTTGACGACAACACCACCGTCATCACCGGTGACGTGTGCGACGACGAGTCGATCTTCGCCAATCCCGAACTGAGGGGGCTCATCGACCTCA
Source organism: Salinactinospora qingdaonensis (assembly GCF_039539445.1). NCBI lineage: Bacteria > Bacillati > Actinomycetota > Actinomycetes > Streptosporangiales > Nocardiopsidaceae > Salinactinospora > Salinactinospora qingdaonensis. The sequence continues at coordinate 12,340 of NZ_BAABDD010000043.1, forward strand.
ACGAGCCCTTCGCGGTGATCGTGGCCAGTGTGCTGCACCACCTGCCCGACGGCGAGGACCAGCGCATCGCCGCCGCGCTGCGCGAACGTCTAGGACCGGGGTGCTACCTCGCCTTCGCCAACTTCCACGATCCCGGTGATCCCCGTGCCCGCGAGATCGAGAACGCTCTCGTCGAGGGGGGCTTGGGCTCAGGCTGGATGCGCCCCTATCCGCAGCACCGCATGTACTTCGGCGACCTCGATCTCGTCGCACCGGGGCTGTGCCCGGTCAACGAGTGGCGCCCTGACGACGCGACCCGCACCGACTCCCCCGTCCACCACCTCTATATCGGTGGTGTGGGCAAGCGCACCTAAGGAGAGCCGCAAGCGGTGAGGCCGGGGGTGAGCGTGTTGAGACGACACCACCCCGCCACGGGCGCGCAGCGGCCAGCGGCGACCGGCGCGCCCGTCGCACACCCTGCACGGGTGGACGGCACACCCCCGTCCCCTTCGGAGGCGACGACTCAGCCCGACAGAGTGGGGAGGCGGCGGGCGTCACCGAGCCGGCGCCGTGGGGCACCATAACGGGGCGCGTGTGTCAAGCCCCCAGGGATCGCGGCCCCTTATGTCACACAGCGTTGTCACTGAGCGAGAAATCCGCTGGGAGTAGGGGAAACGCTGCCCTCGCAAGCACGGGCGGGCGGACACTCTGACCAGGGACGCGACCGGAGAGCGCCTGGCTGGGGCGAGGGTGAGCGCGTCGAGACGGCCGTGTGGTCGCAGGCTGCAAAATCCCGGTTCGGCGCGCTCAGTTCCGGAGCGTCCCTCTCGAAAGACGACGGCACAGCGAAGCAGCGTCGGCACCGTCAAAACCGCGGTGGAGTTGTGTCGCCACCGCTATCTGGCTAGGCGGGCGTCGGCTGATCTTCACGGCCAGAGCCAACGGTTGCCACTCCCCCGGATATGACACGTGCATGCGCGATCGCCAACGTTTCGCGCCCGCCGTGTAACCCGTTTCTCAATGCGGGATCACTAATGTTTCGTGAACCTTTGATAAAGCGATGAAATATCTTCACAATCATCGCCCTACAGCCGGACATGAGACCCGATCTGGCCTTCGCGCAACAGCTCTCGGGGCGCACCGTGCCTGTTCCAGCCGGTTTCGCGGCACAGTTGTTCTTCGCTTCATTACAGTCCGCGAGAGCCAGCACTACGAGCCCTCAACAAAAAAGAAAAAAGAAAATTTAATACCGTGTTAACTGGGGAAAGTTCTATTTGAGACTAATTCTGCAATCATCCCAAAAACAAATCACATCGCCCCACACACGGCTATCGTCCCCCCGGCGACGACGGCACCCGAAGCACCAATCCGAGTTTTATTATTTTTCGCGAAAACGGCTTTCTTATTCCCCCTGAAAAGCTCCCTAATTTCCCCTCACAAGAGGGGCGATCGAGTCGCAACCCAGCACATCCATAGTACAAATGTTCGAACAAAGCGTGAATGTGACGAAGGTGAGAAGGGAGACCTATCACACAGCGTGTGACTCCAAACTTTCTCAGCGGACTCCCAGAAAACACAGAGGGTATTGTTGGGAAGGCGAATTATAAAGGAGCGGACTCTGCGGACAAGGGGTGGGGTGGGTGGCCTCGTGATGAAGCAGCAGGAGTAACCTGCCATAGCCAGCGATACCGGTCGCACCGGTTGAGCAACAATCACAACAAACCACCGCGTCGACAGTCACTCACCTTCGTTCTTGGCGAATCGTGAGGGGACTTCCCGTGCCTACGGGCCTCTGGGCGCCTTTCGAGTCGCCTTGATCGGTTCCCGATGGCGACTGATCGCCGCGGGTTACCAACATGTCACCCGTTTCACTATCTGGTCATGTGCCAGAGGGAAGACGAAAGACGCGGGGGAGTGCGAAGGCGCGCTCCACCTGGGGTTTCGCTGGGTCGGGGTCGACTCAAGATGAATCGACTCCGATGAGGACTTGCGTTTGATGCCGATTGCTGCTGTTAAATGGTTAGGTGCGAAGTTCCGCCCCTGCCACGTCTGAGCTGTGTCAGGGGAACTTGCGAGTGTAGAGGAGTCAAACGATTAGAGGTCAGGATCAGCAGTTCTTTGGTAATGACCCGCTAGCAGTTCGTGACACCGATCACTACACCGAGGAATACGTCACAGGGTTCGTCGACAAGTGGGACGAGCTGATCGACTGGAAGGGCCGTTACGAAAGCGAAGGCAGCTTCTTCGTCGATCAACTCAAGGCCCGGGGCGTCAAGAAGGTCCTTGACGTCGCCACCGGGACCGGTTTCCACTCCGTGCGGCTACTTGAGGAGGGCTTCGACACCGTCAGCGCCGACGGTAGCCCCGAGATGTTGGCGAAAGCCTTCGCCAACGGCTACTCCTACGGCGGCCACATTCTTCGCGTGGTCAACGCTGACTGGCGCTGGCTCAATCGCGACGTGCACGGCACCTACGACGCGATCATCTGTCTGGGTAATTCCTTCACCCACCTGTTCTCGGAGGGCGACCGGCGTAAGGCACTGGCGGAGTTCTACGCCATGCTCAACCACGACGGTGTCCTGATCATCGACCAGCGCAACTACGACGCGCTGCTCGACGGTAACTACGGGAACACTCACACGTACTACTACTGCGGGGAAGACGTCGCCGCCGAGCCCGATCACGTGGACGAGGGCCTGGCGCGGTTCGTCTACCGCTTCCCCGACCAGTCGAAGTACTACCTCAACATGTTCCCGCTGCGGAAGAACTACATGCGGCGGCTCATGCGAGAGGTCGGCTTCCAGCGTATCGACACCTATGGGGACTTCCAGGAGACCTACAAGGGTGGCGACCCGGATTTCTACATCCACATCGCTGAGAAGTCCTACCTGCGCGAAGGGGAGAACAGCGACCACTACTCCACCGCTGTCCACACCGCGCGGGAGTACTACAACTCAAGTGACGCGGACAATTTCTACTACACCATCTGGGGTGGCACCGACATCCACGTCGGCCTGTACCAGACCCCCGATGAGGACATTGCCGCAGCCAGCCGGCGGACTGTCGAGCAAATGGCGAACAAGCTCGACATCGATGTCAACACCAAGATCATCGACATCGGAGCCGGTTACGGCGGTTCGGCCCGCTACCTCGCCGAGACTTACGGCTGTCACGTAACCTGTCTCAACCTCAGCGAGGTCGAGAACGAGCGCAACCGTGAGATGAACGCTGAGGCTGGCCTGGACCACCTGATCGACGTCTGGGATGGCTCGTTCGAGAACATCAACGCCAACGACGCCGCGTTCGACGTGGTCTGGTCCCAGGACGCCATGCTGCACAGCGGCGACCGGGCTCGGGTGCTGGAAGAGGCGGTTCGGGTGCTTCGCACCGGTGGGGAGTTCATCTTCACCGACCCGATGGCCGCCGACGGCGCCCGCAAGGACGACCTCCAGCCCATCCTGGACCGTCTGCACCTCGACACCATGGGGACGCCGGGCTTCTACCGCAAGGAGCTAGGACGCCTGGGGTTGACCGAGGTGGAGTTTGACGACAACTCGCCGCAACTTCCCGCCCACTACGGCCGGGTACTGAAGGAGCTGGAAAGCCGCCAGAGCGAGCTGGAGGGCAAGGTCAGCGCCGAGTACCAGGAGCGGATGAAGAACGGTCTGCGCAACTGGGTCAACGGCGGTAACGCCGGCCACCTGGCGTGGGGAATCTTCGTGTTCCGCAAGTAAGGCGATCGGCCTCACGTATGGCCCCGGAGTCCCACGCGGGTCCCGGGGCCGCCGTGTCGGTAACCCCGGTGGCCCGGCGGTTGGCCAAGGCCTGGGGGTGGAGGGGCGGCGAGAACGGGCGGTGGGCACACGTGGGGGAGCGCGTCCGCCGTCACCTTCGCAGGCCCGGAGAGATCGCGCAGCGATCGAGGCACGGGCCAACGGAGAACATCCCCACGGCCCCTACACCCCAGCCGTCCGAACACAACCTAGTCGCGCCAGGCCGCGCAGTTGTCCACGTAGTCGGCGAGGTGACGGGCAGCGAACTGCTCGGCGCTCCAGTCCTCCGTGGCGACCGACTCGGGGTCGAGCCAGACGTAGACCCAACCGGGACGGCCATCGGCGAGCTCGATGCGGCGCGGCTCGTACTCCTCGCCCTCGAAAGCGTCGAGTACCCGCCACTCCTCGGGTTCCAAGCCCATGAGCAGCCGACCGGTGACCGCGCCATCGGCGGGCACCAGGCCGGGGTAGGGGCGGCCGTACAGCACGGCGGCGCGCCAGCCGGGCGCGCTGGCCATGACGCTCTCGGGCTTGCGGCCGATCAGGGCGTGCAGCACCTCAGGAAACAGCAGGGTCCCGTAGACGAAGAGGGCGTTGGGTTCCGGTGTGGCTTCTCCCCGTGGGGGCGAGGGGTGCGGGTGCGGCCCCGCCTGCGGAAGCTGAGGGCGAACGTCGGACATGTGGCTCCTCCCAGGTCACGTTCACCGCGGCTGTCGAACGGCGCGGTGCCGCCAGCCGCCGCGCGTCGCCGGACGGGGGAACCGCAGCCCGTCCCGGCCTGCGACTGCCACTGTATGCGCCCCACCGCCCCGAACGGGAGAGGCGATGGTCCCCGGCGCGGCAGGGGAGATTGCTCACACATGGTCGCGCGGCATGGAGACGTTCCAGTTGCGGGAGAAGACCCGGCGCTCCCCCTCGTAGGCGTCGAGTTGGGCGTGGATACGAAACTCCACCGGGGTGGAGCGCAGCACCGTGCGCGTGGTGGTTGTCACCCGCCAATTGTCTCTGGCAAAACCCATCTGCCACGTGACCTCGCCGTAAACCGACATGAAGTCGTTGCCGTTCCAGCCGTAGCTCTCATCGGCGCGCCGTGTCACCTCCAGGTCGATATCGTCGAGGCGCACGACCCCGAGGTCTTTGACCACATCCAGTGTGGAGGCGTAGTCGACCAGGTCCCGCGAGACCCTCCAGCGGTGCTCGCCCGGACGCAGTTGGGTCGTGGAGATGGCGGGGCTGCCCTCTGGCGGACCGAACTCGCTGACGTGGGGACGGTCGTCGTCGAAGGGGCGCACCGGCATGGTGATGCTGCTAGAGCCGGCGAAGATCGTGAGGCGGGCCGACCGCGGCGGGGGCCAGGCCAGCGGCCAATAGGACGTTGAGATGGCGAGCCGGAGGCGGTGGCCGGGCGGGAATGCCTGCGCCATGGCGTTGAGCTGGACCGCCACCCGGTAGCGCTGGCCCGGAACCAGCGGCTCGGGCGTGTGGTGGCTGTTGCGGTGGGCCAGGTTCAGCAGGCCGTAGCTGACGCGGGTGGCACGGCCGTCGGGGGCGACGTCGGAGAGCCGAACGGCGACCATGGCGACCGGCTGGTTCGAGGTCAGTTCCAGCTCGACCACGGGCTCGCCCATGATCTCGTAGCGCTCGGTGAGGACGTCACTGTCGAAGACCAGCGACCCGCCGTCCTCTTCGCGCTGGTCGTAGGGCAGATCCGGGGGCGCGTTGTAGGAACACCACTTTCCGGCGAACTGCCCGACCGACAGGGGCGACTCGATGGTCAACTCCTCGGGCTCGGCGATCTCGCCGGGCAGGCCGATACGCCCACGCCCCAGCGGGAGGGTGTAGGACGTGATCCGCGGGGAGGGCCAGCTCCACTCGCCCACCCAGCGGCCGGGGCGGCGCGTGTAGCTCGTGGAGGGCGGCACGCTCTCCTGCATCCAGATCCGCAACATCGGCTCAGACATGACGTCGTTGTCCACGCCTTTGAGCCAGTGGTCCCACCAGCGCACCAGCTCTTGGAGGAAGCCAATGGCCGGGCCGGGACGGCCGAGGTGGGGGTACTTGTGCGACCACGGCCCGATCAGGCCCTGGCGGGGCACGTCGAGGTTGGCCAGCAGCCGGAACACGGCGTTGGTGTAGCCGTCGGCCCAGCCGCTGACGGCCAGCACCGGGCACTGCACGGCGGTGTAGTCCTCCGAGATCGAGCCATGGCGCCAGTAGTCGTCGCGGCGCTGGTGACGCAGCCACTCCTCCAGCCATAACCCGCTGTTGCGCAGCCGCTCGTGCCACATCTCCCGCCACTGCTGGCCCACCAACTGCGGGTCGGGCGGGCAGGAGGTGTAGGCGAACATGGTCGACGCCCACGAGAGGTTGTCGCTGAGCAGGCACCCTCCCATGTAGTGGACGTCGTCGGAGTAACGGTCGTCGCTGGCGGAGACCGCGGCGATGGCTTTGAGGCTGGGCGGGCGGCGCGCGGCCACCTGGAGGGCGTTGAACCCGCCCCAGGAGATCCCCATCATGCCCGCGTTGCCGTTCGACCACGGCTGCTGGGCGATCCAGGCGAGGATCTCCTCGGCGTCGGCCAGTTCCTGCTCCAGGTACTCGTCGCGCAGGACCCCCTCGGAGTCTCCGCTGCCGCGCAGGTCCACGCGCACGCACGCATAGCCGTGCCCGGCCATGTAGGGGTGGTGGATCGAGTCGCGTTGGGCGGTGAGGTCGCGTTTGCGGTAGGGGATGAACTCCAAGACCGCGGGGACGGGCGCGTCGTCGGAGGCGACCGGCCGCCAGATCCGCGCGGCCAGCCGGGGCCCATCCGACATCGGTATCCACACGTGCTCGTCCTCCCGGATCACGTGCGGCAGCGATGCCACCGTTCGCATCCTTGGTGTCTCCTCCCGTCGGGGTCGGGGTGGGGCCGCCGTGCGGCTCAGGGTTGCTTGTCGTCGACGGTGAACGGCAGCCGCGCCACGCACTGTTCGTATTTCGCGCGCAGTTCGTTCTCGTCGTGGGCGGCCACGAAGACGCGGGCGAGTTCAAAGCTGTAGCTGTCCTGGGAGGGCAGCTCTGAGAGCCACTGGTCTTCTCGGGCGACGACGTCGACGATGGTTCCGGGCAGTTCGCGCTGCACGCGGGCCACCTCGTCGCGCGAGGGGACGCTGCGCACGAAACCGTCGGTGAATCGACGCAGGAAGTACTTGGCCGCGACGGCGTAGCGCCCTTGCCGGTGCGGAAAGTCGGGCGGATGCCCTAACGCCAGGGAGACCATGCACTCGTGGTTGGGGATGCCGTCGACGAACGCGAACAGCGGGGCGTGGGACTGGGAGTGGCGCGGGTTGATCTCCAGGAGCTTTATGGTGTCGCGCTCGGCGTCCCAGAAGAACTCGACGTTGAACGTGGTGCCGGACAGACCCACTTGGCGCACCACGCGGGCGGTGATGTCGGTCATGCGCCCGATGACCGGCTCCGGCAGCGACGACGGGTACTGGTAGCGCAGGAAGCTGTTGGAGTAGGGGTATTTGAACGAGTCCACCACGCCGTAGGTACGGACCTCGCCGTCGAAGCTGTACCCCTCGAGGGTGACCTGCCTACCGGTGACCGACTCCTCGGCCAGACAGGTCATGCCGCCGGCGGCTGCGATCTCGGGCGGCAGCTCGACTTGGGAGAGCACGAACTCGAAGGGCTTGCCGATGCGGCCGATTTTGGGGCGGATCGCGCCGACCGCCTTAGCGAAATCCTCCGGCCCCGACAGCAGGAATGCCAGCATCGATGACATCGACTTCACCGGCTTGAGCCACATCGGGTAGCGCACCCCTGGGGGTGGGGACGCGGTGTCGCTGAGCCGGACCAGGCCGAACCGGGGGATCTCGCTGATGACCTTGCGCTGTTCGAGCCGGCTCCAGTACTTGTGCTCGCATTTGAGTACCGACTCCAGGCTCGCGCCGGGCAGGCCGTAGCGGGCTCGCAGCAGCGGGAGCATCAGGGTGACCGGGAAGTCCCAGTAGCCGATGATGGCGTCCACGTGGCCGTCGAAGGAGTCCAACTGGCTGCGCGCCTTCTCGAGCAGCCCGGGCAGGTCGACCTCGCCGCCGTGGCGCAGCTCCGGCTGGCTCATGATGCCGTGGAAGCGGTACTGGGAGGCGTGCGGCGACTCGCGCAGTATTCGCAGGTTCAGCTCATCGAGCCCTAGCACGAAGATGTTCTTGCGCATAACGCCACCCCCCGATGTCCCCCCGGCGTTTTGCCGTCCCTACTGTCCCGATTGCGAATCGGTTAAACCCGGACCTTTTCCACGACAGATCAGCGTTTTCGCAGCTCACAGCGGAAATGACACAGTGTGACCGCAGAGGACACCCCCAGATCAGGGGACCGAAATCGGGGCGGCCGGGAGCGACGGGACGGGGGATGGCCTCGGCCCGTCACGGGGCGGGGCGCGCGCCGCTGAGCGCCGCGTACACCACGGTGTTGCTCTCGTATGTCTGGGTCGCCTCGTCGAAGCCGCCGCCGCAGGTGATCAGCCGCAGCTCAGGGCGTCCCCCCGTCGAGCCGTACACCTGACCGGTGGCGAAGTCCTCCTTGCGGTAGCGCTGCACCGCGTAGACCGTGAACACCGGCGCTTCGCCCTCGGCGCGTTCCACCGTGATCGTGTCGCCGGGGCGTAGCTCCCCCAGTCGGTAGAAGACCGCCGGCCCGGTGTCGGAGTCGACGTGGGCGCCCATGACCGCCGGCCCCGGCTGGCCCGGCCACGGCCCGCCGCGGTACCAGCCCACCGCGTCGTAGTCGCGAGGCACCTCAAGTTCGCCGTCTTCGCGCACCCCCAGCGGCACCAGACGGCTCGTGGCCACCTCGATCGCCGGAATCCGCAGCCGCACCGGCTCGACGCGCCCCGGCTCCGCCAGCGCGGCTGTGGCAGCCGTATCCGGCGGTGCGGACTGCGGGGAAGACGCGTGGGACGCTTCGTCCGCCGGTGGCGGCTGCGGCGCGCCGGAGAGGCCTGGCCACAGCCCCGCGGCGAGCAGCACGACGCCGAGTGTGCCCAGCGACGCGGTGGCCACCGCCCGGATTCGGCGGTGGCCACCCGGTGTCCGCACGGGGATCACCGTCGTTCTCCTTGACGCCCTATCGGCGCGGCAGGGCTACCGGTTGGCATGGGCACGCCGACCGAGGAACAGGACCGTGCCGGCCGCGGCGACGAGGAACGCGCCAAAGCCCGCCAGGGCCGTGTTGGCGCCGTTGTCCATGGCGCCGCCACCTCCGGCGGCCACGCCGCCGTCGGGAGCCGACGTGAGCCGGCCACAGGTCGCGGGGTGGGTGGCTTCGGCCGGAAGGGCGGGGTCGAGCTCACTCTGGCCCGCCTCGGTGTCGTACTCGCCGTTGCCGTTGACGTCGATGCCGTGTTGCACGATCACGGCGTCGCCGTCGCGCAGCGAGTCGGCGACATCTTGAGGAACCTCGAAGCTGCGGCTGTAGTCGACGTTGCCGCCGCTGTCGGCGGTGGGCATCCGGTCGACCGCCAGCCCGCTGTCGGGGCTGGTGTCGCCCTCGGTGGTCAGCGAGGTCTGGATGTCGCCGTAGAAGGGCTGGCCCTCAGGCGTGCTGATCAGCCCGTTGTCGTTGGTGTCGGCCTCGTCGGTGGGGCAGGTGTTCTGCCCGCCGATATGGAAGTGCTGGGCGTGTGGAGCGTCGGCCACCAGCCCGTTGGAGTTGATGTCGACCGTGACGTGAGTGCCCTCCACAGTCACGTTGGCCGTGCCACTGGCTCCGGACTCGTTGAGCGGCTGCAAGTTAGCGTGCAACGTCTCGGTGTGCTGCTCGGCCATGGCAGGTGCGGCGGCGGTCACCACGCACACCGGCACCGTCAGTGCGACTGCGGCTAGCTTTCTCGTGGCCACAAATTCCCCCTCTTTGATCAGGTCTCCGGGCCGTATGCGGCCCGGAGACGGGTGATTGGTGGGTCGCGCCGCCACTACCCGTGTCCCGGTGGGCAGCATTCTTCGTGACACGCTTTATGAGGAATTCTTTACTAGAGAAATCCGCGAAAAAGGACAAAGCAGCTCAAGGATCGACAGGGCATTTTTGTAACTTTTATACTTTGCAATGGATTCTTGGTGAGGGAGTTGCCATGACCTGCCTGGCCGGCCACACATTCGCCACACCGGCTTCCACCCCCGCTCATGGCCAGCCGCCGCGCTGTTCACCGGGGTGCGGGCGAGGCGCGGTGGCCTGGCGACACCACCGGGCAACGCGGAGCGCGACGTTGGGCGTGAGGCCGTACGCGCATACCGGGAGTGTTTCCCCCTTCGGGAAAACAGGACGGACGAGAAAAGCGAACAGGCGGTTGTCATGCGGCAGGTAAAACCGAGTGACCGACATCGGACATGTGAAATAACAGCCGTTGGCCATAAGATTTCCCGATTGCGGGAATTGCGATGAAAAAGGCGGGACAGAGCAGGCGACAGCGGGCCCCACTGGACACGGCATACCGCCCAGTCCCGAGGGAGCACGGTGGCCACAACCGGCCCGCCGAAGAGCACGCTGTGACATCTTGGCCGACCCGTGGTCGTTGACTTGCCCTGTTATGGCCCGGCTTGCCCCACTATGGAAAGTGGCGTCACCGATATGGCCATACGCACCGGCGCACTGCCCCACCAGGCGAGCTCCGCGCCGTGCTCCCCCACGCGGCGGCAGGACCAACGACCGTGCGGCCGGTGCGGCACGACAGACAACACGCGCGGTAAGGAAACGACGACGGGGGGAAGCGGCTATGCCGAGCAGCGACATCTGCCGGGTCTGCGTCCACCCGGCGTGCCGGACCGCGCGCGCGGCTCGGCTGCCGCGCCGGTGGGGCCGCTCGATCGAGTACGCCAGCGAGCACGCCCGCGCTGCCGACCTGCAACAGCAGTTCCCCGGGACCACGGTGTGGTGGGGCGAGAGAAGCCAGACCTACCGGGCGGTGGTGCCCGGAGGCAAAGGTGTGCTCGAATCGAGCGACCCCACGAACATGACTACGCTGCTGCGCGTACGCACCCGCCGCCCGTCGATACCGTCCCAAGCTGCCGCCCCACGTCCGGAGTCGTGGTCGACTTCCCGGCAACAATCGGTGCCAGGAGCGCAGCAGACGCCTCCCCAGCCCCGGCCGGCGCCGACAGAGTCGGGGCCGCAACCACAGGCGGCAGCCCAGTCATGGTCGCCGCCATCGGTGCCAGGAGCGCAGCAGGCGCCTCCTCCACCGCGGCAGGAGCCGGAACCGCAACTGTGGCAGGAGACTAAAGCACAACTACAACGGCAGCCAGAGCCACACCCCTGGCAGCAGGCAGAGGCACGCTCCTGGCAGTACTCGGACCCTCATGCCTGGCCGCGGCCGGAGGCACGCCCCCAGGCAGCAGCACCGTCGTGGCAGCAATGCCAGCAGGGAGCGCAGGGGGTGCAGTCGTCGTCTCCCCTATGGGGGCAGCAGCCGGAAACGCCGCTGTGGACGCACCCGAGGGGGCAACCGGACACACCGCCGTGGACGCCACCGAGAGGACAGCCGGAATCGGCGCCGTGGAACCAGCCAGCGCCCCAACCGCAGTCAGCCCCGCCGCCCCGGCAGCAGCCGGAACCGCGGTGGGAACCGCAGTCATGGCAGCAGTCGGGCCAACAGCCGCAGTGGGAGGCCGGGCAGTGGTCGCAGTGGAAGCCGGAGCAGCCCCGGTCGGCGCCGCAGCCACAGCAGCAGTGGGGAGCGCAGGCAACGCCGCAGCCGAACGGGCAGCCCCAGGCGGCCCCTTCGTCATGGCCGCAGACGGGAGCGGAGCCTCACGCGGCCCCGCACTCGCGGCGCCGCGAACCCACGGCCGCCGACCAGGTCATCCACCGCATCCCGCCGGTGGTGCCGCCGGCCATCGGCCGGCACGCCCAGCGCCCCAACGAAAACTACGAAAGCGCCGGCGGCCCCTGGCGCCCCACCTACTAAAAAGGGCTCGCTCCAACAGCCTCGAACAGCAAAGCCCCCAGGCAACACATACCCAGGGGCCAGCAAGAACCCACACCACTCACTACAGCCGGTCGTGCTTCACCTCGGACAACAACGCCGCCCACTCCGCAGCAGAAAACGCGAGGTGCCCACGCGCGCGGTTTTGGGTGTCCCTGACCAACACCGCTTGAGGGGCTTCCGCAACCTCTACGCATGCTCCGCCCTGCTGGCTGCTGTAGCTGGCTTTGCGCCACATCTCATCCATGAGTCAACCCTTCCAACTCGGCCCGAAGCATCCGCAGCGACTCTTCAGGTGAGCCGAAGCATCCGCAGCGACTCTTCAGGTGAGAGCGCCACACATGACAAAGCCCCCAGGCAACGCATACCCAGGGGCCAGCAAGAACCCACACCACTCGCTACAGCCGGTCGTGCTTCACCTCGGACAACAACGCCGCCCACTCCGCAGCAGAAAACGCGAGGTGCCCACGCGCGCGGTTTTGGGTGTCCCTGACCAACACCGCTTGAGGGGCTTCCGCGACCTCTATGCATTCGCCGCCCTGCTGGCTGCTGTAGCTGCTCTTATGCCAGTTCAGGTCCATTGAACGTCTCCCGTGTCTTGTAAATGAACTGCCTCGACTGCTCTGGTGACAGAGCCGCTCCCTGCAAGTTGGTAGCCAGCAGGGTAAGAGGGGCGACCCGATCAGGGTCGCTGACCATCTCGCCTTGTGCCACGGTTTCCGCGTACACCAGATCGGGCTTGGTTTGGAACGACAAGACGATAAACGGCCCGGTAAGCCCAGGATGGTGGCAGGTGGCGAAGGGGATCACCTGGAACTGGATCTTGCGGTTATCGATCATGTCGAGCAGCACTCCGAGCTGGTCGCTCATGATTTTCGCAGAGCCGACAGGCCGCGTGATCACCGCTTCATCGACGACGAACCAAGCTAGTGGGGGCTTGGGTCGAGAGAACAGCCGTTGTCGACTCATCCTGGCCTCAAGAAGCCGCTCGATCTCCTCTGAGGAGGCCAGTGGGTTGCCCGCGCGCAGGGTCGTACGCGCGTAGTCCTCTGTCTGCACCAATCCTGGGATGAGCGTGGGATGGTATTGCCGGATCATGGAGGCTTGCCGTTCCATGTCCACGTATTCGCCCACGCCGTGCGGATAGGCATCCTTGTACAGCTCCGGCCACATGTCGCTCAGCGTCGTGCCGCTGTTCAACGCTTGGTCAGCCAGTGCTGCGAAATCCTTGCTCGGATAGCGTTCCGCACGCTCGATCGCACCCACCTGCTGCTGGGAAACGAGAGTTTCCTTCGCTAACTTCTGTTGTGACTTTTCGGCAAGCTTGCGCAAACGGGACAATTCCACCCCGAAGCGACGTAGGGCCGGGTTACTTTCTGCTGGTAGATGTCGCGCCATAACCACAGAACACCACAGGCAATGTTTGGTTCGCCACTGATTCCACAACCATCATCGACTGTGCTCTTCCTGCGCTGTGTTTATGGAATTTGGCTGCCCGCGATGCCAAGTTGGAAAGCGGCGGTACGGAACCGCCGTCTCGTTTGAGGTGATCTTTCCATCCAAACGAGAACGGCCCTACCCGGGTGCGTCACCACCCGGTAGGGCCTGAGCCCTTCGACCTGGACAGAGCAGGTGAGGACCTATGAGCAAGGCTAGTCGGTGTGCCGAGTTGTCCTGGCATGGCGGGTGTTGCGGGGCTGTGCTCCCGGTGGTTCGCCCGCGTGGTCGCCGTGTGCGCCCCTACGTGCTGAGGGTGGGTGAGCGGCGATGACGGGGATCTACGACCGCGCCTGGCGGCGCCGCTTCGCTGGCGTGCCTGCGAGTGTGAAAACCGGGCGGGATTGGGTGGAGTCGGTGGCCGCTGAGATGGGCGCGCCGCAGGCGCAGCGGGCGACGGCGGCGTTGTTGTTGTCGGAGACGGCGACGAACGCGCTGCGGCATACGGCCAGTGCTGAGCAGGGCTACACGGTGGAGGTGTGGGCGCGGTTCGCGGGCTGGCTGCGGGTGCAGGTGCGCGACGCCGGGAGTTCGTCCCGCCCGCGGCTCCAGGCCCGGGAAACCGCCGCCGAGCGCGCCTCGGGCTATGGGTTGGCGTTGGTGGAGGCCTTCGCCCACACCTGGGGCACGCTGCCACCCGGGTCCGGCGGTGGGGTGTTCTTCGAGATCGCCTGGCAGCCGGTGGGGCCGCATCCTCCCGCTCGGCTCGATATGCCGGGGATGTGAGCGGTGATGGAGGTCTACCCCAGCGCGCAGGTGCGCCACCTGCGCACCGAGTTTCCCGACTACTGGATCTATCGCACAGGGGCGGCGTGGTGTCCCGACTATGTGGCCGTAGCCAACGAAACCGCCCTCGCCCACGGGAAGGCACCCATGCTGGCCGCGTCGAGTGCCACCGAACTAGCGGCGCGTCTCCAGGCCCAGGACCCGCGCCCGCCGCTACCGCGGCGGGACCGCACCAAGCGCTACTGGAGACCCTGGCCGGGGCGTGGCCCGGCTAGGGAGTAGCGCCCGCTGAGACCGCCCGGTCGGCCCACGAGGGCCCCGCGTGGGGCCCGTGGGGGAGTGCGGTGACCGTGGGAGGGGGCTGCACACCCCCACCCGGGCCGACCGGGCACCCCCCGTTTGTTCTGTGCCTGATCTGTGTGTTGCACACACCCCTGCCCGACCTGTGTGTTGCACCCGTAAGGAAAGACCCTGTTCATGACCACCACCCCCAACGCCCAGCCCCACCCATCCCCCAACGAGCAGCCCCCCGCATCCCCCAACGAGTGGCCCCGCGAATCCGCCGACGAGCGGCCCCGCGCATCCGCCGACGAGCGACCCCGGGAGCATCCTGCGTTGGCGCGGCTGCACCGCTACAGCCCGCCCGAGGACTACCGGGTGGCCTATGAGGCGGGGATCACCGCGGCGGCGCTGGCTGCCCACACCGGCTGGAGCCTGCCCACCATCTACGCCCGGCTGCGTGCGGCCGGCACCGTGATGGGACCCGGCGCGCGCCCGCATGCCCTGCTCAACACCCTCGAGGTCATCCGCCTCTACCGCGATGAGGGCTGGTCGATGAACCGTCTGGCCGCCCATATGGGGGTGAGCCTCGATACGATCAGCCGCCGCCTGCACCGCGCCGGCGTGGTACGCACCCCCCACACCCCCAGCCCCACCCGCCTACACCCCGATGATGAGACCTTCGTGCTCTACCGCCACGGCGCTCATCCCCGTGCTATTGCCACCGCGCTGGGGCTCAACCCCCGCACCGTCCAAAGCCGCCTCACCAAAGCCCGCGCCCGCGGCTGGATCACCTAACCACAACACCCACACCGGCAGCCCTCGGGCCATCACACACCAGAACAGCCCCACCCGGTGGCCGGGACCGCTTGTCAGGCGCGGCCCACCCTGCGAGGGGACACAACAGCCCACATCTCACTGAGTGAGACGCAGGAGCACAGAGACCGCGCCCAGTGTTGCGGGAAGCGCAACACTGGGCGCAGCCACCCAACAAAAACGGCGCCGCAAAAGCGACAAAACCTCTTATGGCGCCTCGCAACAGCAACGCGAGTGCCCATCATGCGAGACACTTGTTCAAGAATAAACGTTCTCGATAATCAGAAAACCGGCACTACAGGCCAAAATGGACACCACATGGCCAATGACTGCGCCTAGCGTTGCCACGACCGCGACGAGAGTGGCTGCGAGACCGCGGATCGAACTTCCTCAGCGGCTAGACCTTGCCGCTACCGTGGCAAATCTTGCACGTCACCCAGACGACCCGCCCGTCGTGTGACTCTTCAACTTGGCCTGCCCCTCGGCAGTTCTTGCACTCGACGTCCTTACCGTGCTTGCCCATCAGCGCTGTACCTTCGATATACGATTATCTGGTTTGTCGAGCCAGAGATGTTGGCCTTCAGCATCGACCGTCACGCCGAACCGGTCCCAGTCGGGTTCACCCCATCCCACCCATGTCAGATAGGCGGCCTCCAACTCGTCCCACAGGTCACGCGGCCCGTACTGCTTCACCTGGGGCAGCAGGTCGGGCGGTTTCCGGCACACCGCGTCGGAGCCCGAGGCGACGTGGCGCACCATCACTTGGTGAACGCCGTCCGGTCGATCCAGTCCGCTGACGGCAACCCCGGGGATCAATCCGGCCAGCGCCACTCGCAGGCCGACGCCAGCACGGGTGATACGGCGAGGATCGATGCGGGCTTGGGGTTCGCGTGCCTCGTCTGGGGCGTCCGGCGGCCGAAAACGCTGTTGGCGCAGCATCATGAACGCCGCTTCCCCCCAGAGGCGGCCGACCGCGGCCTCGCCGGTAACGACGAGACGAAGCTGGTGGCCCGCCACACTCGTCGGCGCCCAAGGCGCCACGATGACTCCGCCGGGGCGGGTCTGTTCGACCCAGGCATAGGGCACCTCGCGCACCGCGCAAGTGACATGGACCCGATCGAACGGCGCCTCCTCCGCCACGCCCTGCGCCCCGTCGCCCACCACCACCCGCGGCGCGAACCCCGCACACTCCAGGTTGGCCACCGCCTGCCGAGCCACCTGCCGGTCCACCTCGACCGTCGTGACGTTTCGCTGCCCCACCCGCGCCGCCAACAGCGCCGCCGTCCACCCCGTGCCCGTGCCCACTTCCAACACTCGATCCCCGTCATAGGCATCGAGCAACGCCAAGAAATCGGCCACCAAACTGGGAGCGGTATTAGAACTCGACGCCACCGCCGACCCAGCGCTCTCGGCACACAACTCCGTCTCACCGTCATCGACCTGAGTGAGGATCGTCGTATCGCTATAGACAGCCCGCCGCCACCCCTCAGGATCGGCAGCGCGGTCAATCCAGTAACTGGGAGCGTCCCGCATGGGCATCACCCATGCCGCCTGGGGGACGAAGTATTCGCGGGGGACCGTGCCGACCCGATCGGGGAGAGCCGGAGCGGCGAAATCATCGACGGCCATGCAGGGAGCGTAGCCCCTTGCTCTCGAACTGTCAGTGGAATGGCCGGAGTTGGACACACAACATCCTTGAGAGGACCGCTGGCTTCACGCCCCGGCGGATCATCACGACCCCTGGATGCCCGGCATCGGCGGTGGTGGGTCGAGCCGGGGGAGAGGCGGTCACCGAATCGGGGCCGGTTCGCTGAAGCGGGGCGAGCGACGTAAGGCAGCGAGGGCAAGCAGTGGGCAGGGGCGGCCCGGCGGGTGCGGCTGCTGTGCGGTGGGACGGGCGCAGCGCAGGGGACCAGGGCGGTGTCAAAGTCGGCGTGATGGTTGAGATGGTCTTATTCTCAAATGGCCAGATGCGGCCAGTAGGAATATAGATTTATGGCCTCCTTTTTCTTAGAGCAAAACCTTGAGTGATTTACACCACAAAACACTTATCTTTTTTTTCTTTTTGACCTCTTGTTATGTTGAACACGAATCTTCTCCAAGGAGGCACCCAATGAACCAAGGCAAGCTTCGCCGTAAATATGAATTTATTTCAGCAATTGCTGTTGCTTCTTTCATGCTCCCCCTTTTCTCTCCCAGTCCAGCCCTCGCAGAAATATCAAACAAAACAAGAGAAAACAAAAAAGAAATAATCGCCGCGATCGAGCGAATTGAAAATGGAACGTGGAGCCAACAGGATATCGATTTTATCGAACAATTTCCTGAGGTTGCTCGACATGTTCCAGATCCCTCTGCACAAGGAATTGAAGTCGAAATAGCAACTCCTACGAGCCAAGGGATGACTGCTTTCGCTCAGTACGGGGGTTACGTGGTTTCTGGGTTTACTCAAAAATCGGTTATTGGAGATGATCTATTCAACTGGAATCACAGGGTTGACTGGGACTTTGACGAATCCACAGGCGAAGTTATCGGGCAGCCAGTCCAAGATAGCTGGTTTGAAGACGTCGCTTCGAACGTTGACGTCCAACCTGGGTATACAGAAGACCGCGTAGTTAGTCGAGGCGAGACCGATGGCGTGGAGAGCTACATTGCTCATCGTACTGCTCAAGTTAAATCTCAGCTACCGATCTGGGGAGATTTAGTGATTTATTACCCAGGAGGTGAAATCCAAGTAGCTGGCGACGGTGCTTACAGTTGGCTTCTCCATGAAGGCGGAGACTATATCGACAGTGGAGGCGGAAACCTTCCGTAAACCGAAAGATTAATGCTATACTAAATTTTAATTTCTTCGAATCCAAGGGCTCTGTCTTTCTGTTGGCAGAGCCCTGTTTTCATGTTACAATGAAAAATGACCAGATTCCCTTTTGATTAGCAGGCTTCATGATGGATACGTCTCTTCGTTTGATTGCTACTGTTTTGGTTGGTTTCATTGCATCATGGATAGCGATTGCCATCCTTTCTAGTTTTGATCTACTCAGAGCGGGCATGCCGCTTATCATAATCTTGGCCACTACAGTTACATGCAGTGCGTACATGGCTTTCTATATAAAAAATAAAAACAAAGATAAAAATTTGAAAAAATAATATAGAACACCAAAAGAAGAAAAATTACCAACAAACCTAACAGTTCACACCATCGATCTGCCCGGCTGCAAACGCAAAAACCGTATCACTGATATGGCCAACCGCGACGATGCCGACTTAAGCCACCGATGCCGAGAATGATACCGACACATGCGGGATAAAAACCGCGCCTACAACACGCGCCCACGCAAGTCGAGACCCACGCCGATGAAGAGTTTGCCCAACAATTCTTCAACCAGCTACACGCGACCGCTTCGGATGTGATCCATACTGTGCAAGATGACGAGTAGCGCACCTGCCGCATTGGTCGCCGCTCCGGAAAGCTCATCAACCGTCGAGTGAGCAGGGCTCGTTCAAGTTCCGTCGTCGTGTAGATGATCCGGTTGGGGTCGGTTTCGACCGGATACGCAAATAGGCACGGGCTTCGTGATCATTGTGGTATCCGAGCCGTGATGAAGATACCGATCCTCTCTATCTCGTCCAGACACAGTGCCAGCCCTTGCAGGGCGCTTGGCCATGAAGAGATGCTGCCCGTGCTGTGTGCGTAGCCCTCCGAAGACAACTCCGGCCTTCGGCATCGAGTGGCCCCAATCGGCTTGAGTATACGCCTAGTCATCTTGGTGAACTGGGGCGAAGAACACGATGCCCTTGCTCTTCAAGGCAGCTAAGAGGGCGTCGGCATCTTGGATGCGATACTTGGGCCTCGATCTCACGCATCTTCATCTTCTCCATTCACATGAGTACCGAGGGAAGCATACCGACATCATCGCGGCTCAATTCGCAAAACGACCTTTTGCCCTGGAACAGTCACATGCAGGCGACCTGCGGTCGACAAACTGGGTCCGGTGTACATTGGCCCTCCACCACCGACAAACGCCACATGAGTGCTCTTCTGAGGCTCTCTCAGACCAGCGAGGAGTCGAACGAGAGCACGAGTCGGCCGCGGGTGCCGCCGGCTTCGAGTTGGCGGTGGGCCTCAGCAGCCTCCTCCACCGGCAGGACGCGGGCCACGCGCAGAGTCAGCTCGCCACGTGCGGCCAGATCCACCAACTCTTGCAGCTTCTCCCCCTCGTGCATCTCGTCGACAACCAGCACAAGATCAACCGTGATACCGCGCTCAACGTCACTGTCGAAGGGACGCACCGCCGCCACCCGGCCACCGTCACGCACCGCCTCCAGCACCGGCCCACCGATCACGGCGGCATCGATCAGACCATCCACCCCCTCCGGAGCCGCGGCCCGAATCGCCGCAACCATCCCCGCGCCCCGAGGCACCACCACATCGGCACCCAACCGCCGCACAAGCTCCTCATCGGCCGGGCCGGCATCGGCGATCACCCGCAACCCCTGCCGCACCCCCAACTCGACCGCGTAGCCACCCACAGCCCCCGCCGCTCCGGTAACGACGAGCGTGGCGCCAGCCGGCAACTCCAGCTTGTCAAACGCCTGACGCACCGTCAGCCCATTCATCGGGATCGTGGCCGCGGCGGCGAAGCCCATATCGTCGGGGATGCGGGCGAGCGCCTCGGCGGGGACGACGACGTACTCGGCTTGGGCACCGTGTCCGGAACGCGGCATTGTGGCCGCGACCACGCGCTCACCGGCCGCCCAGTCCGCGACTCCCTCGCCGACCGTGTCGACGACCCCGGACAGCTCCGTGCCAGGAACCCACGGCTCGGGGCCGGGAGGGTCGCCGCGCATGCCGGCCCGCAGCACCGTGTCGGTGGGGTTGACGGTGGCCGCCGCGACCCGCACCCGCACCTGACCTTCCCCCGGCTCGGGGAGGGGCAGCTCCGCCACCCGCAAAACGTCGGGACCGCCGAATTCGGGAATCGTCACAGCGCGCATACGCGCGACTCTACCCACAGCCGACCGTGCTGTCCCGTTCACCCCCCGTTCAATACCCATACCAGCAAGAAGGATCGCAGCGGCGGAAAGGGGCCCCTGCGCGAAGGCCGGGGCGCGGTGAGGGCTGAGGAAGGGCGCGTGGTGTTTCCCGTCGCTCGTGCCTCGATCGCTTCGCGGTCGAGGCACGAGCGAACGACGCCGCCTCCCTGCCCCGCTTGACAAAAACACAGAGGCCCCGAAAGCGCCGGGGCGCGCCACGGGAAGGGGGCCGGCTCGGGGAAGACCGGCCTCGTGGCGTGCCGGCGCCGGCTAGCGGCCAAAAACACGAACGTGCCGGGGCCTCGTGTGAGACCCCGGCACGTGGTGACCCTCAGGCGCGAGCGCCTACCCGCTACTCGTTCAGCGCGGGCGCGGGGTCACAGGCGGCACCGTTGAGCCAGAACTGCTCGGGCGCGGCGAGGGCGCCTTGCGGGTTGCTGGTGATGAAGCCGAAGGTGACAGCGTCACCGGGGTTCATCGTGCCGTTGTAGTCGGCGTTGGTCGCGGTGACCGCGGCGCCGTCTTGCTCGATGGCGGCGTTCCAGTGGTCGCCGATGGTCTGGCCGTCGAGGAACGACCAGTCGAGCTGCCACTCGTCGATCGGCTCGTCACTGGTGTTGGTGACGACGACCTGGTTGTTGAGGCCGGCGTCGACCTTCTCGTGCTGGGTGTAGGACACCGTGCACACGCCGGTCTCGGGCAGCGTGGCCGCGTTGTCCTGGTCGGCGATGAAGGAGCTGAGCCAGGACAGCGGGGCGTTCCAGTTGACGGTCAACTCGTTGGTGGCCCACGACTCGATGTCGTCGATGTAGCAGAACTGCGGGGCGCAGCCTTCCAGCTTGTCCTGGGCGACCGGGTCCCAGGTTTCGGTCTGGGAGTTGGGGCCGCCGGAGACGGTGCCGTCGGGCGGGTTGGGCAGGCTGGAGTCGAGCTGGTTGGCGTACCAGCGGCTGTGCTGGTTCTTGGCGTCGTTCTCGCCGTAGCCGGTCACGTAGGACTGGTTGAGGGCGTTGCGCCCCAGGATGTAGTCCATGCCCGCCAGCACACCGTCGCGGTACTTCTCGTCGCCGGTGAGGTCGAAGGCGGTGGCCATAACGACCATGTTGTTGAGGACCTGGCTGTTGGAGCCCCACACGAAGACGTTGTCGTAGGGGTCGTAGGGCAGGTCCCACGGGCTGGACTGTAGCGCGGCCAGGTACTGGTCGGCTCCGGCGACGACGGTGTCACGCACCCGGTCACGGTCGGGCAGGTCGTTGGGCACCGTGGCCAGGTCCATGCGGGCCAGCGGAGCCATCGAGTTCCAACTGAATCCGCCGGCGGTGAACACGTCCTCGGTGTGCAGCGGCGAGGAGGTCACGGCGTCGGCGTAGCTCTGCTCACCGGTGGTGATGAACAGCTCGGCCGCGGCCCAGTAGAACTCGTCGGTGACGTTGTCGTCGTTGTAGGGGCCACCGCCCACGCCGCCGGCCGGGGCGTAGATTTCGGGGTTGGCCTGGGCGGCCTGCCAGGCGGTCTCGGCGGCGTCGAGGCAGTCGGCGGCGAAGGCGGCGTCGTAGGGCTCGAAGATCCGGGCGCACTGGGCGCCGGTGGCGGCCAGGTTGAGCGTGGCCG
>NZ_BAABDD010000044.1:0-33659 GCF_039539445.1 Salinactinospora qingdaonensis
CCAAAGCCGCTACGACCGCGGTCACGATCCGCGGTGGCCGCAGGAGGGTATGCATGGGGGATTCCTCCGTAGGCGTTGGAGTGTGGACACATACCCCGGAAAGCGCATTCCGGTAGCCAAATGTTACGACTCGGTTGCGTTGGGGGCAATACGTAATTTTGCCTGTTTGGTGGAATCCCTGGTCGGACGGCTCGGTAGGGGCGTGGCCACTCGCCCCCGGCGCGCCTATCAAAAGGTTTTGATCGGCGTTCTTGCTGCGCAGCCTGGCGGTTTCCAGCCGTGTCCCCGCGTTCTCAAGGGCGTATCGGCTATGGCGAGGGTGGCACGGGCGATACCCGGCCGCGAGAATCGCCGAGCGGCCACACCTCGCCGCGATCATGCCGCCCTACCGTCGCCGCGCCCCCGCCGACTCCGCCTCGGGAAACCGGGGCGGCTGTCTCATCTGGGCACGTGGGGCCAGCGGCATTCGAGCGGGTGTTGCGCGGGCAGGTCAGTCGCTGATCCGCTCCCGCAGCGCACGCGCGGCCAACCGGTAGCCGAGCGGGCCAAGGCCGGCGATGACACCACTGGCCAACGGCGCGATCACGGACTCATGGCGGAACTGCTCGCGGGCCCAGACGTTGGACAGGTGCACCTCGATCCAGGGGCGGGGGTAGTTGGCCAGCGCGTCGCGCAGGCTCCACCCCGCGATCATCAGCGCTCCCGGGTTCACGATCGCGCCGACGGTGTCGTAATGATTCTGGATCGCCCCGATGAGTTCGCCTTCGGAGTCGTGCTGGACGGCGACGACTCGCCACCCCCGGTCCGCGACCTCCTCGCCGACCGCGCGTTCGATGTCGGCCAAGGTGTCGGTCCCGTAGACCTCGGGCTCGCGTTTGCCGAGGATACCCAGATTGGGACCGTTCAGCAGTAGTAGCTCGTTCACGTGCCACCTCGTAAGGTTCGGTCGGCGTTAGCGCGTCGATTCGGACGGGTCACGACAGTATTAGCACGACGATGTCGGCGCACACGCCGCGCCGTGGTGGTTGACCGCCCATCACCGCACTGGGCCTACCCGGGGAGCGCCGTCTCACGCCTGCCGAGGTTCCGGGGTCGCTGCGGCGGCAACGGTCTCCTCCGCCGCGGCCACGATCGCCGTGAGGCGCCGGTGGTGGGCACCGGGCCAGTAGAGACGGCCGCAGGCTTGGCATTGGGCGAAAGTGTCGTAGGTGGCCCGGGTTCCCGGTTCCAGCAGGTCCTTGACCTCGTCTTTGTGGACGGGGGCCAGCGTGCCGTTGCAGGCGGTGCAACGACTCCACGGGGCCAGTGGCGGCGCGAACCGTTCTAGGACGTCGTGGAGTTGACGGTCGGGGTCACTGCCGCGGACGTAGCCGCCGGCACGCAGGTTCCTACGGTGCAGCAGCCGGCGGTCCTGGGTCAGCAGCACCCGCTCCTCAGCGTTGGCCTGTTCGACGAGGGCAGGGTCGTCGCGGTCATTGTGATAAGCGGCATCGACCCCGACGAGCCGCAGCCGCCGCGCCAGCGCGCCCAAGTGCACGTCGAGGAGGAACTTGAGCGGGGAAAACGGCACCTTTTGGGGACGTGGTACCCCTAGGACGGTCACGAGGTCGCCCGCGGCGGGACGGTGGGAGGCGGCGACCGGCGTCGCGTTCACCTCCAGGCGGCCCACCTCCGGTAACGGCACCCCGTTGGACTCGATCACGTGCCCCAGTGACGAGGTGCCGTCGTAACGCAGGTGAGCCTCGGGGTGGCGGTGGCGCGGTGGCAGCAAGAACCACAGTTCGGCAGCGAAGCGCACCCGCAGTTCCGTTGGGCCCATCCCTCCACAATGCCACCGCTGGTTCCGTCTCCGTGCCGGGGACAAACCGCGGACCAGGGCTACAGAGGTGGTTGCCCGACGTTGGTGTCGAGCCACGAGATGAGGACCGTGGCGGGGCTCGAAGGAGGGCGAAGACAGCGCGGGGTCAGGCCCGCGGCCCCACGCCGAGGACGAGCTTGCCGCGGGTGTGGCCGGCCTCGACGCGCTCCTGCGCCCTGGCTGCCTCCTCCAGTGCTATGACCTCCTCCAGGTGTACGGTCAGCGTGCCGGCGTCGAAGAGTTCCGCGAGCCGGGCGAGCCGTTCCGCGTCCGGCTCCGCACCGAAGAACCGTGCGGAGATCCCACGCGGCGGGGCGGGTTCGTTCTCGGGCAGCGGCTCGTCGGCCAGGGAGGGGAGGTAGGCCACTCGGCCGCCGTCGCGCACCGTCTCGAAGGCGCGGCTGAGGATCTGCGGGTTCACCTCGCCGCCGGCGCAGTCCAGCACGGCGTCCACGGCTCCCCCGGCAGCCTCGCGCACCGCGCGGGGCCAGGCGTCGTCGCGGTAGTCCACGGCTGCGGCGGCGCCGAGTTCGGCGAGATAGTCATGGTTGGCGGGGGTGGCGGTGCCGACGACGCGGGCGCCCGCCACGGCCGAGGCGATCTGCACGGCGAAGGTGCCCACCCCACCGGCGGCGGCCGTGACGAGGACGGTCTCGTCTTCGCGAAGGCCGAGTACGTCGAGGATGCCCTGGTGCGCGGTGATACCGGCCACCGGTATCGCCGCGGCTTCGGCGAAGGACAGCGACGCGGGCTTGCGGACGGCGGTCGCCGCGGAGATGGCGCGGTACTCGGCGTAGCCCCCGCCGGGGAAGTCGAAGGCGTAGACTTCGTCTCCCACCGCGAGGCCGGTGACCTTCGCACCGGTGCTTTCCACCACGCCGGCTGTCTCGAAGCCGGGGACGTAAGGGAAGTCCATCTCACCGAAACGGCCTTCTCGGGACATCGCGTCCCAGAACCCGACGCCTGCGGCCTCCACGCGCACCAGCACCTCGTCGGGGCCGATCTCCGGTACCGGCAGGGACGCGCTGTATAGCAGGTCCCTGCCGCCGGACTGGTCTATCGCTATGGCGCGGATCGTTCTGCTCCGTTTCCGTCGTGTCGTCTGCGGTCCAGGGGCGAGCCCCGCATTCAGGGTGGGTGGGCAGCCGCGGGAGTGTCCAAGAGTGGATTGGTCTGGATCAATAACCTGAAGGCATGGAACCGGACTACCGGCTGCTGCAAGCCTTCGTGGCTGTGGCGGAGGAGCAGCACTTCGGCGAGGCGGCGGTGCGGCTGCGCATCGCCCAGCCCGCGCTGTCGAAGCAGATCGCCAAGCTCGAAACGGCCGTCGGCGGGCGGCTGTTCGACCGCACCAGTCGCCGAGTGGAGCTCACCCCGGCGGGTGCGGCACTGCTGCCGGAAGCCCGCGCCGCGTTGGCGCAGGCGCGGGCGGCGCTGCGGCACGCCCAAGCGCTGGCCGGGCGGCTCAGCGGAGTGCTGCGAGTGGGGTTCATGACCGGCGCGATCCAGCCGCCCCTGCTGCGCGCCTTCGAGCGGAGCTTCCCCGACGTCGAGGTCGATCTGAAGCGCTACGACTGGTTCGACCAGGTCGCTTGCTTGCACGACGGCCGTGCCGACGTGGCGTTCGTCTGCCCGCCGATCGAAGACCCCGAGCTGAGCATCGAAGTACTCGCCGACCAGCCCCGGCTGGCCGTTCTCTCCCTGGAACATCCGCTGGCCGACCGCGGCGAACTCTCCATCCTCGATCTGCGCGACGACCCGGTCATCGGCCATCACCAGGCGCCGCTGGTCTGGGCACGGTTCGCCGCCGTCGACCCCCGGCCGGACGGCTCAGCGCCGGTGTACGGGCCTTCGGTCGACACCGTCGAGGAGAAGCTCGAACACGCCGCTGCGGGGCACGGGGTCGGGCTGGTCCCCGCCGCTATCTACGAGCATTACGCCCGTGCCGACCTCGCCTTCGTCCCCGTGATCGACATCCCGCCGTGCCAATCGGCTCTGGCCTGGCCGAAGCGGACATCGTCCCCACTGGTCAGCGCCTTTCTCTCGGTGGCCCGCGGCGACAACTAGAGCCTGCGTGGGGGCGGTGAACACCTACCCGCCCCATCGCTCCACCTCTTATTGGCAAGCGCTTTCCATTGGAGTGTCGTCTCGCCTCTGAAAGGTTTCAGTACGTTCATCCGTTCGAGCGCGAAAAGACGCCGATGGCGGGCGCGGGGTGCTCGCCATCGGCGCTGTTCTCCGTGGGAACGCTGTCTTAGCGGCGGAGTGCTAAGACGACGACCTTAGGAGGAGTGGGGGCAGGTGTCGCGGTATTCGGAGATGTCGTTGAACAGTCCGCCGGCGCTGGGGGGCGGGCAGAGGAACTGCTCGTAGCGGGTGTCGTTGTCGACGAAGCGTTTGAGCCAGGAGATGCTGTACTTGGCGATCGTCGTGTTCGACAGGTTGGGTGCGAAGTGGGACGCGCCGTCCAGTTCCAGGTACGCCTTGTCCAGTGAGCTCGGCAGGCTTTCGTAGAAGGGCTGCGAGTGGGTGATGACCGAGGCGATGGAATCGTCCTCGGCGCCGATGATCATGGTCGGGACCTGCACCTCCCACCAGGTCTTGTCCAGGTGCCAGGGGGCGAGCGGGATGGCGGCCTGGAGTTCGGGCCGCTCGGAGGCCGCGGCCAGGGTGCCGCCGCCGCCCATGGAGTGGCCCATGACGGCGAGGCGGTCCTCGTCGATGATGTCTTGGACCGAGCTGTCGTCGACGAGGTAGTCCAGCGCCGCCAGCAGTTGATCACCGCGGCTGTCGGGCTGGTCGTAGCGGGTGTTGGTGTCGATGGTGAAGACGACGAAGCCCTGCGAGGCGATCCGCGGACCGTACCAGGACATCGAGGTCTGGCTCGCGGTGTAACCCGGCGAGATCGCGACCGCGCCGTAGGTCTGGCTGTCGTCTTCGGGGTAGTAGATCGTGCCGCCGCCGAAGCCGCTCACGAACCAGGAGGACACCGAGTCCTCGTCGACGTCGAACGGGCCCTCGGAAGCCTCGATACTGGACTCACTCGGGTACGGGCCGCGTTCGTAGGGGTTGTCGGCGTGGGCCGGGGCGGCCAGCCCGACGCCGGCCATCGCCAGGGTCGCGGCCATGGCCAGCGTGCCGGTGATCTTACGACCGGCCGAACGCGACGCGGAGACGCTCACATCGGAATCGGTGTGCTCAGCGAACTCAGAGATTGCTGCTTGTCGCATGGGGGGATTGACTCCTTGTTCTTTCGGGCGGGGTATCGACGGGTCGTTGGACGACCTTTGTGCGTTCGACCTCCGCCACCGGATAGGGGGAATAAGGAGAATGTCTCGCTCGATCCGGACCTTTACCGAGCCGAGGGAGTTCTCGGCTGACCAACGGTGAAGAAACGGATTATTTTCGCCCGTTTTCTTGATGTCGGTGTGTTCCAACTATGCGTGTAATTTTGGTCACGTCGCATCCGTCAAATCACCAGTCTGCCGTTAGCCCCTGTTCAAGCGGTGCGGCCATGCCCATAGCGGGGGAGGGGGCATGGATGACCGCCGACTCCCCGGCGCTCCGCGTCCTTTGCTGTCCGTCTCCCCCGTCGTCGGTCGGAGAAGAAAATAGATTTTTCACCGTTTTCGATTGTGTGGGTTTCAGTGAGGTAAGCGCGTCGGCTCGGTTGCGGCTGTAAGGAAAGGAGCCGGTGCTGGGAACGCGGACCGGGGAGGTCCCCGCGCCTCGGGCACGCGAAAAGGCGCCGATGGCGGATGCAAGATCCACCACCGGCGCTTCTCACCGTGTCACCCTCGCCGCAGCGGGGCGTGATACCCCGGAGCTAGGAGGAGTGGGGGCAGGTGTCGCGGTATTCGGAGATGTCGTTGAACAGTCCGCCGGCGTTGGGGGGTGGGCAGAGGAACTGCTCGTAGCGGGTGTCGTTGTCGACGAAGCGTTTGAGCCAGGAGATGCTGTACTTGGCGATCGTCGTGTCGGAGGTGTTGGGTGCGAAGTGGGACGCGCCGTCCAGTTCCAGGTATGCCTTGTCCAGTGAGCTCGGCAGGCTTTCGTAGAAGGGCTGCGAGTGGGTGGTGACCGAGGCGATGGAATCGTCCTCGGCGCCGATGATCATGGTCGGGACCTGCACCTCGCCCCAGGTCTTGTCCAGGTGCCAGGGGGCCAGGGGGATGGCGGCCTGGAGTTCGGGCCGCTCGGAGGCCGCGGCCAGGGTGCCGCCGCCGCCCATGGAGTGGCCCATGACGGCGAGGCGGTCCTCGTCGATGATGTCTTGGACCGAGCTGTCGTCGACGAGGTAGTCCAGCGCCGCCTGGAGCTGATCGCCCCGCGAGTCGGGCTGGTCGTAGCGGGTGTTGGTGTCGATGGTGAAGACGACGAAGCCCTGCGAGGCGATCCGCGGACCGTACCAGGACATCGAGGTCTGGCTCGCGGTGTAACCGGGGGAAATGGCCACGGCCCCGTAAGTTTGGCTGTCGTCTTCGGGGTAGTAGATCGTGCCGCCGCCGAAGCCGCTGACGAACAGCGAGGACACCGAGTCCTCGTCGACGTCGAACGGTCCTTCGGAAGCCTCGATGCTGGACTCGGTAGGAGCGGGGCCGCGTTCGTAGGGGTTGTCGGCGTGGGCCGGGGCGGCCAGCCCGACGCCGGCCATCGCCAGGGTCGCGGCCATGGCCAGCGTGCCGGCCACCTTCCGGCCGGCCGAACGCGACGCGGAAACGCTCACATCGGAATCGGTGTGCTCAGCAAAGTCGAGGGGGACTTCTGTTCGTTGCATGGGGGGATTACTCCTTGTCGTATGGACGAGGCACCGGCGAACCGCGCACGAGGGTTCGCCGGTGTCCCCACTGTTGGCGACAGAAGGGAAGGACGACGGTGGCGCTGAGTCGGGCTCGGGGCGATGCCGACCCCGCCGCTTGACCGTTCGCGGTGGCGCCGCACGAGGCGAACCGAACACACGTGATGGGTTGGGGGACTGTTCCGGGCGGACCCCACCATGCGTCGCCGGTTCGCTGCCGGGAGGGGCCTGCCCTCTCGCGCTGCCGCGAACGTCCGTCTAGCGGCCGGCTATTCAGTTCGCCAAATCCGGCCCTTATCGGGAGGCTTCCGGCCAAAGAGGCCATCCCGCAGCGGCCGTCCCGACACCAGGCGAGAAGAAACAAATTATTTCTTCGTTGTTCGCTGGCGCCGCTGGGTCTCAACTATGCGTGTCGTTTTGGTAACCGCACATCCGTCAAATCACCAGTATGAGAGAAATCGCTACTCAAGAGGGTTTTTATGGCTGGTGTCGCGTGGGTGGTTCCGCCGATTCGGCGGCCTCTTGAGTTTGCCGCATCTCCCCTTGCTCAATGAGAAGATCCCATGATCCAACAACTCCTTGCATAAGAAATGAGATTTTTTCGTCGGGGATGTCGTGGTCAGAGGGCGTTTCTCTGGGGTTGTCAAGCCGGGGGTGGGTGGGTTGTAGGTGGGGGCTGTTGGATGCTCGGGGTGGGAGGGCTTCCCGTCGCTCGTGCGGACCAAAGCCCACCCCCCGTCCCCACCGCCGGGAGGTCGGGGGTGCGCCGAGGGGCAGTCGTCCGATTTCGCCGGCGCCCCGGCGGCGTCACGGCCGGGCGCTCAGCGGAAGAATCGGGTCAGGTCCACCCGAGAGCGGATATTGAGCTTGCGGAAGATGCCGCGCAGGTGGTATTCGACCGTGCGGGGGCTGATGAACATGTGCGCGGCGATCTCGCGGTTCGTGGCGCCCTCGGCCACCAACCGGGCGATTTCGCGCTGCTGCACGGTCAGTTCGTCGGCCGCCCCCGACTCCTCGCTGCGTTCCAGGTCGCCCAAAGCCCGCAGCTCGGCTCGGGCCTGCTTCAACCACAAGCGGGTACCGAACCGGTGGAAGGTGTCTTGGGCTTCGCGCAGGTGCTCGCGTGCCTGACCGGGCAGCCGGCTGCGGCGCAGCATCGAGCCGTACAGCAGTTCGGTACGCGCGTGCTCCAGCGCGTCGTTGCCGTTGGCCTGGTGCAGGCGCAGCGCTTCCTCGAAGTGCTCCGGCGCCTCCTCGGGTTTGCTGAGCAACCCCTGGCAACGAGCGTGCAGCGCCAGCCCCCACGTGCTCCCCGTGGCCGTGGCCCAGTGCCGGTAGCCGGCCAGTACCCGCTGCGCCTGGGCGATCTCTCCGGTGCGCGCGGCGGCTTCCACGAAGTAGGGCGCTGTCAGCAGCCGCATCGTGGGGTGTCCCTGCCCAGGGCCGGCATGGGCCAGCACCCGCAGCCGCGAGAACGCCCGCGCGGCATCGCCGCTGGCGAGGTCGAGCACAGCCAGCGCCCACGTGCTCATGGCGGCGGGCAGGCCAAGGCTGTTCTCGCTGGCCTGTTCGGCGACGCTGCGGGCCCGCGCCCGGCAGGTCTCGGCGTCACCTTGGATAGCCGAGACCAGGGTGAGGGCTGCGAGATGGTGGGTGGCGCAGTTGGGCTGTCCGGTCTCGCGTGCCAGCCGCAGCCCGGTCAGGCAGTTGTTGGCCGCCGAAGGGAACCGGCGCGTCCACAGTTGTGAGTAGACGAGGAACTCCATCGCCTGCGGCACGACCGAGAGCGCTCCACGGCGGCGGGCCGCGCTGATGGCCCGGTTCGCCAATGTGTGGACTTGGCGCAGATCGCCCAGTCGCAGCCCGGCGATGCTGGCCCACACCAGTTCGGCCGGTTCGTTGACGTGCTCGGCGAGTTCCAAGACCCGCCGAAGTGGCCCGACCGAACCCGCGTAGTCCCCTCGAAACGACGCCTCACACCCTTCCAAGAAGGTGACTCCAAGCTGGAGCTCGGGTGGATCGTCCCGCCGACCCAGTTTCGCCAATTCGCTCGCTGCCGTGGCGTGCCGCATGGGGTCACCGGCCAGCGAGGCGGCGTCGGCGGCCCGCAGCAACGCCCGGATGGCCAGCTCCCGGTCGTGGGGCAGCAGTTGCCCTTTGGCGGCCAGCAGCGACTCCGCCGCGTCGATCGTGTTGCCGGTCAGTAGCTCCATGTGGCCCCGCAGCAGCTCCACCACCCCGGGCAGCCGTCCACCGGTGGCAAAGGGCTGGGCGCGGTCCAGCAGTGCCGCGGCGCGTTGCGGCTCTCCCGACAGCCAGGCGTCATGCGCGGCGTAGGACAGTCGACAGGAGCGCATCCGCGGGTCGGGTGTCAGTTCCGCGGCGCGTTCAAACGCCACCGAGGCGCGGATATGGCCTTCCACCTTCCGGGCCGCCATCGCCGCGCCGGCTAACTCCACCGCCAACTTCGCGTTGGGTCCCGCCGCCGCGGCAGCGCGGTGCCGCGCGTGCCGTGAGGGCTCGCGCTCGGCGTCAAGGGCCGCCGCCAGCAGCGCGTGTGCCTCGCGACGCCGGATGAGGGGAGCGTTCTGGTAGAGGGCTTCGCGCAGCAGGGGATCGTGGAAGCGCACCTGGTCACCTTCGATGCGCACCAGTCCCTCGTCTTCGGCCGGAGTGAAGGCGCTGATCGATACCTGAGGGTCCCCAGCCGCGCGGATGAGGGTGTCGACGCCGGCCTCGGGATCGGCCGCGGCCAGTAGCAGCACTTCCCGGGTGGTCTCCGGCAGGGCCCGGATCGCGGGAGTGTGGGCCTCCAACAGCGTTTCGTCGAGCACCAAAGGTTCGGGCAGGGGGCACCGTCCGGCGAGCTGCTCGGCGGTGAGCGTGTCGACGAAGCCGCGCGCGGCCAGCGGGTTGCCGTGAGCGGCCCGAGTCACCTGCTCTTCCACGGTGGGATGGACCGTGCACACGGCGCGGTCGGTGATGACGGTGCGCATGGCGTTGTCGCTCAACGGGCCGATCGCCAGCCTGCTCACACCCGGCACGACCGGTTTGGCGTCGTTGTCGCGCGCGGCGAAAGCTATGGCGACCGAGTCCTCGGCCAGCCGCCGCGCGGCGAAGGCGAACGCGTCCAGGGAGCGAGCGTCCAGCCACTGGGCGTCGTCGATACAGCACAGCAGCGGTTTGGTGCGCCCAAGCAGGCACAGCAGGTCGAGCAGCGCCACTGACAGGGTGAAGCGATCGCTTTCCACGACCCGTCCGGTGCGCAGCGCTTGCCACAGCACGTCGGACTGGGGCTGCGGCAGTTCGTTCACCCGGTCCATGACCGGCCGTAGCAGCCGCAGGAGTCCCGCGAAGTCCAGGTCGCTCTCGGAGGGCACGCCGGCGGCGCGCAGCACGGTGAAGTCGCTGGCCGTCGCGCAGGCGTGGTCGAGAAGCGCGGTTTTGCCCACGCCTGGTCCGCCGGAGACGAGAAGCGACGCGCTGTCGCCGGATCTGGCGTCGCCCAGCGCGACAGCCAGCGCCCGCTGCTCGGCGTCTCGGCCGCGAAGGCGAACTGAGGAGGTCATGGGGGATATACCGAACACGGCCTCAAGTTACTCAACTGTTAACGGTTTGGGTACGGCTCGCCGCGCGAACTGGTGATTTCACGGATGGCGTTCCCGGAACTTGTGGCTTGGGTTACTTCTCCTTGTGGTGCCCGTCTCTCCGGTGCGACCCTCGGCAGTGGTGCCTCGCGCGGCGGGCGTAGCGACGTCCGATCGCGGTGACGTGCCGCGAATCCCCTGTGTCGCCGGAGATTAGGATCATGATCACCGGATAGTTAACGGTTTGCCTCATTTGTCGCCATGGGGGGTTGGTCGTATGAATATCCCTGAACACTCTTTTCCTCCGAATGATTCGCCTCCGCCGCATATCCCCACGGATGTGCCAACTCCGGCGCGGATGTACGACTACGATCTCGGAGGCAAAGACAATTTCGCCGTTGACCGGGAGGCCGTGCTGAACGGGCTCACGCAGTTCCCCGAAACCCTGGACGCTGCACGGCAGAACCGGCTGTTCCTGTACCGGGTGGTGCGGTTCTTGGCCCGGGAAGCCGGCATCGACCAGTTTTTGGACCTGGGCAGCGGCCTGCCCACCCAGCACAACGTCCACCAGGTCGCCCAGCGGTTCCAGCACGGCGCCCACGTGGTCTATGTCGACAACGACCCCATCGTGCTCGCCCACGGCCGCGCTCTGCTGGCCGACAACGACGCCACCATGGTCATCACCGCCGACATGACCGAGCCCCGCGAGATCCTGGCCCGCCCCGACGTCGCCCAGTTGATCGACTTCACCCGCCCGGTGGCCGCGCTGTTCTTGTCGGTGCCCCACTCCATCCCCGACGACGACACGCTGCGCGACACCCTCTCCACCGTCACCCGCGCCCTTACCCCGGGCAGTTTCCTTGGCCTGTCGCAGATGGTCGGGGAGGACGAGAAGGCCGCACAGGGCCACACCGAGGCCGCCGTGGGGCTGGGGTTGGCGTGGAAGACCCGCACGGTCGCGGAGTTCACCGCCCTGGTGGCGGGACTGGGGCTGGAACCGGTCGAGCCCGGCCTCGTCGACGTCAACGACTGGCGCCCCGACCCCGACCAGCCGCCCTTGGACCCCGTCGCCCCGCCGCTCCAGCGCTTCCTGGGCGCGGGAGCCAACAACAAGCGCGTCAAAGAGGTCGGCGGGGTGCTGCGCAAGCCCTAGCCGCCCTCCTTGGTGGCGGCATGAGGGCCAAGCGGCGAACCACGCCCCCACGCCCCACTTTCGGCTTTGAGGGTAGAGGCGCCCCGCCCGCGCCGACGAGCCCTCGCCGGGGCCCGTCGGCCCAAAGCATCCGGCGGCCTGGTCCGCACTGCTCGAACTCGGTCCTAGGAGTCCGGGCCGGGCTGCCCCCTCGCCCAGCCCGGCCCGGAGGGCCTACCGCCGAGGCGGCAGCGGCGGGAAACTGCTGGTGGCCCGGACGCAGTCGCCCCAGCCAGGCCGGCCATATGCTGTCCCAGCGGTCGCAGCGCTTGGTCGGTGTGCGTGGTGACCACGGTGGCGTCGAAATCCGGTCCCTTCACCTCGACTATTCTTCGACCGGAATTCGGTTCTGTGGCCCCGCCGGATTGGTTGATTTCTGAAACCGGGCATGGGGGAGGGCTGGCCACGGGGTACCGAGTGGCCGCAGCGCTCGTGGGCACGGGCAACAGGAGAACGCCCCTCTTCCTCATTGGGCCGCGAGAGGTGCAGTGCTTGGAGAGGAAGAACACGGGGGCTTTCGGCCTCACGGCTGCGCCTGTTCCGGCAAGGTGAGGATTTCGGCTCCGTCGTTGGTGATAGCGATCGTGTGCTCGCTGTGTGCTGTCCGGCAGCCTGTCGCGCTTCGGAGTGTCCACCCGTCGGCATCAGTGACGAGTTCAGCGGTGTCCGCCATGACCCACGGCTCCAGTGCCAGCAGCAGCCCAGGGCGCAGTTTGTATCCACGGCCGGGCCGTCCGGTGTTCGAAACGTGCGGGTCCTGGTGCATCGTTGATCCGATGCCATGACCTCCGAATTCGGTGTTGATCGGGTACCCCGCCTCGTTGAGGACCGTGCCGATGGCATGGGAGACGTCGCCGATGCGAGCCCCCGGCCCGGCAGCGGCGATCCCTGCGGCCAGCGCGCGTTCGGTCGCACTGATCAACGCGACGCTCGCCGGGGGCTTTGCGTCGCCCACGATGAAGCTGATGGCAGCGTCCGCGGCGACTCCGCCTTTGGAGACGGCGAGGTCGAGTGTCAGCAGATCGCCGTCGGCGAGCACGTAGTCGTATGGCCGTCCGTGGAGCACGGCGTCGTTGACGGCCGTGCAGATGTAGTGGCCGAATGGGCCGCGTCCGAAGGACGGCGTGTAGTCGACGTAACAGGACAGCGCACCCGCCTCGGTGATCATGGTCTTGGCCCACCGGTCGATGTCCAGAAGGTTCGTGCCGACCGTGCTGCGTCTCTTCAGCGTCTCCAGGATGTCAGCGACCAAGGCGCCTGTGTCTTTTGCTCGGGCCAGTTTGGTGGGGGGCAGGACCTCGATCATGCGGCGCCTTCCTCATGCAGCCGATAACTATACCGGCCATATTATCCCGGTATTAGAATCGGACTCATGGTCAGGTTGCCGCTCACCCCCGCAGAGGTCGAACGCGGACAGCGCCTCGGCGCCCTCCTACGTCGGGCCAGAGGGGAACGCTCGATACTCGATACGGCGCTCGATGCGCGTGTCTCACCGGAGACTCTCCGCAAGATCGAGTCGGGTCGCGTAGCCACCCCTGCCTTTCCGACCATCGCGGCGATCGCCGATGTCCTCGGCCTTTCTCTCGATGCGGTGTGGGCCGAGATCAGCCAGTCCGAACGCGGCGTTGACCGACTCTGGGCACAACGCACGTGAGCAGTCGACCCCGTAAATCTCACCTCCGTAGCCGCGTTGGAGGGGTCAACAAGAGAGCCTGGGCGCGGCCCTCAACCCATGTCCCCGGTCAGTGCACCTAGCGGGCATCCCTCGTGACGATCTTGCCGCGCAGACCGATCCCCTCGAAGACCCATCAGCCACTGTCGGACCCCCGGCCTGGTGTCCGCCTCGCCCAACACCACCGGGCCGCCACGCTCAGGGCAACGCAGCGGCCCAAAGCCCGGAGCCGACGCCGGGCCGGCGCTCCGGTCGCCGTTCGTCGGGGCAGTGCTGGGGCGGTTGGCGCCCCAGCGGCCTCCACTACTGCCGACCGTTCTGTGGTGGGCGCGGCCGTGCCTGACGGCTGTACTCACCGCGACCGTGGTCAGTCTGGAGCCGGCGCGGCCCGGGCCGCCTGGCGCTGTTAGCTCTCGATCGACATCGACATCATGGGGTCGCTGGTGGGCTGAGGCGAGCCACCGGCCGGCTCGATGGTTACCGCCAGTGTTTGGGCGTCGGCGAGCTGCTCGGCCAACAGCGGCTCCACCGCCCCGTCGGCGCCCACGGTGAGCAGTCCGGCCGAGCGCACCGAGCCGTCGGGGGCGGCCAGCCACACCTGATAGTCCTGGTCGTCGAGCTGGGACAACCCCTGTCCGGTGAAGACCAGGCTGCCCATGCTCTCGGAGGCCACCGCCGTCACCGACACCCCTTCGGAGGGCTCAGCCGAAACGTACTCGGCGTCGGGTGCCGACATCACAGCGGCGATCTGCTGCTCTTCGCTGCGCAGTTCGCTGATTTCGCGGCGCTGGTCCACCACCACCGCTCCCAGCGCGATCAGTGCCGCGAGACAGGCCGCCAGCACCACCACGAGACCGCGCTGCCACCAGCGGGAGCGGGTCACCACGAACGGCTGTGGCGGAGCCGGCGCGAGTTGGCGGGTGCGCGCCACTTCGTCGAGCACCGCGGCGCGCATCTCCGGCGGGGGTGTGCGGGCCGCGGCCGAGCCCAGTAGCGCCGTAGTCTCGGTCATGCCGCGCACCTCTTGCACGCAGGCATCGCAGTGCAGCAGATGCTGCTCGAAACGCCGCAGTTCTTCGTCCCGAAGCGCGTTGAGAGCATAGGCGCCCGCGAGTGTGTGCAGGTCCTGGCGTAGTTTCCTGCTCACCACTCCACCCCCAAGCAGTCGCGCAGGCGGATCAGCCCATCGCGCATCCGGGTCTTCACTGTCCCCAACGGGGCCGACAGTAGCTTCGCGACCTCACGGTAGGTATGTCCCCCGTAATAGGCCAACGTGACCGACTGGCGCTGCAACTCGGTCAAGGTCTGTAGGCAGCGCTGGACCCGTTCGCTCTCCAACCGGCTGGTGGCCTCTTCGGAGACCTGGTCGTAAGGGGTGGCGTTGGCTGAGGCCGCCGCGCGGGCCTGCCGGTCGGACTCGGCCTGCTCGGAACGGACCCGGTCCACCGCGCGCCGGTGCGCAAGGGTCATGATCCAGGCGTGGGCACTGCCGCGATGCTCGTCGTAGCGACAGGCGCTGCGCCACACCTCGACCAGTACCTCTTGGGCGACCTCCTGCGACTGGGCGGGATCGCGCAGAATCCGGCGGATCAGCCCGTAGACGGCCGGGCTTATCCGATCGTAGATGTCTTCAAAAGCTCGCTCGTCGCCCCGCGCCACCTGGGTGAGCAGCTCCGCCAGGGGCGGGCGAGCAGGTGGGACCGGTTCGGGAGCGTTGCGCATCGGACCGTGCGCTACGGGTTCGTCGTTCATCTGCTTTCTTGGTGTCGCCTTCTCGGCTCCTCAGCCGAGAAGGCGACACCAATACTCCCCTACTGTGCCGTTGCCTAACTCGATCACTCCCCGCGCCGGCGACGGTTTCCCCGCACGTCACCGGATTACGAGGCAGGTTGTTGTCGCCGAGCGGCCGGCGCCTGGTGGTGGGACGGCGGCCTCATGCGTGGTCGTGGCCCTGCCGGGGCTGGGCGGTCCGAGAGGGCGGTGACCGTCCCGGCGTTTTGTGCCGTACCGCTCACCTGCCCCTGTGCGGGTCCGCAGCAACGCGACGCCCCGCACAGGGGCCCTGCTCGGGTTAGTTCTGCGGCGGCATGAGCACGCCGTCGATGATGTAGACCGTGGCGTTGGCGGTCTGGACGTTGCCGCAGACTACGCCGGCCTCGTCGTTGACCGTGTAGTCCTCACCGGAGCCCGAGGTCGTCACATCGGCCCCCTGTAGCGAGGTGAACGTGCCGTTCTCCAGGTCGGCGGGTGTCTGCTTGCCCTCGACGACGTGGTAAGTCAACACCTCGGTGAGTTGGTCCCGGTCTTCGAGCA
The DNA here is from genome assembly GCF_039539445.1 of Salinactinospora qingdaonensis. Taxonomy (NCBI): domain Bacteria; kingdom Bacillati; phylum Actinomycetota; class Actinomycetes; order Streptosporangiales; family Nocardiopsidaceae; genus Salinactinospora; species Salinactinospora qingdaonensis. The sequence continues at coordinate 15,421 of NZ_BAABDD010000044.1, forward strand.
GCGCGTTCAGGTCCTCTTCCGGGATCTGCCCGAAGGCCGCGTTGGCCGGGGCGAACACCGTGATGTCCTCGGCGTTGTTGAGCGTATCCACCAGATCGGCCTGGGTGACCGCATCGACCAGGGTGGACAGCGCCGGGTTGTTAGAGGCCGCCGTGGCGACGGGGTCTTCGGCCATGCCTGAGAAGCTGCCGGCCCCTTCAGCGGGAACGTCGGCACAGGCGGGACCGAACGGCCCGCTCATAGCCGAGTCCATGTTCTCCTCAGCCATGGTCTCCTCGGTGGACTCCATGTTTTCCTCCGGCGAGGCGCCGTCGCCGCTTTCGGCGGCTTCCCCGCCGCCGCAGGCGCTCAGTCCGAGTGCGAGGGCGGCGGCGGAGGAGGCGATCATCAGTTTCTTGGTGAGCACAGCAGTCTCCTTGGTTTCCTGGTTGCTTCGGCGACGGTCGACCCGTTTCGACCGCCTCACGTTCATGCGGCAGTGATCTGCACGGAATGCCAGCCGGTGGCCCCGTCGGGGATCGGCTCCACCCGCTGTTCGGGCTGGGTGTGTCCGGTGGAATCGGTCGCGCGGACCTCCAAGGTGTGTCGGCCGGGGGCGGCGTCGAACTCCCAGCGCCACTGGCGCCAGGTGTCGATACCGGGGACGTCGGCGAGAACGGCTTCCCGCCACTCGCCGCCGTCCACGCGCACCTCCACCGCCGCCACGCCGCGGCGCTGTGCCCACGCCACACCGGCGACGGTGGTGGGTCCCGCGGGCACGTTCTCCAGCGGCCCGGGGACATCGATACGCGACATGGTTTTGATCGGTGCCCGCACCGCCCAGCCGCGTCTAGCCCAGTAGGCGCGCTCGTCGGCGAAGCGGGTGAGCTTGATGTCGGTGACCCATTTGGTGGCGCTGACGAAGCCGTAGAGGCCGGGAACGACCATGCGCACCGGGAAACCGTGGGCGATCGGCAGCGGCTCGCCGGCCATGGCCACCGCCAGCAGCGCCTCCCGGCCGTCCATGACCACGGCGGTGGGGGTGCCGCAGGTCCAGCCGTCGCTGGAGGTGCTCAGGATCTGGTCGGCGTCGGCGTGCACTCCCGCTTCGCGCAGCAGGTCGGCCAGCCGCACGCCCAGCCAGCGCGTGTTGCCGACGAGGTCACCACCGATCTGGTTAGAAACACAGGTCAACGTGGTGTCGGACTCGATGAGTGGCCGGGCGAGCAGATCCTCGTAGGACAGGTCGAGGGGCCGGTCCACCAGACCGTGAACGCGCAGCCGCCACTGTCGCGGCGAGACTCGGGGCAGCGTGAGCGCGGTGTCGATGCGGTAGAAGTCCCGGTTGGGCGTGATGAACGGGGGCAGGCCCGGCACGTCCAGCGAAACACCCCCCGGCAGCGCCGGCAGCGGCTCGGCGGCAGCGGGCAACCGCAGCGCCGCCCGCGACGCGGCCACGTTCGCCCCGCTGGACAGGTGCCGGCCCAGCGCTCCCGAACCGGCCGCCACTGCAAGCACGCCCACCCCCGTGAGCAGGAATCCCCGCCGGTGCGGGCCGGCCGCGGCGGACGGTCCACCGGGGGAGGGCCCGCTCGGGGCGGGCTGTTGCGCGGGGGAAGCAGGGGAAGACGCACCAGCGGTCTGTTCACCCGCCGGCTTCGCCGCCTCGCCCCTGTCGGGCGGCCCGCCGCTGAGCTGACCGGACGCCGGTCCCGCCGCCTTCGGGCGAGCCTGGCGCAGCAGCAGATACAGTGCGAGCGCCCCCGCGGCCACCCCGGCGAGCACAGGCACGACCGCCAGCGGCTCGTCGGTGCGGCGGGCCACCGCCGCGAGCACGCCGACCCCACCGAACAGCCCCAACCCCGCGTAGCCCACCATCGGCCACGCCAGGGCGAACCCCCCGAGGACGGCCGCCAAGGCGGCCACCGTGGTCAGGATGCCGCCGAGGAGGACGACCTTGTCGTAGACCCCGAAGGCCGAGATCGCGAACTCCTTCAGCGGCGCCGGGCTGACGTCCACAACGGCGTCCCCTACGACCACTATGGGTCCCGCGGTCCCGGCCAGGGCGCCGGCCAGTTCTCCCACCCCCACGGCGGTGCCGGCGGCCAGCAGCCCGGTGAGCCAGCCCAGCGGCCGGTGGTGGGCTCGCGCGCTGCGGTGTGGGCCCTCATCGCTGATCGTCACGCCCGTTATTCGCGCCCTCGCCACAACCGGATTGGTGGGGGCGGGATTTTTCGCCGCCATCTTGGGTTCTGGTTTTTGGACGGGCGGCGAGGCGGGCGGTGGGCGTGCGCGGGTGAGCGTGTCCGCTGTCGCCCCGTGGGCTGCCGAGATCGCGCGGCGATCGAGGCGCGAGCGGACGACGAACATCCCCACGTCCCCCCGCTCGGGGGCTGTAGCGGGCCAACGTCAAGGGCGGTACCGCCCGCTCAAGGCATGGAGCAGCGGTGGCGCGGCGGCTCTTTCGCCGCTCGTGCCTCGATCGCTTCGTGATCTCGGCAGCCTGGGGGTGGGTTATGGCCGGGTGGGAGGAGCGCTGCACGGCGTGGGTCGGGGTTGAGGTGGGGTGTGGTTTGACGCTTTTTGGGACGCTCGTCGCCATCGTTACTGCAACGATCGCCGCCCACCGTCGTGTCCCTCATGCCAGTGTGACTGTGTGTTGGGGTGGTGGTGTGTTTTTCGTGGCTCGTGCCTCGATCGCTTCGTGATCTCGGCAGCCTGGGGGTGGGTTATGGCCGGGTGGGAGGAGCGCTGCACGGCGTGGGTCGGGGTTGAGGTGGGGTGTGGTTTGACGCTTTTTGGGACGCTCGTCGCCATCGTTACTGCAACGATCGCCGCCCACCGTCGTGTCCCTCATGCCAGTGTGACTGTGTGTTGGGGTGGTGGTGTGTTTCTCGTCGCGGTGTCACCGCACCCCGGAGCGATACCTACGACACAAGGCGCTGGCCTGCTGCCGAAGATGTTGCGGTGTCACCGCACCCCGGAGCAATGCTGCCTCACCTCCAGCGGGGGTCGTCGCCGTCGCCTCCCACCCGTCCACAGCCACAGCGCCCCCTTAAAGCTGCCGAGATCGCGAAGCGATCGAGGCACGAGCGACGGGAAACCCACCAGCACCGCGCAAGCGACAGCCCCCCACTTACGACCCTCGGCTTGACAAGCCCATAGAAACACCCCCCACAACCCAGCCGTCTGAAAACCAGAACCCGGCCGGGGGCGAGCTCCAACCGTCGGTGGGCAGGTTCAGTCGGAGCCGACCAGCGCGTGCAGCGCCGCCGGTAGTGAGTCCACGTGGGCGACGAGGCGGCGGGCGGCCTCCGGCCAGCCGGGCCCGGCCAGGTACAGGGTGGTCTTCTCACGGCGCGCCCCACCATCGAGCGCTTCCCGGATCTGCCGCAGCGCGGGCATGGTCACCTGCGTCGACCGCAGCGACCACAGCACCAGGGCCGCCGGAGCCGTGCGGCGCAGTGCCGCGGCCACGGCGTCGGCCGGCGCCGCCGCCCCCAGCATCCGGTGGGTCACCCCTCGTTCGCACAGCGCCGCCCCCAGCGCCTCCAACGGCAGCGTGTGCAATTCATCGGGCATGCATGCCAGCAGCACAGGCCGGCGCTGCGCCGCGCCTCCCGCGTCGGCGCACACCCGCCGCAGCACCGAAGACACACTCCACGACAGCAGGTGTTCAACTTCGACGTACTGCCGGGTGTGTGACCACTTCGCCCCTATCCCGTGCAGTACGGGCATGGCCAGCTCTTCCCAAGTAGTCATGACACCGTGCTCCTCGACGCTGTCGGCCAACAGCCGCTCGACCGTATCGGTGTCCAGGCGCATCGCCGCGCGCGCCAGCCCTTGGCACGAGGCCCCGGCCGAGCCCGCGGGGACGGTGTGGCCACCGGGACGGGCTGTGGGGGCCGACGCCGCCGAGCCAGGCACCCCGGAAGGCGGCGGTGTCGCCCGTGCGGCGAGCGGGTCGGAGAGCGACAGTGCGGTCTGCGCGGCCTCAGCAGGGGCCGTTCCCGAGGCGACGAGCCGACACATGTACTCCAGACGGGCCATGTCGCCGGTGCCATAGCGGCGGTGTCCGCCGGGGCTGCGTTCAGTGGGGCCGATGCCGTAACGCCGGTCCCAACTGCGCAGGGTCCCTGTGGCTACGCCAAGGCGGCGGGCCGCTGCTCCCGGAGTCAGCGCCGATTCCCCCATAGCCCTCTCCAAAAACGATGCAAAACCGTTGCGACTTGCTTATCAGCGTACCGTCGCGAACAGTAGCCACGCGGGCGCCGGCAGCGGTCTGAAGTCGGGAGGGGCTGCACATCGCTGCGGCGCGCCTGTCACGGCGTCACCTGGGTGGGGCCACGGCCGTCCTACGAAGCCCTGCCCAGGTGACAATCCGGCATTCCTGGATAGGGGGCCGAATGCTGACAGGGGCGCTGGCAGGGGCGCGTCGCACGATCGTCCACGGGCGGGGGCTAAGGATGCGTGTCTTGGTGACGGGGGCCACCGGCTATATCGGGGGACGGCTGGTGCCCGAGCTACTGCGCGCGGGCCACATCGTGCGCTGTCTGGCTCGCTCGCCGGGAAAACTGCGTGACTACCCCTGGCGCGGTGAGGTGGAGGTCGTCCGCGGTGACGTCACCGACCGTGCCAGTCTGGAACCCGCACTCGCCGACGTCGACGTCGCCTTCTACCTCGTCCACGCCATGGGTGCCGGCGCCAGCTTCGCCCACCGCGACCGCGAGGCCGCACGAACCTTCGCCATGGCCGCCCACACCGCGAGCGTGCGCCGGATCATCTACCTTGGCGGACTCAACCCTCCGGGCCAGGAGTTGTCGCCCCACATGCGCTCGCGGGCTCAAGTGGGCGAGATCTTTTTGGAGTCCCCGGTGCCCACGGTCGTGCTGCGCGCGGCGATCATCCTCGGCTCGGGCTCGGCTTCCTTCGAGATGCTGCGCTACCTGACCGAGCGCCTGCCGGTGATGACGACCCCGCGCTGGGTTTCGACCCGGGTGCAGCCGATCGCCGTGGGCGACGTGCTGCGGCTGTTGGTGGCGTCGATGGCGCTGCCCGACGGGCTCAACCGCGGTTTCGATATCGGCGGCCCCGATATCCTCACCTACGCTCAGATGATCCAGCGTTTCGCCCGCCTGACCGGGGTAAGGCGCCGGCTCATCATCCCGGTTCCGGTGCTGTCGCCGGGCCTGTCCAGCCTCTGGGTGGGCCTCGTGACCCCCGTGCCCGGCACCATCGCCCGCCCCTTGATCGAATCGCTGCGCAACGAGGCCGTCTGCCGGGAGAACGATCTCGCCGACCGTCTCAACGACCATGCCCGGCTCGGGTTCGACGAGGCGGTGCGCCTCGCCCTGCGTCGCATCCGCGAAGCCCAGGTGGCGACCCGGTGGTCCTCGGCCGCCTGGCCCAGCGCCCCCGCCGACCCGCTGCCCACCGATCCGGATTGGAGCGGCGGTTCCCTCTACGCCGACGAGCGGGTGCGGCCGGTCGACGCCTCCCCCGAGGCGCTATGGCGGGTCATCGAGGGCATCGGCGGTGAGCGCGGCTGGTACTCCTGGTCGCTGGCGTGGGCGGCGCGCGGCGCGCTGGACCGCTTCGTCGGCGGTGTCGGCTTGCGGCGCGGCCGACGCGACCCCGCCCGGCTGCGCGTGGGGGACTCGCTGGACTTCTGGCGCGTCGAGGAGGTGCAGCCCGGCAGTCTGCTGCGGCTGCGGGCCGAGATGCGGCTCCCCGGTCTGGCGTGGCTGGAATTGCGCGTCGAGCGGCGCGATACGGCCACCCTGTACCGGCAGCGGGCGCTCTTCCACCCGCGCGGGCTCTTCGGGCAGCTCTACTGGTGGTCCGTCGCTCCCTTCCACGGCGTGGTGTTCGGTTCGATGGCGCGCAACATCGCCGACGCGGCAGAGCAGGCGGCCCACTAGTGACACCCGTCCCACAGGCCGGTAACCAAGCGGAAGGTCCGTATGGCGGCGACAGTCGTACTGTTCACACGCGACCTGCGGGTCCACGACCATCCGGCGCTGCATGAGGCGGTGCGCCGCGGTGACCTGGTCGTGCCGCTGTTCGTCCTCGATCCGACGATCCTGCGCCGCAGCGCACGTAACCGCATCGCCTACCTGGTGGAGGCGCTCACCGATCTGCGCGAGGCGCTGCGAAGCCGCGGCGGGGACCTGTTCGTCCGCTACGGCGACACGGTCACCGAGACCATGCGGGTCGCCGAAATCACCGGTGCCGGTGCGATCCACCTCAGCTATGACGTGGGGCGCATGGCCCAGCGGCGGCAGCGCCACCTCCGCCGCGCCGCCGAGGGCTCCCGCCTCGCAGTGACCACATTCCCCGGCGTCACGGTGGTGCCCCCGTTGGAGGTCACCCCCGCCGGGGGTGACCACTACCGGGTCTTCACGCCCTACTGGCGCGCCTGGGAGGCGCACACCTGGCGCCGGCGGCTGCCCGCGCCGCAGCGGCTGCACGTGCCCAACGATCTCCCGAGCGAACGGTTGCCGGATGCCACCCTGCGCGACCAGGGGCGGGGGCCGCTCTCCCCCGAGCGCCAGCGCGGGGGCGAATCCCCCGCCCGGCAGCGTCTGCGGACCTGGCTCGACAGCGGCATCGCCGGCTACGCTGAGGGCAGCGACATGCTGGCCGCCGACGCCACCTCGCGGCTCAGCGCCGATCTGCGGTTCGGCTGCCTGTCGCCCCTGGAACTGGCGCGGGAGGCCCGCGGCCGTCCCGGCGCCGACGCCTTCGTCCGCCAACTCGCCTGGCGCGACTTCCACCACCAGGTCACGGCGGCTTTCCCCGGTATCGCCCGGCAGGACTACCGGTCTCGGGACACCACATGGGTGAGCGACACGGAGGGGCTCGCGCTATGGCGGGCGGGCCAGACCGGCGTCCCCATCGTCGACGCTGGCATGCGCCAGTTGCTGCGGGAAGGTTTCATGCACAACCGCGCTCGGCTGATCACGGCCTCCTTCCTGACCCGCACCATGGGCGTGCACTGGACCTGCGGCGGTGACCACTTCCACGAGGTGCTGTGCGACGGCGATATCGCCGACAACTACGGCAACTGGCAGTGGGTGGCCGGCACTGGCAACGACACTCGACCCAACCGGCGGTTCAACCCGCTGCGCCAGGCCCAGCGGTTCGACCCCGAAGGGGAGTACGTGCGGCGCTACGTACCCGAGCTGGCTGGACTCGACGCCGCCGAGGCGCATTGGCCGTGGCGGTCGAGCCGACGGCCGGCAGAGTACCCACTGCCGATCCTCGATCCGGAGGGGGCGGCCGGCACGGGAGCGAGACCGCTGGGGTGAGCCCCCGGGCCGCCGGCCGCGAGGCAGCCGGTTGCGGCGCCCCGGGACCGGCACGTGTGCGACGTGATCGGAAAGCGGCGACACAGAAAGTGACACACAAAAAGGGGGAGGACGGCGGCGCCGTCCTCCCCTGGCGTCTCTCACGTGCCGCTCAGCGACGCGGCCCGTGGCGCGCCGGTCGGTTCGTTAGCTGGCGGCGCAGCTAACCGAGGGGTCACTGTTGCTGCCGCTGTGGGTGCCGGTGAACCCGAAGTCGGTGCTGTCACCGGCGCTGAGCGAGCCGTTGTAGCCCACGTTGCTCGCGGTGACCTGCGAGCCGCTGCCGCCGGCGTTGGCGTTCCACATCTGGTTGACCTGCTGGCCGTCGGGGAAGTCCATCGTCACGGTCCAGCCGTCGATGTCCTCCTCAGCCGTGACGGTCACCGAGGCCTGGAAGCCGCTGTCCCACTCGTTGGCCACCGAGTACGAAGCCGTGCAGCCATCGCCGGTGGTGGGCTCATCCGTGGGCTCGTCGGTGGGCTCATCCGTGGGGTCGTCGGTGGGCTCGTCGGTGGGTTCGTCCGTGGGCTCAGGCGCAGCCATCGCCATGTCGTAGGCCAGTTGCGGGACGAACTCGCCCGCGCCCGCGGCGCAGCCGTCAGCCTCGCCCGGCAGCTTGACCCACAGGAAGGCGTCGATCATCGAGTCGCCGGTGTCGGTGGTGGGCGTGGTGCCGATGGCCCGGCCCTCCGGGTCACACCATTCCCCGCCAGCGGGGCCGTTGCCGTTGCGGCTGGTGTCGATCACCGCGCGCAGCGAGGAGTCTCCGATGCTCGAAATGACCTGCTTGGCGTAGGAGATCTCGTCGTCGGTCCAGTTGTAGTTGGACACGTTGGTGGAGATGCCGTGAGCGCTGTTGGAAACGTCGGCGCCGTTGAGCCGCGAGGCCATCTCCCCGGCGGAGTGCCAGTTGGAGTGCCCGGCGTCCATGTAGACCCGCGCCTGCGACGAGCCCTGCATCAGCGCCTTGCCGGCGTAGGCCATGGAGTCCATGACCTGCTGCTGCTCCGACTGGTTCATGCAGTCGCTCATCAGCGAGAGCACGTCGGGCTCCAGCACGATGCTGGCGGGCTGGCCGTTGAGGCCGGCGGCGACCTGGTCGACCCAGGCGCGGTACTCGGAGTGGCTCGACGCGCCGCCGGTGCTCGCGCCGCTGCAATCGCGGTTGGGGATGTTGTAGACCACGAGAATCGGGGTCTTGCCCTCCGCGGCTGCGGCGTTGACGACCGAGCTGACCTCGCTTTGGACCGCACCCGAGTACTGCCCGGTGAACCAGGTGCCCTGCGGGACGCTGGCGATGCGGTCTTGGATCACGTCGGCGCGGTAGTCGCCGGGGTTCTCGGCCACCCACTGGGCGGCGCCGGTGTCGGGGTTGACGTAGAACGACGACTCCGCGGCCGACGCCGAGGTCGGGATAAGCATCGCGGCGCCCAGCGCTAGGGCGGCGCCGCCTTTCAGCACAGAGCGCATGAGTGTGCGGGGCATGCGCGGCTCCTTGTCCTTGTGGTCATCAGGGGTCCCCCGTACCGGGAGCCCTACCAACAAAGGTGTTGGGAGCGCTCCCAGTTATTGGGACCATATTTAAGACCGCGCCGCTTTGTAAAGACCGTGAGTCGTTTTCGTTTCTGGCCTGTCATATCGCGAGCTTCCCCGGTGATCGGATGACTGTGCTTTTGCGGCAGTCACACGCCGCGATAATGCATGCGAACCCGCCGCGAAATCCCACGATCACCCGCGTTGAGAAGCAAAAATTCGATGAAACTCGAAGCCGGTTCGCTGTGCTGGCAGGGAGGCTCCCAGCCACTGGTGAGCACCGATCCCTCAGGGGATTACCGGTGGTTCCGCTCCGGCTGTGACAGGCTCGTCTCCACTTCCACCTGCACCGAAACCATGACACCCCAGTCCAGATCTTGGTCTCGGGAAAACACAACTCCGGTGATGAACACGCATTTAACCAGGTGAATCCGTGGATCGTACAGGAATGACAAAAGATCATGACCGCCGTCATGGGAGCCTCTCACACTAAAGCGGCCCAAGGGCGGTGGGTGGCGTGGCGGGAGACGGGGGAACGTACTCTCCCGCCCCTTCTCAGTGCTGTTATGGCATCGGCCGGCCGGTAGCCGAGGAGGCCACGCTCGACTCCGTGGCGGCCGGCCTCTGCCGCGACCCCGCGCGTCTCGAGAGCACAACCAGCAGAGGGAAGGTGGCGTCGCACGCCACCCACCCCCTACTGGTGTCGGTGCGGTCAGCTCCCGGCCCGCGCCCCCGAGGCGGGCGGGAGGAGTTACGGTTTCTGGCGGTAGTGGGCGTAGTCGAAGTCGGCGTAGCGGCCCGTACCGGTGAGGTCTTGCACCCACAACCCGAGGAAGGCTCCGGTGAAACCCGGCGCGCTCACATCGCCGTCGTGCTCCTCTTCCGCGTAGTCGTCGGAGAGGATGGTGGCGTCGAGTTCCGGCCCCACGGTGATCCAGTCCGCCCCGTCGGGTGACAGGGAGAACCGCACCACCTCGGTGTCGATCTCGACGCGCATGTAAACCCGCTGCCAACCCTCGATGATCACCGGCTCGCCCACCTCGCGCACCCGGCCACGGTCGCAGCTCAACACGCGTGCGAACCGGCCCATCTGCTCCTCGTGGCTGACGCGCAGGTAGTGCCATAGCCGCGTGTTGTAGTACGCGGTCAGTCCCGCCATCTGCTGGAAACTGATCGGCTCGAACTCCATACACGTGTCCATCGCACAGCGGTGGTGCTGTACCCGCCGCGCCACGAGGCTGGGACGCAGCAGCCCCTGCGGGGACTGCCCGCCGCGGATGCGCAGGTGGCTGGGGCGTTCCCGCAGCGACACCCAGGCCGGTGACTCGGGCCGACGCAGGGTGCTCCACTCCGGCCGCAGCACGGCGTCGTCGAAATGGTCCACCTCAGGCTGCTCGGGACAGGGGTGCGGGGACAGCGCCGGCGCGGGGATCTCCTCGTGGGGGATACCGCCGGGGACCTGCGGCCATTCGTCGCGAGTCCACTGCACCGGCTGGAGCGCGGTCTCGCGCCCCAGCACGCACCTTCCCCGCTGGGTGGCGGGCCGGGAAGCGAGGTGGGCCAGATACCAGTCTCCGTCAGGGGTGGACACGAGGCTGCCGTGACCGGCTTTTTGCAACCCCAGGTGCGGGTCCGCTTTGCTGGTCAGCAGCGGGCCTGCGGGGTCGACCTCGTAGGGTCCGTACAGCGAGTGAGCCCGAGCGACAGTGACTTGGTGCTCCCAGCTCGTCCCCCCTTCGGCGGTGACCAGGAAGTACCAGTCGCCGCGCCGGTAGACGTGGGGGGCCTCGGTGACACCGGCTTCGGTGCCGGTGAAGATCACCTGGGGGTCGCCGAGGAGACTTAGGTCCTTGCGTGACACCTCCTGTAGCACGATGCCGGAGAAGGCGTCTCGCTCCGGTCGCCAGTCGCTGAGGTTGGTCAGCAACCAGCTCCGGCCGTCCTCGTGGAACAGCGACGGGTCAAAGCCCATCGAGTGCACCGCGACCGGATCGGACCAGGGGCCGTTGATGTCGGGGGCGGTGGTGATGTAGTTGGGCGTGTCCCAAAACCCCGCGTAGGTCTCGACGTTGGTGTAGACGAGGTAGAAGAGACCGTCGGCGTAGGACAGGCACGGCGCCCACACGCCCGCCGAGTCGCGGCAGCGCGTCAGGTCGACGAGCCGCGTGTCGTCCAAGGCCCCGCCCAGCGGGCACCAGTTGACCAGGTCGCGGGAGTGGTAGAGCAGCACGCCCGGGTACCACTCGAACGTCGAGGTGGCGATGTAGTAGTCGTCGCCAACGCGCAGGATCGAGGGGTCGGGGTGGAAACCGGTCAGGATCGGGTTGTGGAGGGTTCGCTCCGAGACGCTGGAGATCGCGCTCGGTGGAGCATCGTCACTGCGGGTCATCGTCACCTTTCACATCGCCTGGACCGGCCGGGATCGCCGGCCGGTGGGGACGACCGGCTTACTTGCCGAAGCCCGCTGCCAGTCCGCCGAGCAGGTGTCGCCGGCCGAACAGGTACAGCGCGAAGATCGGCAGGGCCGAGAGCACCACGGCCGCCATGAGGCCAGGGACGTCAGTGCCGTACTGGGTCTGGAACTCCCACAACCCCAGCGGCAGTACCCGCGTCTCTTGGCTTTGGGTCAGCACTAGCGGGAAGATGAAGTTGTTCCAGGCTTGCAGCCCCACGAAAATCGCCACCGTCACGATTCCCGAGCGCGACAGCGGCAGCACCAATTGCAGGAACGTCTGACTGACCTTGGCACCGTCGATGGCCATCGCCTCGTAGAGCTCCCGCGGCACATCGCGCAGCGAACTGGTCAGCACCAGGATCGAGATCGGCAGGGCGAACGCCGCTGTCGGCAAGATGATGGCGGTCAGGCTGTCGTAGAGGTTCAACCGGGTGATGATCAGGTAAATCGGGATGATCACCGCTTGTGCCGGCACGGCCAGCCCTAGCAGGAACAGGCTGAAGGTGGCCCGCACGAAACGGTTCTGGCTGCGCACGATGGCGAACGCCGCCGGTAGCGCGACCGCCAGTACCAGACAGATGGCGCCTGTGGCCACGATCAGGCTGTTGAGCAGGAAATTCGCAAAGCCAACCTCGAAGACCCGGACGTAGTTGTCCAGGGTGAGGCCGGTGGGCAGCGACAGCGGCCCTTCGCCGAGGTAATCTCCCTGGCCGCGCAGGCTCGTGGCGAGCAGGAAGTACACCGGGACGGCGACGATGACGAACCACAGTCCCGCGCCGATCCCCGCGCCGATGTTGGGGCGCTCGCGTCGCTGGCCTCGTCTTCGTGGCTTCCGCGGCTCCGTGCCGCTGACCCTGCCCTGCCCCACGGCGGGCTCGGTGGTGCGGGCGGTGCTTTCCACAGTCATCATGCTCCCTCCCGCTGGCTGGTCATCTTGGAGTAGCCGGTGATGCGCACGATGAGCAGCGACAGGGTGGTGCCCACCGCCACCAGGACCACGGCGATGGCGCTGGCGTAGCCCATCTCGAACCCGCTGAAGCCTCGGAAGTACATGTGCAGGGGCAGGATGCGCGTCGCCGTCCCGGGACCGCCGTTGGTCAGCAGCAGCACCGTTTCGAAGAAGGTCATCGAGTTGACGATGATCAGGATCGACGAGGCGATGATGGTGTTGCGCAGTTGCGGGACGGTGATCGAGAAGAACTGCTGGAGCCGGCTGGCACCGTCGATCTCAGCCGCCTCGTAGAAGTTGCGCGGGATATCGCGCGCCGCCGCCTGGTACAGCAGCATGTGGAACGGCAGGAATTGCCACAGGATCACGAACGCGATGACGTAGAGCGCGATGGAGCCGTTGCCCAGGAAGTTGCCGTTGGGAAGGCCCATGAAGGGGCCGATGTCGGGCGCCAGCCCGAAGTTGGGGTCCAGCAGCGCCCGCCAGATCAGCGCGATCGCCGCCGTCGACAGCAGCAGCGGCAGGAAGAAGATCGCGCTGGCCACGGCCCGAATCCGCTGTTTTCCAGCGGCCCAAGCGCCGAACATGATCGCCAACGGCGTCTGGGTCAGCCAGCACAGGGAGGTCAGCCCCAGCGAGATCAGCAGCCCGTGCCCCACGTTGGGGTCGCCGGGAAGGGCCTGCCAGTTCTCCATGCCGACCCATACGGGGGTTTCCAGCCCGTTCCACTGGGTGAAGCTCAGGTAGGCCACGACCACGACGGGGCCGAGACCGAACAGTCCGAAAAAGACGAGAGCCGGAGCGGCCCAGAGGATTCCGGGCCGCTCCACGCGAGCTGCTTGGCTCATCGTTGCTGCTCCATGGCCTCACCGAACTCCTCGGGCGTCGTGTCGCCGAGGAAGACCTGCTGGAGGTTGGTCAGCATGGCCTCTGCGGTGGCCGGGTCGACGGCCTGGTCCCAGGACTGGGTGAAGCTGGGCGCGTCGGAGACGAGGTTGTAGGTGAACTCGCTGAATTCGGGGGTGTCGCTGCTGGAGAACTGGTCTTCGATTCCCTCGACAGCGGGCACCTGGCCGGCCTCGATCAGCCCTTCGACGTACTGATCCGAGGTGACCGTGTTGGTCAGGAAGTCCACCGCGGCTTCCTCGTTCTCGGTGTCGGAGTTGATGGAGAAGTAGTTGCTGGGGTTACCCACGATCGCGTTCGGCTCCCCCTCACCGTCTTCCATCGTGGGGAAGTCGGTGTAGGCGAAGTTGCCGCTTTCGACGAACTCCGGGTTGCGGTCCGTCTGAGTGCCAAGCTCCCAGGTGCCCATCAGCATCATCGCGGCCTTGCCCGAGGCCAGCAGCGACGAGGCGCTGCCGTTGTCGTAGTCGATCGAGCTGAAGTTGCTCCCGAACGCGCCCCGCTCGGCGAGGTCGCGGCACATGCTCAGCGCCTCCAGCAGTGCCGGGTCCTGCCAGGAGCCCTCCTCGCCTGCCGCGATCGCGTCGAAGACCCCCTTGCCCCCCAACCGGTCAGTGAGGTATTCGAGCCACATCAGCTCCGTCCAGCCCTGGGCGCCGGCCAGGGAGACCGGGATGATGTCCTGCTCCTTGAAGGTGTCGATCGCATCCAGCAGATCGGCGTAGGTCTCCGGAGGCTCGATCCCCGCGTCCTCGAAGACCTGCTTGTTGTAGAACAGCACGATCGGCTGGACGCCGAGCATGGGGACCCCGTAGTACTCACCGTCGATCTCGGCGACGTCGAGCACGCTGGGCAGGAAGGACTCGCGCAGTTCGGGGTCGTCCTCCATGTAGGGGCTCAAGTTGACCACTTGGTCGGAGTTGACGTACTGCGCGAGGTTGCCGCCGCCCCAGTTGAAGAACACGTCGGGGGCGTTGGGGGAGCCCATCGCCACCTGGAGCTTCTGTTTGTAAGCGTCGTTGACGTAGGTCGTCAGCTCGGCGGAGACGTCGGAGGATTCGTTGAACTGCTCAATGCCCTGCTGCACGATCGGGTTGACCGTGGCATCCTCCAGGGCCCACACCTCCAGCCCGCCTTCGGAGCCGCCGCCCGATTCTTCGCCCGGGCCGGACGTTCCGCAAGCCGAGGTGGCACCCACCACCAGGGCCAGGGCGGCACTACCGATGAGATGTGGTCGAGACATGTAACGCATAGGACGAAACACCGTCCTTCCAAGCAGGGGCCGTTGGAAACCTGGAACAGTTGGGACTCGAAATCTTTCGGTAAGTTTCGATGTGTGTGAACGCTAAGCGTCTCTCTGCGCGGTGTCAATCAGATCACACATTTCGGTACTGTTACAGTGCATTGGTCCACCGTGATCGGTGGTCACCGAGGGCAAGTCGAGGGCGGAGCGTGGGGTTTCGGTGGCGGTGTGTTACTCGTTACGTTGCCGAAGGGGCGACGGTGCCCCTCGAAACTTTCGGGCTATACTCGCATCACTGCCCGGTTCGCGGCCGACGTGGAATGGATGCTCGTGACTGAACAACGGCGCACTCTTGCGCAGATCGCTGAGGAGGCGGGGGTCTCTGTGCCCACTGTCTCCAAGGTGCTCAACGGGCACCTGGACGTGGCCGTCGACACCCGTCGCCAAGTCGAGCGACTGCTGGAGCACCATCGCTACACGCCTCGCAAGTCCCGGGCCCAACGCAAGGTCGGCCTGATCGACCTCGTCTTCGTCGATCTGGGAAGCCCGTGGGCCATGGAGATCCTGGCCGGTGTCGAGGAGTCGGCCCACGAAGCCGGTTTTGGCACCGTCGTCTCGGCCGTGCACGACCGGCGCGGTAACCGCTCCACCCGCAAGTGGCTGGACAACGTGCGCGCACGCGATTCCGACGGCGTGGTGCTCGTGCTGTCGGGGCTTTCGCCCACGCAGCAGGCCCAACTCGACCTGCTGCGCATCCCCGTGATCCTCATCGATCCCGTGGGCGTGCCCCAAGGCGACGTTCCCGCCGTAGGGGCCACCAACTGGTCCGGCGGGCTCAACGCCACCGAACACCTCATCGAAAAAGGACACCGCCGCATCGCCACCATCAGCGGTCCGAAACATCTGCTGTGCAGCAGGGCGCGCGTCGACGGTTACCGCAGCGCCATGAGTAGCGCCGGCCTGGAGGTGCCGCACGACTACGTCCGCTATGGCGACTTCCTCAGCCCCAGCGGGTACACCCAAGCTCAGGCGCTGCTCGACCTCCCCGAGCCGCCCACCGCCATCTTCGCCGGCTCCGACCTCATGGCGCTGGGGGTTTACGAGGCGCTGTTCGAGCGCGGGCTGCGGGTGCCCGAGGACATCAGCGTCGTCGGTTTCGACGACCTGCCGGAAACCCAGTGGGCCCGGCCGCCGCTGACGACCGTCCGCCAACCGCTGGAGGAGATGGCCCAGATCGCCAGCCGGATGCTATTCCGACTGATCAGGGGCGAAGAGCTGGAAAGCACCAGGATGGAGCTGGCTACGTCCTTCGTTGAGCGTTCCAGCACCGCCGCCCCACCCGAGTGACGACCACCGGCGCCGCTTGAAACGTTTCGACAGTGGCGTTTCGTGTCTCGTCTCGCGATACCCGTAACCGAGCCGGCTGGTGGGGAGCCGATTCGGCGCCACCCCACCAGCGCAGCCACCGCTCGCAACGGCGTCGCGCCGCTGCGGCCCGTTGCTAGGCGAGCGCGGTGAGCTTCTCGCGCTCGGCCGCGGTGAGCTCGATGAGCGCCGCCGCGGCATTCTCCTCGGCATGGGCCACCTTGGAGGTGCCGGGGATCGGCAGCATTACGGGGGAGCGGTGCAACAGCCAGGCCAACGCGAGTTGGGCCGGCGAGCTACCGTGCTCGGCCGCGGCTGTGGCCAGCACCCCACCGGGGGTCGCCAGCTCCCCGGTGGCCAGCGGGAACCATGGGATAAACCCAATCCCGTTGCGTTCGCAGTACTCCAGAACGTCCTCGGAGTCGCGGTTGGTGAGGTTGTAGAGGTTCTGCACCGAGGCCACGTCGACGATCTCGCGTGCGGCCTCGATTTCGGTCACGCTCACCTGCGAGAGACCGATGTGACCGATTTTGCCCTCGGCGCGCATCTCGGCCAGCGCCCCCATTTGGTCGGCCAGGGGAATCTGGGGATCGATCCGGTGCAACTGGTACAGGTCGATGCGCTCCAGTCGGAGTCGGCGCAGGCTCATCTCCACGCATTGACGCAGGTACTCCGGCCGCCCCACCGGCTGCCACATGCTGGGACCCTGGCGCGTCAGTCCACCCTTGGTGGCGATGACCAGGTCCTCAGGGTAGGGGCGCAGCGCTTCGGCAATCAGGTCCTCGCTGACGAAGGGGCCGTAGGCGTCGGCGGTGTCGATGAGGGTCCCGCCCATCTCCACCGTCCGCCGCAGTACCCGGATCGCCTCCTCGTGGTCGGCCGGTGGTCCCCAGACCCCGGGGCCGGTGAGCTGCATCGCGCCGAAACCCAGGCGGTTGACGGTCAATTCGCCACCGATCGTGAACGTGCCGCTCGCGGTCGTCGGTCGCTGTACGGAATCTGCCATAGCTTGAATCCTTATTCGGCTTGCCCTCGTGCCCTCGTGGAGGGTCCGCCGTTCTACGACAGTGGTGCTTCCCAGCTTGTTCCCGACCGTCACCTGGGCCGGCTGAGAATTCCGGCAGTCAGCAGGTTGATTACCCTGAGTATGAGGATGGTCACTTTTCCGTGTCGGCTGCGCTGGCCCGCCTGATCTGATCGGTTTCTCAGCGGCACCACCGGGCGTGGGCGCACCGGTGCGCCCACGCCCGGCAAGGGTGGGTTAGCAGGTGTTGTCGCTGGTGTTGATCAGGGTGTTGTTGGTGAAGGTGACGTTGGTGCCGCAGGGGTTTTCCACGAGTGCGGAGTCGGTCACCGTGAGGTTGTGGATCGTGACGTCGGAGGTGTTGGCGAACTCGTCGCGAGCGGCGATACGGATCGTGCCCGGTCCGGCCACCGTTCCGCTCTCAGCGGCGATGTCGACGTTGTAGCAGTTCTCGATCAAGATGGCGTTGTTGCCGGTGTCGGCGATGTCGACCCGGTCGATGACCGCCCCGCCGCTCTCGGAGACGCAAAACACCCCGCGTCCGCCGCCACGGGCGATCACCTCGCCCACGTGAATATTGGTGGGGTAACTCCCACCCACGCGGCCGTTGCGGTTGGCCATGCGAAACGCCGCGTAGCCGGTGCCGGTGCCCGCGCCCTGGGCATCCACCAGGCCCACCTCGGCGTTGATCGTGTCGTTGAGCAACAGACCGGAGTAGGCGGTGTTGCGTGCGACCACAGTGCCGATGGTCAGCCCGTCGACCCCGTAGGTCTCCACGCCGTGGTTGCCGGTCCCCTCCACATAGACGTCGTCGATGGTGACGTTGGTGGTGGGTGTGCTGCGGTCGCTGTGGTTGTCGATGCGAATCCCCAGCCCGCCGGAGAGGCGAAGGTCGATCTGGCCGAGGTGGACGTTGCTGGCGTTGCGCACGAAGACGCCGAAGTAGGGCGCGCCGGTGACACTCAAGTAGGGCACCGCCACATCGCTGACACCGCGGGCGCGCACTACCGCGTTGTCCCCGGAAGGACTGCCGGTGACGTCGATGGTGCCGCACACTTCCAACGCGGTGTGGCTGGGTAGATCCAGCGACTGGCTCGCGCTCATCGCGCCTGAGCCGCGCACCACCACCCGCTCTTGACTGGTGCGCCCGGCGGTGAGGCTGTCCACCCCCGCCCGCATCGCGCTGAGCATATCGCCGCCGCTGTAGACCGTGCTGCCGCTGTTGGTGGCGGTCCAGGTGCCACCGGAGAGCACCACCTCGGCATCCCCGGTGCCGGCACCACAACCGTCGTTACCGCCGTCGTCGTCGCCGTCGACCTCGATGAGTTGCCATTGTTGGTTGGCGCCGTTGAGGTCGGTGTATTGGGAGAGGCGGGCGCCGTCGGTGGTGGCCCATTCCCAGACTTCGAGGGCTTTGCCGCTGTTGCGGTTGATGA
>NZ_BAABDD010000045.1:0-32232 GCF_039539445.1 Salinactinospora qingdaonensis
GGACATGGTCGTCCAGATGGACATAGAGTGCGGTCAGAAGGGCGTCCAGGTTTTTGGTCACACATCGATCATGGGCGCCCTTCGCCATGTCCGCGACCGGCCACAAGATTCCCATCAACGATCTAGCCGTCCCCAACAGTGCCACGTCGCGGTAGCCACCGGCGGCGCCAAGCCGTTGCACGTCCGGACCTGGACGTGTGGGGACTGTGGGGCTGTGCTGGACAGGGACATCAAGGCAGCGGGGAACATCGCCCAGGCGGCCGGACTGGCCGCATCAGCCTGTGGAGCTTAGACCGGGGAGCGGAAGTCAATGCTCATGAGGAGTCGATGAGCACCATGGCAGCGCTCTTGGCCTGCTGCTGGGAATCACTGAGAAGCTCGCCGGTGGTAGCCGCCAAGGCCCCCTCCTGGAGCAGGAACAGGCGCCGGGCCACGGTCTCGGCATCGGAGACTCCGGCGGCCACCGTGAGTTGTCGCAGGTAGTCCAGCATCCACCTCTTGTGCGCGGCGATGGCGGCGTGACCGGGATGGGCGGTGCTGGGCAATTCGGCGAGAGCGTTGACGAAACCACACCCACGCGGGTTGTTCCGCTGCCACTGCGCGAGCGCATCAAAGGTCGCGAGCAGCCGCTGGCGGGGCGTGGTGGCGTGGCGCTCGACGAAGTCGATGAGCCAGCCGCGCCAGCGCTCGTCACGACCGCGCAAGTAGGCGGCGATCAGTTCGTCTTTGGAGCCAAAGCAGTCGTAGAGCGTCTTCTTCGTGACCCCGGCCATCCGCGCGATCCCCTCAACGCCAACGGTGTTGATGCCCTCGCTGTAGAACAGCTCCGAGGCGACGTCGAGTACCCGCGCACCCGCGGGTGTCAGGCGTGTTGACATGCTTCCCTCCACCGTCTCCGGGTCGGCCTGTGCCTCCACTTCCACAAAGTATACCTACCGGTGGGTTGACTCAGCATGCACCAAGAGGTAACTATACCGGTAGGTATACAACGTTGACAGCGAAAGGTCATCACTCATGCGTGCCTACGTATTGACGGATTTTGGCGGCCCAGAGGCGGTGGTCTACCGCGAAGTGCCCGATCCCGTTCCTGGCCCTGGCGAGGTCGGCATCCGGGTCAGCGCGGCGGCGTTGAACAACACCGACATCTGGACCCGGCAGGGCGCCTACGGTTCCCAGACCGACAGCGGCGCCACCACCGGCTGGCGCCGCGAACCTCTGGCATTTCCCCGCATCCAGGGCGCCGACGTCGTGGGCTACATCGACCAGGTCGGCAGCGGCGTCCCGGCGGCACGGCTGGGCGAGCGGGTGATCGTCGACCCGATGCTGTACCGCGGCGGCGAACGCGAACTGATCGAGACCGACTATCTGGGCAGCGAGCGCGACGGCGGATTCGCCGAACGGCTCACCGTGCCGGCCGACAACGCTCACCGCATCGACACAACACTGGACGACGCCGAGGTGGCGACGTTTCCCACCGCCTACGCCACCGCCCAGCGCATGCTCAACCGAGCCGCCGTGCGCGCCGGCGAAACGGTGCTGGTCACCGGTGCCTCAGGAGGTGTGGGATCGGCGTTGATCCAGCTTGCCCAGGCGCGCGGCAGCCAAGTCGTGGCTGTGGTGGGTGCGGGCAAGGCCGAACGGGCGCGCGCGCTGGGCGCGGCGGCAACCGTGCCCCGCGACGCCGAGGATCTGGCCACGGCAGTGACCCGGGCCGCCCCCGCGCCAATCGATGTGGTCGCCGATGTGGTCGCCGGAGCCTCGACGGCGAGCCTGCTGGCCGCCCTGCGCCCGTTGGGGCGCTACGTGGTGGCCGGTGCCATGGGCGGGCCGGTCGTCGAGACCGACCTGCGCACCATCTATCTCAAGCAGATCCAGCTCATCGGTTCCTCCTTCGGCACCCACGAGGACTTCGCCGAGGTGGTTGCGGCCATCGAGACGGGAGGGATCGTGCCGCTGCTGGACGGGGTCTACCCGCTGCGCGATCTCCCCCGGGCCCAGGCCGACTTCGCCCGCAAGGACTTTTTCGGCAAGCTCGTGGTGGTGCCCGAGCACAGTGGGCAGGGAGGTGACGATGCTACAGTCGCCGGTTGACCGCCACATCGTCGTCGACGGGGTGCGACTGGCCTACTGCGACCACGGCCACGGCGAGCCGGTGGTGTTCGTGCACGGCACTCCGTCACACACGGTGATCTGGCGCGAGGTACTGCCCCAGGTAAGCCGGGCCGGCTACCGGGTGGTCGGCTACGACCTGCTGGGCTATGGGTATTCCGAGCGGCCGATGAGGCGCGACACCTCGGTGACGGCCCAGGCCGCGCTGCTGGAACAGCTACTGACGAGCTTGGGGATCGGGGAGGTCACCCTCGTAGGACACGACATCGGTGGAGCGGTCGCGCAGATCCTGGCCACCCAAAACCCCGACCGGGTGCGGCGGCTGCTGCTGATCGACACCGTCAGCTACAACTCGTGGCCCTCCCCCACCTGGCGCGCGATCATCGACGAACAGCTCGACGACCATGCCACCATGTCGGCCACAGCGTTCGAGGCGATGCTGACGGAGCAACTAGAGATGACCGTCGTGGACCGGCGCCGCATGAGCCAAGCAGTACGCGAGGCATACCTGGACGTGCACCGCTCGCCCCTGGGCCGGATCTCATTCTTCGAGCACCAGGTGCGCCACTACGACTCGATCCACACTCAACGGCTCACCGCCCTCTTGGGGCGGCTGACCATGCCGGTGCGGCTGCTGTGGGGGGCCGAGGACGCCTGGCAGTCGGTGTCCTACGCGCACCGGCTGGCCGCGGCGATCCCCGGCAGCACTGAACCGGCTGTTGTGGCCGGAGCCGGCCACTTCCTGCCGGAGGAAGCGCCCGACGTCGTCGTAGAGCAGGTTTTGGACCTGCTCGCGGTGGCGGCCGGGACCACCGCCGGCGCCACAGGCCACGGTTGCGAGGGCGCCGGAGTCGAACCGTAGCCGGTGGCAGAGCCGGGGCCGTACCGATTGGCACGGCCCCGGCTCGCTGTTCATGGCCTTCGACGGCGAAAACGAGCCTCCGGCGGGTGCTGGGGGCTTGCGCGCTGGCGTGAACCGGCTAGCGGACCCCCGGCCACCGGCTGCGCCGTGACCTCTCGTGAGCAGAGCGCTACCACAAGCACCGAGCTCGCTGGGCCGCCTCACGGGTTTCCAGCCGCCACGGAAATCGTGATCGCGTCGAAAAATTTGCTTATTGGTCGACCTCTCTCGATATCCCGTGTTCTCGGGATCCACAACAGCACCTCGTTAAAGGGATATTAGAGCCAATGACCGACCGGAGGGATCGAGCGACAAGACACTAAACGTCCCTACAGCAAACCACGGCGGTCCACGAAAGCTGGACGATAAAGATGAATGTTCTGGTACAGAAATTCGGTGGAAATTCGCTTGCCGAGCCCGAGCAGGTGAGGCAGGTCGCCGAACTCATCGAGCGACGTTGGGCCGACGGTGACTCGCCGGTGGTCGTGGTCTCGGCCCAGGGCGACACGACCGACGAGCTTTTGGCGATGGCCGGCGGGTTCGGTGCCGACAACGCGCGCGAACTCGACCAACTGCTCTCGACCGGTGAAACTGCCTCGGCGGCTGTTATGGCCCTGGCCCTGTCGGCGCGGGGCGTGCCCGCTGTCTCGCTGGCCGGCCAGCAAGTGGGGATATCCACGGTGGGAGCCCCAGGGGCGAGCACCATATCCGGGGTGGACCCGGAGCGCATCCTGTCCCACCTGCAGCAGCGAAGCGTGGTCGTCGTGGCGGGCTTTCAAGGCGTCGACGGCTCCGGGGACCTGCGCACGCTGGGCCGGGGTGGTTCCGACACCACGGCGGTGGCGCTGGCGGTGGCGTTGGGGGCACCGGTGTGTGAGATCTACACCGACGTCAACGGAGTCCACACCGCTGATCCCAGGGTGGTGGCCAACGCCGCGGTACTGCCGTCCGTCCCCCCGGAGGTCATGAGCGAAATGGCCGTCTCCGGCGCTCGGGTGCTGCATTCAAGGGCCGTGGAACTGGCGGCGGCCAACGAAATCACGATTTCAGTGAAAAACTTTTCCAACTCTGCCCCTGGGACGATTGTCCCAGGGCGGAGGGAGTCCATATTGGAAGACCACGGTTTCATTTTCGCCGTGACTCACCTTCCCCATACCCCGCAAATAATCGTTCGCGGTGGTGAGCACGGAAAAGATCTCGGAGAGATCCTCCTTGAACTGTTGTCCGAACGTTTCGTTCCGGTAGATTTCATCGCCTGGTCGGCCGGCGGAGCAGGCGAGATGAGCACGGGGGTCACCGTTCACCATGACTGGCTACCGGCGGCGGAGAAGGTGCTGAGCGAGGCGGCAGGGCGGCTGGGCATCGACTACTGGGTCAACACCGAACTGGCGACGGTCTCGCTGGTGGGAACGGGACTGCTGAACCGGCCGGGCCACATCTCGCGGATGCTGCGCACCCTAGCTCGCTTGGGCATCGCCGCCGAGGGGGTGACGGTGACGCAGTCGCGCGCCTCCGTATTGGTGGCGCAAAAGCGGGTGGCCCAGGCCACGGCCGCGATCCACGAGGAGTTCGGACTGGACAGCACCGACAGCGCCATGACCTCGATGGCCGCGACCTGACAAAGGGGCCCCAGATGATCACATACCAACCCTCGGCGGCCAAGCTCCGCCTGTTGCGGCTGTACCACCACGATGACAGCCGGCTGTTCGTGGTCCCGCTGGACCACTCCGTGAGCGATGGGCCAGCGTTCGCCGGACACGGTCTCGATCCGCTGATCGGCCAGTTGGTCAGCAACGGTGTCGACGCGATCGTGCTGCACAAGGGGCGCATCAGGCATGTGCACCCCCGCTGGTTCACCAAAGCCTCCCTGATCGTGCACCTGAGCGCGAGTACGCGGCACGCCGTCGACCCGGACGCCAAGTATCTGGTGGCCAGCGTGGAAAGCGCCCTGCGCCTGGGCGCCGACGCGGTCAGCGTCCACGTCAACCTGGGCTCGCGCGAGGAGTCGCAGCAGATCGCCGACCTGGGGGCGGTGGCTGACGCATGCGCGCAGTGGAACCTGCCGCTGCTGGCGATGATGTATCCGCGCGGGCCCGAGATCTCCAACCCGCACGACCCCGAGCTGCTGGCCCACGCGCTGTCGCTGGCCACCGACATGGGCGCCGACATCGTGAAGATCCCGGCGCCCCAGAGCGGTGAGGAGATGGCCGATCTGGTGCGGGAGTGCGCGATACCGGTGCTGGGAGCCGGTGGCGCACCCAGGAACGACACGGCCGGTGTGATGTCGTATGTCTCAACACTGCTCACGGCGGGCGCGACCGGGGTGGCGATGGGACGCAATGTCTTCGGGGCGCCCAATCCGGGGTTGATGGCGCGCCGCGTGGCTGACCTGGTCCACTCCCCCATCCCCCGACTGCGCTCGCCGCGTTCTGCCGCGGAGCTCACCGGCAGCGCCGAGCTGAGCCGGCGTAACTGAGGCCTCTGCCGCACCCGCCCGCGTGAGGACGCTGGTGCCCCCGACCCCCTGCCCCCGTCTGGGACCGAACAAGGAGAACAGATGAAACTGTGCTGGCTGGACCTACGCGAGAGCCCGGAGGCCAAGACGGCCATACTGGAGGAGGCGATCCACCAACGTATCGACGGGGTGGTCGCCGCTGACCCCGCCGCGCTGGAGGGGCTGCCTCCGACGGTCACCAAGGTGCTCTTTCCCCAGGAGAGCGAGCTTCCCACGGACTTCGGGCCAGCCCAGGTCGTCATCGTGGACCCCGCCGTCCACGGCGAGCCCGCCGTACTGGCCGAGAAGCACCCCGATGCCGATGTGGAGTTCGGGCGCTACGTCGACATCTTCGACGCCGAGACGCTGGAGCATGCCTGCGAGTCGGCGCGCACGGAGCGGTGGAGCGTGCTGCGTTTCCGTGACCCAACCAAGATCCCGCTGGAGATCGTGATCGCCGCCGCCGCGCGCGCCGACGGCAGCATCATCACCGAGGTCGCCGACGTCAAGGAGGCCGAGATCGTCTTCGGCGTGCTTGAACTGGGATCCGACGGTGTGCTGATGGCGCCGCAGGCGGTGGGCGAGGCCACGGCGCTGAAGGCGGCCTCGCTGGCCACCGACGGCAAGCTCGACCTGGTGGAACTGGAGGTGACCGCGACCGAACACGTGGGCATGGGAGAGCGTGCCTGCGTCGACACCTGCAGCCACTTCCGCGAGGACGAGGGCATCCTGGTCGGCTCGCACTCCAAGGGCATGATCCTATGCGTCAGCGAGACCCACCCCCTGCCCTACATGCCCACCCGCCCCTTCCGGGTGAACGCGGGGGCGATCCACTCCTACACGCTCTCCGGTGGCGAGCGCACGCGCTACCTCAGCGAGCTGACCACCAACAGCAAGGTGTTGGCGGTCGACACCCAGGGCCGCACCCGGCAGGTGGTCGTCGGCCGGGTCAAGATCGAGTCGCGCCCGCTGATCTCGATCGACGCCGTGGCCCCCGACGGGCGCAGTGTCAACCTGATCTTGCAGGACGACTGGCACGTGCGCGTGCTCGGTCCCGGCGCCGCAGTGCTCAATAGCACGGAGCTGCGCCCGGGCGATCGGGTGCTGGGCTACCTGCCCACCGAGGACCGCCACGTGGGCTACCCGATCAACGAGTTCTGCCTGGAGAAGTAGCGACACCCCTCGGGGCCGCACGGCGTCGTCGTGCGGCCCCGGTTCTTTGTGGACTCGCCGGACCCTAGATCGTTGATGGGGTTGTTGGGCGCCTGGGTCAGTGGTCGTAGGCGGTCAGGGACCGCTTGGCGGGAGCGCCGCTCAGCCGGTTGTGCCAGATCGCGGCGTTGAGCGCGCAGACGCGCTGGCACGCCCGGGCCCCAGGCCCTCGGTGGTGCGGGCGGCGTGGCGCTCCAGGTCGAGCTGGTTCTTCAAGGTCCAGATGATGGCTTCGATGCGCTGGCACAGCCAGCCCGGGAACGCAGGGGCGTCGGGCTCGCCATCGCGGGGCGGGCGGATGAGCATATGGCCTAACCGGGTTATGGCCGCCTCGATGCCGGCCCCGGCGAAGCCTTTGTCGCACCCGATCGGGCCGGGCTCGGGGGCGCAGTCCTGGACGTGCAGCAGATGCAGGGCCTGTTTGCATTCGTCGAGTTCTGTGGGATGGGCCAGGCTGAAGGCACACGCCGCCCCTTCAGCGGTGGTGATGAGCATCAGCGTGGCGCCCCAGTAGAAGGCGTGGTGGGAGATGTCCCTGCCGTAGCCGGCGATCTCACCCAGCTCGAAGCGCTGCACGATGACCCGCGAGGCGCCGCAGCACAGCGGGGTGGCGCCCATCGGTCGCAGCCGCTCCTGCCAGGTCGGCACCGCCCGGGCCAGCCACATCGCCGCCTGGAACACGGCGGGGGCCAAGGCGCGTAGGTGGCGGTTGTACTCGGACTGACACGGTAGGCGCGGGAAGAGGTGGCCGATCCTACCGGGGGCCAAGCGCAGCCAGCGACGTTCGTCGTCGCGGCGCAGCAGGACTTGGGCCACCGCCACACACACCAGCTCGGCGTCGGTGAGCAGGTGGGGCCGTCCCGGTTTCGGGCGCTGTCGGCCCGCCGGCAGGACGTGGTCGTCCAGATGGACATAGAGTGCAGTCAGAAGGGCGTCCGGGTTGTTGGTCACACATCGATCATGGGCGCTCTTCGCTATGTCCTCACACCGGCCACAAGATTCCCATCAACGATCTAGGCCAGCTCGGCGATGATGACGCTGGTGGGCGAGGGGGTATCCCTGATCTCGCGGATGCGCAGGCCGGCGTCGTGGAACAGCGGGGTAAGCTCGTCCTCGGTACGGATGTGGCCATTGAGGAGCGTAAGCATCACGATGTCCTCGAACTTGCCGAAGTGGGGGGAGTCGTCGGTGGGCGGCACCTCGTCGATCACCAACAGGACGCCGTTGCGGGGCAGGACCTGTGCAACGTTGCGCAGGATCTGCGTCGCGTCCTCATCGTTCCAGTCGTGCAGGGTCCAGGAGATGATGTAGAGGTCGCCTCCGGCGGGGACCGACTCAAGGAAGTCGCCGCCCTCGCAGCGGACGCGGTCGCTGACTCCCGCGCGGCTGACGACCTCCTGAGCCTCGGGGACCACGCGCGGCAGGTCGAAGACCACGGCGCTGAGGTTCCGGTAGCGCTGGGTGAGCAGGGCCACCAGGTGCCCCTGACCGCCGCCGACGTCGACCAGGTGGTCGACGTCGGCGAAGTCGTAGCTGGCCAGCACCTCGGAGTTGATCCTGCGCGACATGGTCCCCATTGCGCGGTTGAACAGGGTCCCCAACTCGGGGTGCGCGGCGAAGTACTCCCACCAACTCATTCCGTGCACGTGGTCGAAGGCCGGCGTTCCGGTGCGTACGCTGTGGCCGACGCCAGCGAAGGCCTGCTGGCGTGCCGGCAGCCCCACATAGCGCGCAAGGTCGCGCATGGAGCCGTCGATATCGCTGCGCAGCGTCTCCGACAGGGCGGTGGCCCCGAAAACGCGAGGCTCGACCTCGGTGAACACGCCGACGCTGGCCAGGGCGCGCATCGCCCGGTAGAGGGCGCCGGGATGGGTGTCGGTGGCCGCCGCCAGGTCGGCGACGCTGCGGGGGCCCAGGGAGACCTGGTCGGCCAGGCCGAGGTCGGCGGCGACGATGAGTAGCTGACTCACCATGGAGCTGTAGAGCATCTCGTACATGCGAACCGCGGGGGATTTGTCGCCCCCGCTCAGGGAGCCCCCGGGCATGTCGGGCGCCTTGGACGGCGTCGAGCGGGGCTGGACCGGTCGGGCGGTCTCGGTCAATGTCGGTCCTCCTGTTGCCTGGGTGGTGTGTCGGGCAGGTGAGCACACGGGCGTGGCGGGTGGGCGGCGCGGACTCCGGTGCGGTGGCCCGCGCCGCCTACCGTGGCCTCACGCCGGCGCGTTCACCTTGGGTGAGTCCACGCCCTCGCCCGTGTCGAGCAGGGCCGTGGCGAAGCGCTCGCGGAGCCGGCGCTTGAGGACCTTGCCGGTGGGGCCGACTGGGAAGTCCTGCTCGTCATGGGCGACCACGGCCCCGCTGAGCCTGGCCAGCCCTTTGGCGGCCAGCGCGCCGTTGAGGGTAGCGAGCAGGTCGCCGGAGTCGTCGCCGGACCCGGGTTCGAGCCGCACGACGGCGAAGGGCACCTGTGCCTCGGAGTCGGGGTCGCGCACCGCGACGATCGAGCAGTCGGCGACACCGGGGCAGCCCAGGACCACCTCCTCCATGGGAAGGCTGTAGACCGGCCCGGTGACGGTGTTGATCACGTCGGGTACGCGGTCCAGGTGGAACACGCGCCCCTCGTGGTCCTGATAGACGATGTCACCGGTCATCCAGTACCCGGCGAACGAGGAGAGAACGGTCTGGGCGGAATTGTTCCAGTATCCGGGGGTCACAGTGGGGGTGCGTACGCCAAGGCGTCCGGGTTGTCCCGGCCCCAACGGGCGGCCCTCCTCGTCGAGGACGACGACCTCCTCGACGATGTCGATGGGGGTGCCCACGCACCGCCCGTAGTCGGTGCTTTCAGGCTCGCTGACCTTGCGGAACAGCGCCATGCCCATCTCCGAGGAGCCCAGGCCGTCGACAAAGCGCGACCCGCGACGGTAGCCGTCACCAGTGGGACGGCTACCGTGGGCGACCAGGGTACGGATGTGGGCCTCGTGAGCGGAGTCGCCGGTGTTGAACCAGGTGTGCACCGAGTCCAGGCCAGCGCCGTCCAGGTCCAACTGGGCCAATTCCACGTAGGTTTGGGGGAAGGCCACGACCACCGTGGGTTCGAAGGAGCGGGCGACTTCACGAACCGCAGCCCCGGAGTGCTGGGCCATTACGAAGGTGGGCAGCCCCAACAAAGTGGCGGTCATCAGGTAACTGATCCCTGCCGAGTGGGACTGCGGCAGCGCCGTGAGCATCCGGTTCTCATCGGCTTGAGGGAATTCGATGAGCCGGCTGCGCTTGCCTAGGAAGAACTGTCGGTGACCGAAGATCGCGGCCTTGGGTGCCCCGGTGGTCCCCGAGGTGTGGCACAGCATAACCGGGTCGGCATCGTCGTGGGGGTAGGGGAACATCGCCGGCAGCGGCGACTGGGCAGTGCGGGTGGTGGGCAGTTGGCCGTGCTCGACCTGGAATCGGGTGCCTTCCGGCGCCGGCCCGTGGGCCTGGAGGGCCGCCAGATGGGTTGGGCTGGCGACGGCGCCGACGGCGCCGATGCGTGCCAGGTACTCGACCGCGATTGCGGGGTTCATACGCCCGTTGACCAGAGCGGGGATCGCCCCCAGCGAGCTGAGTGCGAGATAGTGCAGGAAGTAGTCGATGCCGTCGTCGAGGTAGACACCGACCGGCTCCCCCTTGCGTACCCCCGCCTGGTGGTACCAGGAGGCGTAGGCGTCGCGGATCTCGGTCAGTCGCTGTAGGCTCATGGGCTCGACCCGCTCGGCCGTCCCCCCGGGCCGGTCTGCCCACAGGAACGGCTGCTGCGGCGCCGGATGGAGGTCGCGAACGCGGTCCAAGAAATTGCCCATTCCCAACTGGGTGTCGGCGAACAGTTGTAATCTCACGTTCAGGGGGGTGGCCGCCAGGGCCGAGTACTCACTGCCGCGCGAACTCGGGGTGTCGCTCATGGGCCTCCTTCTCCACAGGTCTCAAGCTGTGGCGCTAGAGGTGCGTCTGAGAGACAGCGGCGGGAGCAGATCGGCTGTCCCGTCCATTCGTCGCCACAGCTAGCAGGACGTGCATCATCGAGAGTGGCCGGTTGGCGACCTTAAGGCATCACGCGTTCGCGCGATCCTGACCGTGATCCTCGTTTTCCCTGGACAGCTACTTGAGAGCGGCCATCGCCGACTCGTCATTGGCCAGAACCCACCTGGTCAGCTCCACTCGGCTGTTCACACCGAGTTTGTTGAAGCTGTGGCGTAGATGGCTGTCGACGGTGTGGGGGGACAGGAACAGCTTGGTGGCCACCTCGCGGTTGGTCAGCCCCTCGGCCACCAGGCGCGCGACGCGAAGCTCGGAGCTGGTCAGGCCACTGACGCCGCCGGGGCCGTCGACCGGTTTCTCCGAGGGGCCTAAGCGGGCGCCACGTCTTTCCAGCTCCCATCTCACGCACTCGGCCTCGCGTTCGGCGCCGCAGGCATCGAAATCGCGTAGGGCGCTCTCCAGCAACCGCACCGTCTCATGGCGGTCGTTGGCGGCCTCCAGCCGCGCGGTGTCGTAGAGCGCCATCGCTCTGGCGAGCACACGGGGGCTGGAACGGTAGGCTTGGACGGCCGCGTGAAGCTTGGTCAGATCCTCGTCGTGGGCCCCTTCAGCGTGGCGGGCGGCCGCGGCGATGGAAGGCACGTCGGGGTTGTGCTCCTCAAGGACCTGGGCGGTGGTCAGCAGGGCCGCGGCGTTGTACGCCGCCCCGACCTGCTTGGTGATCCCGATGATGTGGGCCGCGGCGTGGGGTGCTTTGACCAGCAGGCGCATGCGCAGGTTGTCGCACTCCAGCAGCGCCGACAACGCCGTGTAGGCCCGGTCGGGCTCGCCCTCGGCCTGGGCGAGCATAGCCACCACCCACGTCAGCAGTACCGGCGAGTGCTGCTCGCCGTCTCGCAGCAGCCGTCTGGTGCGCTCGATGTGGTCACGGCAGGCGGCGAGGTCGCCCTGGTGGAGCGCCACCCGCGCCAGCAGCACCAGCAGCCGGACGTTCTGGGCCGAGGTATTCAACTGTTCGGCGACGCGCAGGCCGGCCTCGGCCTCGGCCTTAGCCTCGCACAGCCGTCCGGCCACCAGGCGCAAATCGGCCATATGGTAGTGCCAGAGGGGCTTGGACCACGCGGTGCCCAACCGGTCGGACTGGCCCTGGTCGGTCATGAGCGTCTCCTCAGCCTCCTCTAGCCGGTCGGCGCCGGTCAACACCGCCGAGAGCCAGATCCGGGGGTGGCGGTGACGCTCGTGGCCCCCCGTGTCGTCGGCAATGCGCACCGCCTCCCGGGCGAAGGCCGCCGCAGTGTGCAGCAGTCCCTTCTCGCGGGCCGCCTTGCACCGGCCGGAGTAGCCACAGGCCAGTGCCGAGTCGTCGGCGGTTCGATACGCCTCCTCTATGGCCAGGGTGGCGGCCGTCTCGGCGGCGGTCACCGAGTCGACGCCGGGACTTTGCTCCTCGAGCAGGCCGTGGGCGCGCAAGGCCTGTAGCCGTCCGCGGACGACCTGCTGGATACCGGAGATGGCCAGCGCCTGGTCGGTGTAGCGTAGGACGGCTCGGTAGTCGCCGGTGAGGTAGGAGACGTCGGCCAGCCCCATGAGCAGCGCCCCTTCGTCGATGAGGTGCATACCGGCCTGCAACATCTCCTCGGCGAACTCCTTGGCCTCGCGGATGCGGCCGACGGTGGCCAGCAGTCGCACCGCGTCGGCGACCAGCGCGGGGTTGCGCTTGTGGTCGGCGGGCAGGGTGTGGAAGACGTGGAGGATGAGGTCGGCGGCGGCACCCGGACTCGTCGCTGCCATCTGCTCAACCGCCTGGCACAGCACATTCAGTAACTGCTCGTCGCCTTCGGTGTCGCTGCGCAGTAGATGTAGCGCCGACTCCCCGCTGGGGCGGCCCTCCTTGCGCAGCAACGTCGAGGCCTCGCGGTGCAGGATCTGACGCACGGGTCCGGGGAGGGTGTTGTACATGGCCGAGCGGATCAGGTCGTGACGAAAGGAGAACTCCTCGCCTCGATCGACCAGCACGCCGGCCGTGACGGCCTCGTTGAAGACGGGAAGCGTGTCCACGGGCGACTGGCCGGTAAGGTTGGCGACCTCCTCCACGGTGAAGGGGCGGGCCAAGACGGAGCCGGCCTGCAACAGCCAGCGCGCGGAGTCTGAGAGGTTGTACAGCAACCGGTCGCCCTCCCTGAGGAAGTCCATGGAGAGATCGCCGTCGACCAGGGTGGCCACCCCCTTGTCGATACGCAGGCGGTCGCTGTCGCAGAGCCCGCGGACCAGGTGTTCGACCAAGAAGGGGCTGCCACCACTGCGCGAGGCCAGCTCTAGCAGCTTTTGGTCGGGCTCAGCGCGCAGCAGCACGGAGCACAGTTGGACGATCTGGGGCTCGGAGAGCGGCTCAAGTCGGAGCAACCGGGCCTCTTCGCGCAGCAGCCAGTCGATGGAGCGTTGCGCATAGCCCTGGACGGGTCCGGGGCGGCGAGCCAGCACCCACAGCACCGGGGAGGAACTCAACTCCGGCACGAGAATCCGCATGGCCAACGCGGTGAGCTCGTCAGCCCACTGGGCGTCGTCGAGCACGACGAGCAGCGGGCCGTTGCCCAGCATGGCTTCCAGCCGTTCCCTGAACTGTTCGACGATCTTCAAGCCCTCAAGGCCAGCGATCTCGGTGTCGGACCAGCGGGCGCCGCAGGGAAAACTGCGCAGCGTGGCCATCGGCGCGACATGGTCGAGCTCGGTGGCGTATCCGGAGGCTTTCGCCACCTGTCGCTGGTTCGCATAGGCTGTGATCTCCTCCAGCAGGCGAGTTTTGCCCAGACCAGGGGCGCCCTCGAGGATCACACACCCCCCAATGCCTTCCTTGAGCCTGTCAATGTCGCACCGCAGCTCGGCCACGACGTCCTCTCTACCGATCATGGGGAACTTCGACGGACATTCAACCATTTGGATCTCCCAAAGAGAACACGCTCTCCAGCAATATGCAACGCAATTCTATTTTGGCCATCCGCTCCCCCTGAAACCGATAGCCCCGACTTAATTTACCCACAAGGAAAACAGGCACAGAAAGAATTGGATCATGTCGTCGGGCGCCCCGGAGTTCCACTCTTAAGCACCGACACTGATCGTACATTTCCATATAGAGAAAAATCGAAAAGATCATGTATGGCTTACATCACACTGACACAACCAGGGATAATAGGACATCCGAAAAATGAAAGCCCACCAATCAATCTTCGGATTCTCCGACCAATCAAGCCTCAACCTCCGAAAGGCAGACACGGTTTCACGTCGTGTGACCAGCAATCTCAGCGCCGCGTCGTCCCTACATCGGACCACCGGGCCAGCGTCGCCAGAACTCGAAACCAGCCGACCAAAATAACGGACGATCGCGCGGGACCAATCACCCGAAAAGCCGCTGGGGACGTGCATGCTAAAAATGCCGCCCCGCAATCATGCGAGGCGGCTTAGAGAACGGAATTAACTGTTAAGCGTATTTCGCCAATCTACCCAGAGATCGCAACAGGAAGTCAGCTATCAAAAAGGTTGAGCCCTATAACACCGAGGATGATCAGAGCAATGAAACTCAGCCGTTGCCACGACACCGGCTCACCCAACGCGATCATGCCGACAATCGCCACACCCACGGTTCCGATCCCCACCCAGGCGGCATAGGCGGTTCCCACAGGAAGGCTCTTTAGAGCCACCGACAGCAAACCAAGGCTGACCATCGCTACCCCGATGCCGGTGGCCGCCCAACCGATCCGGGTCAGTCCTTCGGCCTGCTTCAGTGCCAGGGACCACACGATCTCAAGTAGGCCAGCGATGACGAGAATGAGCCAGGCCATAACCATGCATCCTTACAGGAACGAGACTGCCGGTGAACGTCTGGCTCTCCCGTGCCGCAGAACCGGTGGGGAGATCGTGGTCATGCCGTGACACCGCCGTCGACGGTGATGGTGGTGCCGGTGATGTAGCGTCCGGACTCGCCAGCGAGGTGAGCCACCGTGGCGGCGATGTCCTCGGGGGAGCCGTAGCGGCCCAGGGCGGTCAGCGCGCGCTCCTCGTCAGAGCCCTCACCGTCGGCCGGGTTCATGTCGGTGTCGGTGGAACCGGGATGGACCACGTTGGCGGTGATTCCCCGTGGACCGAGGTCGCGGGCGAGCCCCTTGGTGAAGCCCACCAGCGCGGACTTGCTCAGCGAGTAGAGGCTGATGCCGGGGGCCGGCACCCGCTCCACCAGGCTGCTGCCGATGCTGATAATCCGACCGCCCTCACCCATGTGGCCCACTGCGGCCCGGACCGCGGCGAAGACCGCGCGGACGTGGATGGCCGTGGTGTTCTCGAAGTCCTCAAGGGTCAGTTCGTCAATGGGACCGTAGGGGAAGATCCCCGCGTTGTTGACCAGGATGTCGAGGCGGCCGAATTCGGCGACGGTCTGCTCCACCGCCGCGGTGACCGCCTCGGCATCGGCGACGTCGACCTGCAGCGCGACCGTGCGGCGCCCGATCTGCTTGATCTGGTCGACGACGCCGTACGCCCGCTCGGGCGAGGTGTTGTACGTCAGAGCGACGTCGGCGCCGTCATTGGCCAGACGCTGGGCGATCGCAGCTCCGATGCCCCGGCTGCCTCCGGTGACAAGCGCTACTTTTCCTTCGAGGGGGGCCATCACAACTCCATTTAAGTATCGAACGACACATAATTGCTACCATCGAAGGAACATACTGTCAAGATGAGGAGGTGAGAGTGGCATGCCGCGACGAGGACGCCCGCGACGTTTCGACCGTGACAGAGCGTTACGGATCGCCATGGAGTTGTTCTGGGAACACGGCTACGAGGGCACCTCGCTGAGCCTGCTCACCGAGTCGATGGGGATCACATCCACCAGCCTGTACGCGGCGTTCGGCTCCAAGGAGGAACTGTTCCGCGAAGCTGTCGAGCTGTACAACTCCGCCGACGACCTGATGAGCGACCGCGCTCTGAACCGCTATCCCACCGCGAAGCGGGCGATCGAAGCGCTGCTGCGCGAGAACGCCGACGCCTACACCGACCCCAGCACTCCACGGGGATGTATGGTCGTGCTGGCCGCGACCAACGTCACCACGGCCAACAAGAGCGTGCACGACTACCTCGCCCACTGCCGCAAGAACGACTACGCGGTGGTGCGGGCACGGTTGAACCGCGGCGTGGCCGAAGGGGATCTCCCGCCCACGACCGATACCGCCGCGATGGCCGCGTTCTATCTCACCGTCTTGCACGGACTGTCGATCCAGGCCCGTGACGGCTGCTCCAACGCGGCGGCCCACGCGATCATCGACCGCGCCATGCTGGCATGGGAGGCGACCTGTGCCAACGGCAGCGGATAGCTCACGCTGCGCCTCAGGCCCGCTGTCGGGGTGAGCGGCCGACGCCTCACCTCGCCCTGCCAGCCGGCGTGAGGGGTACGAGTTGGGGCGGAGCCGGCCATCGTCCCCGGGACGCCGCGCGGCGTCCCGGGGACAAGACCATCGGGCTAGACCGCCTCGATGCCGTATTTCTCCTGGGCCACCTGCATGGAGCGCTCGACGTCGGTCTTGAACTGGCTGGGGGGTGGTGGAGCCTGGCCTGCGACCACCTCGGTTCCCACCTCCAGGAAGAAGTCCTCGAACCCGCTGGGTGAGAAGAGCATCAACATCCGGGCCGGCTTGTCGGAGACGTTGGTGAAGCGGTGGGCCGAGCCCCGCGGCAGAAACAGGAAAGAGCCGGCCTCGGCCAGGAACGTACGGTCGACGTCCACGATCTCCAGGGTGCCCTCGAGGACGTAGAACATCTCGTCCTCGTTTTGGTGGATATGCAGCGGTGGGCCGCTGCCGGCCGGAACCTCGGCCTCCATCACGCCGATCGTGCCGTCGGTGTCCTGGGTGCCCACCTTCAGGGTGTAGCGATCGCCGCTGAAGGCCCACACGCTGGGCCCCTCGCCGGGAGCGACATGGATCGCTCTTCTCACCTTGTCCGTAGCGCTCATCAGTGGCTCCTCCATAGCAAGTCGCCTGCGGTGAATGTTTGATCTCAAGCAGTATCCAACTGCATCCCCACAAGACATCACGCTTTTCAGCGATATTGCACCGAGAAACCATCCATGAGGCCAGCGTGGTCATCACTGACGTTTCCGCCGCAACAAGATCAGCGCCACGAAAAGATCACAATGGACCGGCTCTGCCAAACGAGGGGAGCAGATAAATGGGAAACGCGCTTCTTCCGACCCGCTCTCTCCTCGGAGTCGCCAAACGTGACCGGCGTTTTCTTCGACCAGGGCCGTCGGCTGCCAGCCGAGGGCACGTGATGGCGCTTTTACCGCGAATACGCGATACGCGGTCGGGACCGAGACGGACACGATTGGTACCGCGTCTTCGCGCTTTCCCGATGAATGGCTCGCTGGAGCGCGGCAGCGGGCCCAGATCCGGCCCTCGGGGATCAGTAGCGCACGAGCACCAGTTTTCGGGACCGCCCCAACGAGCGGTCATCGATAGATGGAGGATTTCGTATGGGTAAGGTAACGCGTCGGGATATGCTGACATGGTCGGCATTGGCAGGTGGTGCGGCGGCCACCGGTTCGCAGCTCGATTGGGGGCTCACCTCTTCGGAGGCCTTTGCGCACAGCGCTGAGAAACCGGAGTTCACCGTCCGGCGAGGAGACATCCGTTTCCCAGGGCTGACGCGGGGACAGAACCAGCGTTTCGTCAGCAACCCCGATGCCGTTCACCTGCCCACCTCCACCGATCAGGTGGTCACGGCGGTCCAAAAGGCCGTCAGCAAGGGCAAACGGATCACGGTACGCAGTGGCGGCCACTGCTACGAGAACTTCGTCGACAACTCCGATGTCGACATCATCATCGACATGAGCCAGTTGACCAAGATCGAAGAGGACGGCCGACACAACGCGATCATGGTCGAGGCTGGAGCCTCCCTGGGCGAGGTCTACTACAACCTGTACAAGCGCTGGGGAGTGACCCTGCCGGGAGGCTCGTGCTACCCGGTGGGCTCGGGAGGGCACGTGGCCGGCAGTGGCTACGGCGGTCTCAGCCGCGAGCACGGTCTCATCAGCGATCACCTCTACGCCGTCGAGGTCGTCGTAGTCGACGAGCGTGGCCACGCCCGCGCGATCGTGGCCACGCGTGAGGACCACGACCGCGCCCGCGACCTGTGGTGGGCCCACACCGGAGGCGGGGGTGGCAACTTCGGGGTCGTCACCCGCTACTGGTTCCGCTCCCCCGGGGTGAGAACCTCCGACCCCAGCGAGATGCTCCCGGCTCCGCCGGCGGAGGCATGGATTCACCGTTCGCAATGGGCCTGGAAGGACATGTCCCTGGAGCGCTTCAGCAAGGTGATGAGCAACTACGGCAGGTGGCTGGAGCGCAACAGCTCTCCCGACAGCGACTACACCGGCCTGTTCTCCCGCCTGGAGCTAACCACGCAGCCCTCAGGGGCCTTCCACATGGTCGTGCAGATGGACGCGGACAAGCCCGACGCCGAAGGACTGCTCAACAGGTTCCTGGCCGCGGTCAACGACGGAGTCGGCGTGGAGCCCACGGTCACCGAGCACCGCAAGCTCCCCTGGCTACACGCGAGCGGCTGGCCGGGAATGTGGGCGAGCAACCCCACCGACCGCTACAAGTACAAGTCGAGCTACCATCGCACCTCCTTCACCGAGTCCCAGATTCGCGCGTTCTACGAGCAACTGACCACCACCGACTACAGCCAGCCCCCCTTCGTCGTCTCGATCGCCTCCCACGGGGGGGAGGTGAACGCGCTGTCGTCCTCGGAGACAGCCAACCCGCACCGCGACTCGGTGATGCTGCTGTTGTGGGGAGCAGCCTGGCAAAACGCCGACCAGGACGACCTGCACATCGGCTGGCACCAGCGGTTCTACCAGGCGGTCTACGCCGACACGGGAGGGGTTCCCGTCCCCAACGACGTCACGGATGGCTGCTTCATCAACTACTGCGACATCGACCTCAACGACCCCGACCAGAACACCTCCGGCGTCCCCTGGCACGACCTCTACTACAAGGAGAACTACGCCCGGCTCCAACGCGTGAAGCGCCGCTGGGACCCCCGCAACGTCTTCCACCACGAGCAGTCGATTCAACTCCCCAGCTCGTGATCCCCGTGAGAGCGGTGTCGCCGTAGGGGTCGCGGAGATACCGCACCAAGTGAACCCGAACCCGGCCGACCCCGCGCGGGGTCGGCCGGGGCAGCACTATTGGCGGGCCACCCGCGACACGGCCTCGGGCCGGTCCCGCCCAAACTCCCCTGTCTTCGGGAGGACGCCCCGCCGGGGGCGCCAGCCCAGTCGACTGCGCGCCACGCTGCTGTCCACGCGGTGGGAGGGCATGTCGGGGGGCAGGTCGGGATCGTAGACCGGCGGCGGGGCTCCCTCAAGGCGGGCCAGCCGTTGGAGGTAGTCGCCGACCTGGACGGGGGTGTCGGCGACGTTGCAGATCTGGCCCGCCAGGCCCTGCTCCACGGCTGCGACCACGGCGTCGGCGAAGTCGGCGACGTGGACCAACGCCAGGAACGAGCTGCCGTCGCCAGGGATGGGCAGCGCGCCTTGGGCCAGCCGTTGCCGTTGGACGTCCTGTAGCGTGCCCGGTCCCACGAACCTGGCGGCGCGCAAGATAGTCCAGGCGACCTCGGCGGGCGGTACCCGCGAGACCACCGACTCCAGCTCGGCGATCGGACGCACCACCGCCTCCCGGGCCGGGTCGGTGTCGAAGGCGGCGTCCTCACCGATCCAAGAGTGGCCGCCATCGGCGTAGGCCATCGTGATGCTCATCTGCACCAGCCGGGACACGCCGGCGCTTCGCAGCCCCTCGACGAGGCGGCGGGTGCCCTCGCGACGAATCCGGGTGTTCTCCTCCCACGCGCCTGGAGCCGAGAAATCCCGGGGCATGCTGGTGGCCATGTTGACCACGCAGTCGTGGCCCGCCAGCAGCGACACCAGGTCGAGGTCGTCGTCGAGCAGGCCCCTCCGCACCTTGGTCACCCCGTCGGGCAGTTGTTCCAGCCGATCCGGCGCCATCACGGTGACCTCGTGGCCGCGTTTTCCCAGCAGTGG
Organism: Salinactinospora qingdaonensis; assembly: GCF_039539445.1. Taxonomy (NCBI): domain Bacteria; kingdom Bacillati; phylum Actinomycetota; class Actinomycetes; order Streptosporangiales; family Nocardiopsidaceae; genus Salinactinospora; species Salinactinospora qingdaonensis. The sequence goes on from NZ_BAABDD010000045.1 coordinate 19,813, forward strand.
AACCACCTCACGGCCGAGAACCCCCGTGGCACCGATCGCGAACACGCGCATGAGCTCCCGCCCTCCTTTCTCGCCATGTGTTCGGGTTTGTGCACCGTGGCCAGGGCTCAACCCACGGGTTGGAACGCGGCACTGACCTCAGCGGCGAAGTCAGCGAAGTAGCAGGGGGACCTGCCGGTGATGCGCTGGACCGTGGAGGTGAGCAGTTGGGCCTCACCGGCCCGGATGGTGGAATAGAGTCCCAGCCGCGCTTCGATCGCCCAGGCGGGGGTGCCGGCGGCGCGCATGTTGTCGGCGCTCACGGTCGGGGCGACGTCGACGTAGCGCACCTTCCTGCCGCTGGCGGCCGAGAGGTGCTCGGCGATGTCGTCGTAGCTGAGGGCCTGCGGGCCGGTAAGGTCGTAGGCGCCGCGCACCCCGTCCCAGTCCAGGAGGGCGCGTACCGCCACGGCGGCTATGTCGCGGGCGTCGATCATGCTGATCCGAGCATCACCCATGGGTAGCTCGATCGTGCCGTTGCGGGCGACCATACCGCGCCACTGCATCACGTTCTGCATGAAGGCGTTGGGGCGCAGGATGGCGTAGGACAGGCCGGACTCGCGCACTGCCCTGTCGGATCGGCCGTGCTCGCTGTGGATTCGCACCGCCGATTCGGGATCGGCGCCCAGCGCCGAGAGCTTCACGCCGCGCTCGACCCCAGCGTCGAGCGCGGCGTTGAGCAGGGACTCGTGCAGTAGGTCTTGGCGGGGTCGCAGCGGGGTCAACAGCAGCAGGGCGCGAACCCCGGATAGGGCGGAGCGCAATGCAGCGGGGTCGTCGAGGTCGACGGCGACGCGGGTGGAACGGGTGGGAGGTCGCGCAGTCGATCCGGGACGGACGAGAGCACGGGGGTGGTGCCCCAGCGAGGCCAGCTCCGCGACGACGGCCGCACCCACTGTCCCTGTAGCCCCCGTCACCGCGATCTCGTCCGGCCTGGCTTCGTGGAGCAGGCGCTGGCTCACGGCGCTCATGCCTCGACCAGCGCGTGCTCGGTGGCCTCGGCAAGGACAGCGGGAAGGCGGTCGTGGTGCGCGCAGTCGGCCAGGGCCTCGCCCAGCACAGGGGCCAGCTTGAACAGGTTGTGCCCGGTAACCGCGGTCACGCCCGGGGTGTGCCACACACCGAAGGCGTCGCTGCCGCCGGGGAGCTTGCTCATGACGCACACTCGCACCCCGACCGGCTCGGGCACCAGCCCGGGAAGCGCCTTGCGGACATAGTTCGACAGCCGCCGCGCATGGGACTCCATCTCGGTACCGCTGGGCAGCCCGGCGTTCATGGGGACGTCGACGCTGGCGCCGATCAAACCGACGACGTAGGTGCCCGAGGAACCGATCACGGACCCGTACACGGTCTCGCCGAATTCCCCGGAACGGTCCACCCAACACGGCAGGGGCGCGTCCTTGAACTCCTCGCGCACTGGGAAGTGCGGACGGACGTGCAGGGCACAGTCTAGCGGGATGTCGATCCCGGCCCCCGCGGCCAGGTGGGGGGTGGCGGTACCGGCACAGATGAGGACGTGACGCGCCCGGTAGATGGCGTCGGCCGTTTGCAGCTCCACGCCTTCCCCATCGTCGGGAACCGAGACACCGTGCACGTGTGCCTGGACGATGTGCTCACCGGCCCAGTTCGTGAGCATCTCGATCGTACGACGCGCCCGGATCGCCCCCGCGTCGGGGTCGACGAGCAGCGGCCCCGAGGTGGGAGAGAGGGAACCAAAGACCGTACCGGCCTCGCTGCCGTCGACCCAGTGGTGCGCGACGCTGTGGCGGCGCATCCCCTCGGCGTCGACCTCCTCCATTCCGGCGTAGACGGCTCCCTCGGGGCCGATGAGGGTGCGGCCACAGCGTTTCTCCCATTCCCGCCAGCCGGTCAGCGCCTCCGCCGCGAGCCGCACGACGGCCTCGTTGTCGTGCCTGTGGCGGAAAGTCCGGGTCAGTCCGCCGGATTGACCCTGCCCGGGTTCGCGGCCTTCGAAGCAGACGACATCGACACCCTGGCGCAGCAGCGCGTCGGTGGCCGCCAGACCGAGAACGCCAGCTCCGATAACGGCGACGTCGATGGAGTGTCGTAGACCTGTCGCGCCCGTCAATCCCGATCCGGTGGAACCGCCGGTGTCCATCGTGTCCATCAAGTGCCTCCAACACAGGTAGCACATGCAGCCGGCAACGCGGTGGCCGTTGGGCCCCGACGCCGTACGCGGCACTGCAAACGTAAAGACGATTACTGGTCTCCGAGTCTGCTGCGAATCCCAGGGAGCGCACGTCCCGTGTTCGCGTGATCCCTGAGCGTTTCGGAGGTCTCCCTCGCACGCGCTGTGGCGCGGGGCTCCATGGGCCCGACAACCCGACAACAGATGGCGCCTCGGCCGGTGTCCGGTGGGCGGGCCGAGTGCCGAGGCTGCGGGGCGTGGGCCGCACCGCCGCGAGCAGGCCGCCCCGGAGCGCGGGCGCACCTTCGCCCGACACGCGGATGCGCGATGCCAGCCCTCACAGGCCGGAATCGCGCGAAAGCGCGATACTGTCAAGGCCCGTTCATCGGCAAGGGTGGAACGCGTCTCGGACGTGGCGGCTTCGCCGCACGAAGCCGTACACGTCGTCGATTCCGCAAGCCAAGGGAGCTGTTGACATGGCTCAGAACGTGAACGTGGTCGGCCCCGACTTCCTCACCCTCCAGGTTCGGGACCTGGAACGCTCCAAGCAGTTCTACACCGACCTGGTCGGTTTCCACACTGTTCCCACCAAAGTGCCCAACGCCGCGGTTCTGGGCAGCCAACCGATCCGGGTCGCCCTGCGGCAGGCCACCGACGACCTCGACGCCGCCAGCAAGGTCGGGTGGGGTGTCGTGATCTGGATCAAGTCCGAAGACCCCGACAAGCTCGCTGGAAAGCTCGCCGACCATGACGTCCCCATCGTGAAGCCGCTGTGCGACGGCTCGTGTGGCCGCGAGTTCATATTCGAGGACCCCGACGGCTATCGGATCACCATCTACGAGGGCCAGCCCGACTAAGGCGGCACACCCGCGCGGTGGCGCCCCGGCCGAGGCCGGGACGCCACCGCGCGGGTGCCGTCTCAAAGCCAGTTGCGGCGCTTGAAAAGGATGTAGAGGGTGACGCAGACGACGCCCATGAGCGCCAGCGCGAACGGGTAGCCCCACTGCCAGTGCAACTCGGGCATGGCGTCGAAGTTCATGCCGTAGATCGTGCCCACCAGGGTCGGGGCGAACAGGATGGCCGCCCAGGAGGAGATCTTTTTGACCTCTTCGCTTTGGGTGTAGCTGGCGTGGGTGAGGTGCTTCATCTCCTCGTTTTGGGCCTGGCTGACCAGCGTGGCGTTGACGGTGAGGATGCTGCCCAGCATCTGGCGGAACCCGTCGACTCGCTCGGCCACGGTGGTGGCGTGGTCGGCGACGTCGCGCAGGTAGCGCTGCAACTCCTTGTCAGTGCCGTACTTGTCGAAGCCGGCGATCAGGCCGTCGAGCATGGACAGCAACGGGCGGGTCGCGCGCTGGAACTCGATGACCTCGCGGGAGAGTTCGTAGATGCGCCGAGAGACGTCGGGGTCGCCGGCGAAAACCTGGTTCTCGATCTCGTCGATGTCGTTTTGCAGCCCAGCGATCACCGGAGCATAACCGTCGACGACAGCGTCGAGAATGGCGTAGAGGACAGCTTCGGGGCCGCGGGCGAGCAGGCTGGGCTCCCCTTCCAGGCGCTGGCGTACGCCCGCCAGGTCGGGAGCGTTGCTGTGGCGCACGCTGAGGACGAAATCGGCCCCCACGAACACGTGGAGTTCCCCGAAGCGCACTTGCTCGGACTCGTCGAGGTAGCGGGCAGCCCGCAGCACCACGAAGAGCGTGTCGCCGTAGCGCTCCAGCTTGGGACGCTGGTGGGCTACGATCGCGTCCTCTACGGCCAACTCGTGCAGACCGAACTGCTCGGCAGCGGACAAAAGCTGCGACTCAGCCGGCTGGTACAGGCCGATCCAGGCCAGGGCGCCGGGCTGCTGGGGAACGCTGCGGTAGAGCTGGGTAAGGTTGGGCGTGCTCTCGACACGGTGGCCGTCGACGTAGACGGCAGCGTCGACGACGCTCTCCTCAACAGGCGGCGCGGTGGCGGCCTCGGCGCGCGGGTCCATGGAGTACTCGGGCGCGAGCGAGCCGGACTGTCGACGGCCATGCTGCTGGGTCGCGCGCCGGCTGGGCAGCCAACCGCGCACCCGCCGCTGCGACGACATGGGCTTTCCCCCAATACGAGTTCGGAGGCGGGCGAAGGTGCGGCGCGGCGTCGCCAGTGGGGGCGCGGTGCCGCTACCGGGTCCGTGGAGGTCGGCTCACGGGTGGCCTCACCTCCATAGCGGTCCAAAGTCCCGACTCGACAACCGTCAGGCTACCGGGTGTTACAGATGATGAAGGAATCCTCCTCGTCGCTTCATCCTCCCTTTCGGGCCGCCGGCACCGTGGGACGGTATGAAACCGCTGTACCGATTCCTGCTGTTCGGTGGCGGTGGTCGGCCCCAACGGCAGCGGCAAATCGACGCTGCTGTCGGTGCTCGGAGGGGTGCTCGCCGCTGACGGGGGCCACGTCCTGGTGGACGGCGGCCGACGTGGCCGCGCCCCGGACGGCCTCGGTGCGTGCGGCGATCGGGGTTGTGGGGCCGCACCTGCCGCTGCTGCGGGGCACGATCGCCGACAACGTGCGGTATGCGGCGCCTGAGGCTGACGGCCGGCGCCTGCACCGGGCGAGCCTCGACAGTGGCTTGGACAGCCTGCTCGCCCAGTTACCGCTAGGGCTGCAAACCCCGGTGCGGGAGAACGGCGCGGGGCTGTCGGCGGGGCAGCGCCAGCGGGCGGCGCGGGCGCTGCTGCCTCGCCTGCGGCTGTTGCCGCTCGACGAGGCCGACACCAACCTCGACCCGGCAGCCACCGAGGCGATGGATCGCGTGATCGCTCACTTCACCGGCACCGTGATCGTGGCGCCCCACCGCCCGCAACGGGTGGAGTCAGCCGATGTGGTGTGGCGACTCTCGCACGGGGTGCTGCGTGTCGAACACCGCCGTGGCAGCGAGGATAGATCCGTAGCGAATCGGGCATGACCCCTCCCGCGTGCACTCAAGGCACGCGCGCTAACGACCGACACAGCAACCACACAAGGAGCGTCAACGTATGCCCACGACTCGTACCGCGCACGCCGACTGGACGGGTGATCTCGCCGCCGGCCGCGGCATCGTGTCCTTTGACTCCTCTGGCATACCGCAGCAGGAAGTGACCTGGAAGGCGCGGGCCGAACAGTCCGACGGTCTGACCAGCCCGGAGGAACTGATCGCGGCGGCGCACTCCTCCTGCTACTCCATGGCGCTGAGCAAGATACTTGGCGACAACGGAACCGCTCCGGAGAGTATCCGCACGCAGGCCGACGTGACCTTCCAGCCGGGCACCGGCATCACCGGGGTCCACCTGACCGTGCGCGCCAGGGTGCCCGGCAGTTCAGCGGAGGACTTCGCCACGGCGGCTGAGAAAGCCAAGAGCGGATGCCCGGTCAGCCAGGCGTTGACCGGCACCACGATCACGCTCGACGCCGCGCTGGAGTAGTCCGGCGACACGGGCGGGCGGCCGGCGCCGCCCGCCCGCTTGGCGCGCCAGCGCCGGGTTTTCCCCTCGTGCGAGGTGACGGGTGGCGCGGGACCCGCGCGAGGCGCGGGTAGCCTCGTGGACCATGGGGACGCTGTTTCCGGCAGAACCGGTGACGGTGGCGCCCGGCGCGGTGCACCTACCGGGCTGGTTGCGCATCGAAAGCCAGCGCGAGCTGGTTGGACGGTGCCGCGATTGGGTGCGCGCCTGCGGGGGGATGCGTCACCATCGCACCCCGCGTGGGGGGACGATGAGCGTTGGCATGGCCTCGTTGGGGTGGTATTGGGAGCCCTACCGCTACTCGGCGACGCTGCCCGACGGCACCCCGGTCCCGGCCTTGCCTGCCCTTCTGGGGGAGCTGGCCCGCTCGGGGGTAGCCGCGGCCTTCGGGGACGAAGCGGCCGAGAGCCAACCCCCCTACGATGTGGCGCTGATCAACTTCTACGGCCCCGAGGCCAAGATGGGGATGCACCAAGACCGCGAGGAACGCTGTGCGGCTCCGGTGGTATCACTGAGCTTGGGCGACACGTGCGTGTTCCGTTTCGGCAACACCGAGACTCGCAGTCGTCCCTACACCGATGTGGAGCTGCGCGGCGGGGACCTGTTCGTCTTCGGCGGTGCGGCGCGTATGGCTTACCACGGTGTGCCCCGCACCCGTCCGGGCACGGCTGACCCGGCCACGGGTCTGGAGTCGGGCCGGCTCAATATCACTATCCGCGCCTCGGGGTTGAGCGCCTGAAGCGACCGAGCGCCCCGGTTCGGGAGTCGAGACGGTCGGCCCGGCCGGTGGAGAGCCGCCGAGTGCCCCCGTCGCAGTGGCCCTGCCGCGTGGGCGCTCGCGAGGTGCGCGGGGCGACCGGCCGCTCCTATGGGGCGGATCACAGTGTCATGGCTTTCCTGGGCAGAGCCAAACGTGTAACTTACTTTTTGTAAGTTACTTCTTTTAATGAAGCCAAAGCCGTGTGGTGCCTTACGGCCCCCACGCCCCCGTGAAGGAGACCAGCATGCCCACCGCCTTCGACCCCGCCCGCGTGGGAGACCTCGACCTGCGCAACCGGCTGGCCATGGCGCCGATGACCCGCAGCCGCGCGGGTGCGGGCAACACACCCACCGACCTGACGGCGCAGTACTACGCGCAACGGGCCAGCGCGGGACTGATCGTGACCGAGGCGATCCAGCCCAGCATCGTCGGACAGGGCTACCTTGACACTCCCGGCCTGCACAGCGAGGAACAGGTGGCTGCCTGGCGCGTGGTCACCGACAAGGTCCACGCCGAGGGCGGGAGAATCGTCGCCCAGTTGATGCACTCCGGACGCATCGGCCACCCCGACCTGCTTCCCGACGGGCTGATTCCGGTGGCCCCCTCCCCCGTCAAGGCCGACGCCAAGACGTTCACCAAGGACGGCCCCAAAGACAGCGTGGTACCGCACGAACTGAGCCCCCGCGAGATCGAGACGACGATCGACGACTTCGCCTCGGCCGCCCGCAACGCCATAGCAGCCGGATTCGACGGGGTGGAACTGCACGGCGCCAACGGCTACCTGATCCACCAGTTCCTCTCCTCCAACGCCAACACGCGCTCCGACCGCTACGGCGCTACGGTGACCAACCGCGTGCGCTTCGCCGCCGAGGTCACCCAGGCCGTGGCCGAGGCGATCGGCCCTAGGCGCACCGGGCTGCGGGTCTCTCCCGACAACACCCTCGTGGACATCGTCGAGGACGACCCCGAGACGCTCTACGCCACGCTGCTCGACCACCTCCCCGCGGAGTTGGCCTACCTGCACATCATGGAGGTCGGACGGCGCGACATCACCCAGATGATCCGCCGACAGTGGAACGGGGCGCTCATCGTCAACCCGCACCCGAGCCTGCCGATGGGGACAGCAACCCCTGAGGACATCTCCGTTGTCGCCGACGGGCTGGCCGACGTCGTCGCCTTCGGCTCGCTGTTCCTGGCCAACCCCGATCTGGTGCGGCGGCTGCACGCCGGCGGCCCGTTCAACGAGCCCGACCGCGCGACCTTCTACGGCGGCGACCACCGCGGCTACACCGACTACCCCACCCTCGACGCCACCGGCTGAGCCACCGGCGCGGCTGCCCGATCGGGCCGGTGGCACCTCGCACGGGGACGCGCTCGACGCGCTCCCCGTGCCGCCTCAACGCCTCAGCTCTTGGCGTGCTCCTCGCCACAGGCCTGGATCGCCGTCTCCAGCGGTACCCACGTATCAGCCCACTCCTGCAACGCCTCCACAGTGGCGCGCAGCGCGGCCCCCTTGGTGGTCAACCGGTACTCGACCCGTACCGGGGAGGTGTCGCAGACACAGCGCTCGATGAGCCCTTCCGTCTCCATCTCCCGTAGCCGCTCGGTGAGCACCCGGTCGGTCACCCCCGCGGCAGCCGACCGGATCTCGGAGAACCGACGGTGCCCGGAAAACAAGGCGCGCAGGATCGTGAACGCCCAGCGGCGGCCCAGGAATGTAGCGGCGTACTGGTACCGGGGACAGTACGAGCTCAACTCATCCACTCTCCCATGGTAGAGGGCGATTCGCCGGCAGGGCCGATCGAGCGACCAACCTCACCGCCGCAGCAGGTCGCGCACGTTGACCACGAGCAAGACGCCGACCATGAACACCATGGGCACCAGCAGCGTGATACGCCAGTCCCACAGGAACGCGGCGATGATCCCGGCGATGACGGCGGCCACCACCACGATGATGGCGCCCCCGGCCAGGAACGAGGCGAACTTGCGACGGGCGAAAGCGTCCACGGCGGCGAACAGCACCACCACCCCGAGGACAGCGGGCAGCACCAACGTGCTCCTGAGGAACAGCAGCGCCCCCAGGGCGACGATGAGCAGCGGTGTGCTCAATGCCGCCCATACATGCAGGAACCGGGTGGGGCGATGCCCAGCGGCGGCATAGGGGCGGTGCGGCGAACGCAGATGGGCCTGCGGCTCCTCGCGCAGCGTCTCGCGCCGCTCCAGGGCGGCACGGTGAATGTCGCTCTCGTCCGCCGTAACGGCGCGCTCGTGACAGATCTCGGCCAGCTCCCGCTCGGCCTGCTGGATCTGGGGAGCGTAGTCACGGGCGCGCGCTTGGGTATAGGCGCGACGGCTGAGTACCGTCCGGGCCACGGACAGCCGCCGCAACTCGTCACGGCGGCGCGTGATCTCGGCGTCGAGCTCAGTGAGCTTGGCCTCAAGGTCGGCCAGGTGTCCCCGCAGCTCCTCGCGGGCCACGGCGTCGTTAGGAGAGGTCTTGTGCAGACCGACCCAGGACAGCGGATCGGCCCATGACCAGCGCACCGTGCCGTCGCGCTCGTAACGCGGGCCGCTGGGAGCACGCTCGCCGTTGAACCAGTCGCGGGTGTCGCGCCCCCACAGGCCGCGGAACCCGCGCACCCAGGGGGTGGTGTCGTCGATGAGGACGGGGGTCCATTCCCGGTCGCCGCCGGGACCCACCCGTACCCCGTCGCCACGCGCGTAGTCGACGAAGGGAACGCCGATACCGTGGCGAACGATGGGGCTCGTGCTGGGCAGCAGCCGCTTGGTCAGCCGCCGCCACGCCCGCACCAGCCGGGTCAGGCCCGCGGGATCGACCTGGATGAGGTAGTCGCCGGGGAGCATCTGGTGGGAGTGCGAACCGGCGCCAACGAAGACCACGGGGTGGTCGCCCTCGCGGTGCAACTCGGGATCATCCCAGCTTCGCCGCAGGTCATCACCGGTGTACTCGTGAGAGGAAGCGCCCACCCACGCCGGCTGAAGTCCACCATCGGGCGTCTCGACCAGGTAGACCGTGACTGTCTCCCAGTCGGCCTCGTGGTCGTTGACGCCGCCGTAGGTGGAGCGCCAGTCGTTCATGACGTAGAAGTACCAGTATTGCAGGATGACGTAGCCGCCATCGCGTAGCACCCGGCCATAGTAGGTGGCGCCGCCGGTGTCGAGCCGGTCGCGGTAGCGGGTCGCCGCCGCGGCGGCGGCCCCGCCCGGTACCGCGCCTCGGATGAGAAGCGAGAGCTTCATGAGCACGTCGACCACCCGGCCGAGTACACCCACGGCGGCCAGACGCCCGCTCTTGGGGATCACCCGCCGTGTGGTGCGCTGATGGCGTCGCGCTTCAGCGCGCAGGGAGGACTCCTGCACAAAGCGCAAGTGTTGATCCTGGCCAGACCATTCCTGGGCGGCTCCGGCGAGTCGCTCGACCGTGAGCTCACCAGCGGGGACAACCTCGGCCTCTTTGCCGTCGGGCAGATCCAGCCACAGGCTACAGCAGGCGAGGTAGCCCTCGACGTCGGTGGGGAAGAACAACTCGCCCTTGGTGTAGCTCAACACCGGCTCATAGGCTCGAAGGAGCTCGATATCAGTATGCGCGCCCATAACGTCGCTGACCTTAACGGATTTTCAAGCATTCCCGGGAAGCAAGCGGCAACTGCCGGGCAAACCGGTGTGGACGTGATGCGCCCCAGTCGGGTTCGGGGCATAGCTTCCCGATAGCAAAGACGGCAGCCACCGACTTGCCGAACGCGCGGTCGGCGCGTGCGGAGTACCTGGCCGCGCCTCCAGCTTCGCCGGGAGACCGAGCGGTTGGAACCGTGGACCTCCGCCGCGGCCACACGCCGGGACGACGTGGCCACAGCGTGCCATAACTGCGGGATTCAGCAAAGAGACGATCCCCGAAAAGCGCGACGGCCGACGCAACGGCATCTGAGGGGGGCGAGAGCCCACGAGATCTGCGCGTATGAACGAACGGTGGCGCCCCGCACTCCTTCCCGCACCCGAGCCTGGGCTGCCCCTTCAAGGGGAGTGAGTCCACCTCAGCAACGTGAAACTTTCCAAATTTTCTCCTTTTGAGATGACAGGTAGTCCTTTTCCGAGTGTCGCCCGACTGCCCGATTGATCTATTCCGTACCCTCGCAGGTACAGCTCATCCCTTACGTCGAGCTGCATGGGACATCAGGGTGAGCCCGGGCGACGCGGGTGAAACGGGTGAAAAAAGATGGAAAGTTTGTTGGGAGCCAAACCACGACTAGAAGGATCGGGCGTGCTGCGTTTCCGCTATCTGGGGGCCAACGAGATCGAGGAGCTGGCTGAACTGTGGCACACGGTGCACCATCAGCACACCTCGACAGCCTCACACCTGGAGGATCTGATCACCTCCGTCGACACTGACGAGTCGTGGCGCCGCCGCCGGTCCCAGTACCTCGAATGGCTCGCCGAACCCGACACGCTGGCCGTTCTGGCCGAGCGGGACGGCGCGGGGGTCGGCTACGCGATGGTGACGATCCACCAAGCGCAACGGGGCTCCTGGGAGCGCGGCGAACGGGTCGCGGTCGTGCAGACGCTGTGTGTACACCCCCAGGCTCGCGGCACCGATGTCGGCTCGGGACTGCTGGAGGAGATCCGGCGTCAAGTTGGCGCCATGGGCGTGCGCGATCTGGAGTTGGCCGCCGTGGCAACGAACTCCGACGCGATCCGGTTCTACGAAGAAGAGGGGTTCCGGCCCTTCGTCACCACGATGGTGTCGCGGATCGGAGGCGTGGGCGCGCACGACTAGCCGCCGCGCCGCCCACTCCTCACGCCCTCCCCGAGCCGCTCAGTCTGGCTCCCCGGTCCGCGGCGGGACGCTCACGGTGTCCCCCGCCGCGGCCAAACGTCAGGGGCGAGACGTCAGGGGCGATGGGACGGCGATGGGACCTAGCCGGCCTCCTATACGGCCTCTCCTTCGGTGACAGCCCTCCGGCAGCGGGGCCAAACCGACCCCGGCTGGTCAGTGACGAGCGGCGAGCGCAGCCTCGGCCAGCAGCGGAGCGTGGTCGGCGTGAAGGCCGGGGCCACGGCCCGGCCGGAGGCGCCCCTGGCCTCGCTGTGCTGCGGATTCACGGTTTCCGGTGCTGCTACCTGCCGATGGTCGCCCCCGCTCGAGCGCGGCAGCGCGCGAGGCGGCGCCGGCGCGTCGGTCACGGCGGCGTTGGTGCTCAGCCAGATGAGGCCTGCAAAGCCGAGCTTGCCTGGGCGTGCCCAGAGATGTCGCCGAGCATGACGAGCCCAACTGGTAGTTGACGAACTTCTGGACGATGTCACCCGCGATACGGCTGGACAGGCGGAAGAAGGCGTCGTCGAATCGTTCGGCGGGGATCACGCCCCACTGGGCCCCGGTAGGAGGCGTCGCCGATGAGATCCAGCACGTCGCTGTCACCGGCAATGGCCGGCCCCTCGGCGGGGGTTAAGCAGGACGGGAACGTCGTGGATCTGTGCAACGGTGCTCGTGGCGGGTCAGCCTAGGTCATCGGGACGCGGCGGTACTAAGCGATTTTGTCGGGACGGGCACCGTGCCTGCCCCGGCCACCGTCCGCCCTGTCCGTGACCGTTCCCGCCGGCACCCCCAGCGGCTAGGACCGGCCCGCAGCGCTCCTCTGTCAGCCGTGCGGCCGTTGGTGGGGCGAGGGGCTGCCTGGCCCCCCATTACCTTTTAGGGAGTTCCGCAAGGGAACTCCCGGCCTTCGGGCCCGGCAGGACTGGTCCCCCCTGTCATCGATGATCCGGGGGGTGGTGTCACCGGGCACCGGAGGCACCGCCAGACCGCTGATAGAAGCACGATCCGCCCTGGGCAGGATCTTCGTAATGTGGATGCCGGCAGACGGTGCCCGCTGCGGCCGGGACGACGCACAAGCAGCCAGGAGTACACGTGGCCGACACCCCCGACGAGATCGGCGTCTACCTCGGCTTGGACGTGGGCAAAGGCCAGCACCACGCCCGCGGCG